>SLPC01000243.1 GCA_007132185.1 Anaerolineae bacterium | reverse complement strand
TACCTGGCGGGGCGCTAGCGCGGCGAGCCACTGCAGACGCAGGAAACACATCATCCTTGACGGGCGCTCCCCCTTTGGCGTATCATGTAATCGGTAGTGTTACTGATCATCCAGGTGGCCTTTGCTCCTGGAACCCTTGGGAAGGGAGTATGTATTATGTCCCCGATTCCGTTGGCTCCGTTTGGAAGGACTGGCCACCTGAGCACACGCACGATTTTCGGCGCTGCTGCCCTGGGTCGTGTGTCGCAGGATGTCGCCGACGAGGCCTGTACCCTGCTTTTGGCGTATGGCATCAACCACATCGACACCGCCGCCAGCTATGGCGACGCCGAGCTGCGAATCGGCCCCTGGATGGCCGAGCACCGCCGGCACTTTTTCCTGGCCACCAAGACCGGCGAGCGTACCTATCAAGCCGCCCATGACGAGATCCGCCGCTCGCTGGAGCGCATGCGGGTCGACAACGTGGACCTGATTCAACTCCACAACCTGGTGGACGAGGACGAGTGGGAGACCGCCATGGGCGATGATGGCGCGCTCAAGGCCGCCATTGAGGCCCGCGACGAAGGCCTGGTGCGTTTCATCGGCGTAACAGGTCACGGGGTAGAGGTGGCAGCGATGCACCAGCGCAGCCTAGAGCATTTCGACTTTGACTCGGTGCTCTTGCCCTACAATTATGTCATGATGCAGAACCCGAAATATGCCGAGGATTTCGAGACGCTGGTGGCCATGTGCAAGGAGCGTGACGTGGCCGTACAGACCATCAAGTCGCTGACCAAGCGCCCCTGGCCCGAGGGACAGGAGCACTTTACCTCCACATGGTACGAGCCGTTTACCGAGCAGGAGGATATCGATCTGGCGGTGAGCTGGGTGCTGGGTCGCCAGGGCGTGTTCCTGAACACATCCAGCGATGTAGGCCTGCTGCCCAAGATCCTGGACGCAGCCAATCGCTTTGAGCGGCGCCCCGGCGATGAGGAGATGCAGGCCCTCATGGAGCGTCACGAGGCAGCGCCTCTCTTTGTCTGACCACCCACTCTGACGTTAGAGCGAACGCGCAAGCAATCGCTCAAGCGACTCGGAAGGTGCATAACCCTCCGAGTCGCTTTGCGTTACCAGATCTTTGACGTGCGCCCTAGTTTAGTAGCAGGTCATAGGCACGCACGGCATGCCGCCCGGCGTTGGCGCGATCCCCCTGCTGGGCCAGATCCAGCGCCTGCGCGTATGCGGCCTTGGCCTCATCCAGGGCGGCGTGCCCTTCCGAGATGGCGATCAACTGCTCCGCCAGCATGAGAAACTCGTCCACGGGGCCCTTGTCCAGGTAGGGCACATTGGCATAGTAGGCCACGATCTCGGCCCAGCGATCCTCGCGGCCGGTGCCGGGAAACGGCTGGGGCGTCTTGGCCATCTCGACCAGCCGGGCGCCGCTTTCGGGCAGGGCTGCAAGCATCGCCTGCTCGTTAAAGCGCGTTACGGGCGTGGGGTCGATAGCCCGCATCTGCCGATGATAGAACCAGTGATAGATACTCTGTACACCACTGAGCAGCCCCTTGCCCGATCCACCGGCTACAGCGATGCCCAGGGCAGGCTTGCCGTTCTCGTTGCCTATGCGGACACTGTCCATAAAGTCCTTGCTCAGCCCGTTGATGTCGCCAAAGTAAACCGGCGCCCCGAGCACCAGGGCATCGGCCTGCTCACAGACATCGCACAGCGTGGTGGGCAAAAAGCGCACGCCCTCGGCAGCCCCACCCTGGCTGCTAAAGGGTTTGATATCGTGCTCGATCAGATAGAGTTTTTGCACGTCGGCGCCTGCGTTGGCAGCCCCCTGCAGGGCGGCCCCGACCAGCGCATTGGTGCGCCCCTCTTTGCGCGGGCTCCCTACGATACCCAGAACTAGCATTGTGGTACCCTCCTGTTTGCTTGTGACGCAGGGACGCGTCTATGGATGCGGCCTCGGTATCGAGCGTCCCAGCACCATGATGGCGGTCAGATCGTTGATACTGATACTATACGTGGTCTGGACGCCGCTGTTCACGGCCCACAGCACCGGTGAGGTATTATGCCGCCGCAGCTCGGCGTCGGCGTCGAACCCGGCCTGGAACGCGTTGGCCCAGGTCTCTCCATCCACGATGCCGCCCGCCAGCACCGGCACGGACGCGTCGCCGCCGAACTGGTGGCCCGGACCATCATTGCCATCCGAGTCCACCGAGCCCATGACGATTTGGGGACTGCTGGCGATGCGCCGCGCCGCTGCCAGGGCCCACTCCTGGTTGCGACCGCCCATGCCGCTCTCTTTGCCTACGGTGACCAGCAGCTCGTGCCCACCCAGTAGCACGCAGGGCGGCTCAAAGGGCTCGCCGAACTCTTCGATGTTCAATGCAATACTCCCGGCCATGGTGGCTGCGGCGGCCGCCTCCATATGCGAGTAGCGGTAGAGCACGTGCGCTCGAAAGCCCATCTCTTGCGCGGCGCGGCGCGCCGTCGGCAGCATGGCCAGGTGCTGCGGCATGGCCTCGAACACCCGAAAGCGGTATTGCTCGTATTCGCCGCGCCGGACCGTGTCGAACGCCGGATCGGCCTCTTGCAGATGGCGGCGCACCGCGGGCGATACGGCATCCCAGGCCTGCCACTTTTTCAGCATCTCTACCGCCTCGGCAAAGGTAGAGCGCTCGGGCATGGTGTGCAGCCAGACGTTGCGGTCCATCACGGCGGCATAGTTCAGAGCGCTGCCTGTGAGGATGTGGATAGCGCGGGCGGGGTGGATGTGGCGGGCGATGCGGCCGCCCTTGAGCTGGTCCAGGTGGTTGCGCACCGGGTTCAGCTCGTTGGTGGGCGCCCCCTGCTCGATTTGCATAATGCGGGTGGTCTCGCGCACGTCCTCCAGGCTGACACCGGGCACCGGCAGGGTCAGCAGCGAAGACACCCCGTTGCCGATCACGGTGAACACCAGATCACGCTCCGTGAGATCACGGGTCAGATGCAGGATGCGCTGACACCCAGCCACACAGTGCTCGTCAGGCACAGGGTGCGCCCCCAAGGTCACGCTAATGCGGTCCAGGATGATGGGACAGCCCTGCTTGTCGATGACGTGCCCGCCGGTGATCCGATCGCCCAGGGTATCTTCCAGCGCCTTGGCGGCCCGCTGGATGCCCTTGCCGATGCCAAACACCAGGATGCGATCTATCTCGCGTAGATCGATCTCTTCCAACTCCTGCCGGGGGTCTCCCTCGAGGATGAAATCGGCGTCCCCGACGATGAGCCGATCCCCTTTGAGGCGTACCAGGCGGATCATGTTATTGTAGGGATCGGCGGCCTGCAGACCTGCTTCGAGGATCTGGACCATGGCCTGGCGCCCGGCCACATTGCCGTGGCTGATAAGAGTCTCGGCATTGAGAATACGCTGTTGCGGCTGCATGCGATACAATGTCCTCCTGTTGGATCAGCTAGCTCTGCGACCGCGCCCCATGGGGCGTCCTAGAGTTTGGCGGCTATCTCCGAGATCGCGGCGGCGGCTCCGACTCGATCCTAGCCCAGCCCGGCACATCCAGGGCGACGCCACCGCGGCGCGCCGACTCGCGGGCCACCAGGATGGGCGCCAGCGACGCCAGCCCGTCGTGATAGTCGTTGCGCAGCAGGCTCTCGTCGCCCATGCGGATCGCCTCGATGAACTGCTGGTCATGTTCCAGCCAGGGGTCCATCTCTTCGGTGCGCACCGTCTCGCCGTTCTCCACCAGCGACCAGGTCTCTTTCCCATTACGCACCAAAGCCAGGTAGCCCTGGTCGTGATATAGGGTGATCAACGGCTCATCGGGGGCGGCGGGCACACCCGTCAGGGCGACAATGTCCATGGTGGCGTCGCTCTCTAACTGGAGATGGATCGCCTGCGAGAGGGCCACTGGCTGCGAAGCGTCCTCATAGTAGAATGCCTGGGCGCTGGCCACGTTCTGGCCCGTCATAAAGCGCACATAGTCCACCGCGTGAACGCCCCACTCCATGGCCCAGCCGCCCCGCCGCTTGTACTCGTCCCACCAGCGATCGGCATCCGCGCCCTGAGGCGGCGTCCAGGCTCGTGCCGACTGTACGCGGGCGTGGATCAGCCGCACATCGGCCAGCCGCTCCCGGGCCTCCTGAAAGAGGGGGCGATAGCGCTCGCGGAAACCGACGGTGCTGATCACGCGGCCCGCTTCCACGGCCCGATCGATGGCCACCGCCACGGCCATATCGTCGGCCTGGGGCTTTTCGCTGAACAGGTGGACCCCCTGGCGGGCCGCCGTTGCCTCGGGACCATCTATGGTGCGTGCATAGGCGGGGACAATGGAAAAGAGAGCATCGAAACGCTCCTTGGCGAGCATCTCGTGCCCATCGGTATAGGCGTGGGGCACGCCAAAGCGGGCCGCCGTGGCGCGGGCGGCCTCGCCATCTGTATCGGCTACGGCTACCACCTCGACACCCTCGATGGCCGCCAGGTTGGGCAGATGGGTGCTATTGCTAAAGCGCCCACAGCCCAACACCGCCACCCTCACGACGCGACCTGCTGGCGCTGCCTGGTCTGAAACCATAGCGAGCCTCCCTCCACGCGGGATCCTGTCAGGGTTTA
>SLPC01000015.1 GCA_007132185.1 Anaerolineae bacterium | reverse complement strand
GCTGGCTATCACCACCCTGCGTGCCGTGGTGGGCGCTATGGATCTGGACGATGTGCTCTCCAGGCGGGACGATATCAACCGAATCCTGCATGAAAAGCTGGATGAGGTCACGGACCGCTGGGGCATTCGTGTGACCGCTGTCGAGATCCGTGAGGTGGTGCCGCCGCGCGCCATCGAAGAGGCCATGACCCGCCAGATGGCCGCCGAGCGCGACCGACGCGCCACGGTGACCACCGCCGAGGGTGCCCGGGAAGCCGCTATCCGGACGGCCGAGGGCGAGCGCCAGGCCACGATCCTGCGCGCCGAGGGCGAGCGCCAGTCCATCATTCTTCTGGCCGAGGGCGAGCGCGAGAGCGCCATCCTGCGCGCCCAGGGTGTGGCGCTGGGCCTGGATGAGGTCTACAAGGTCGCCAGAGGTGTGGACAGCAAGACTCTTACCCTCCAATACCTCGATACCCTCAAGGCGCTGGGCGAGGGCGAGTCCACCAAGTTTGTGATCCCCAGCGAGTTGATGAACCTGGCACGGCCTCTGACCGGCAACGCTGTACAGGCGTTTCAAGAGCCGCCTGCGGAAAGCTAGTTTGTCCTGAGATTTACGTATCTCTCCTCTACCCTGTGGGTTCTCAGGGGTGGAGGAGAGGGAACTATGGGAAGCGAATGGACCGCTCTGACGCTGGTGGTGTGTCTGATCTTGCTGGCATTGGTGGGCCGAGCGCCGCGTACCGGGTAACCGTAGCGGTGGAAACACAAGAGCGGGGTAGAAATGCCCCGCTCTTGTGTTGTGCATCGAGTTACGGCACTAACTAGAACGCCTGGTATGCCTCTTTTTTGGCCTTGCAGATGGGGCACTGGTCGGGCGCCTCATCCAGCACCGTGTGGCCGCAGCGCTCACAGACCCAGATTTGTTCTAGCGCCAGATCGTTGCCCGCCTCAACCGACTCTTTGGCCGCCTGATACAGGGCATAGTGCGTCTTTTCGGCCTCCCCAGCCCAGTCGAGGCTGCGCAGCGCGCCGCGCTCGCCCTGGTAATCGGCTGAGGCCTTGTAGACCGGATACATCTCTTCGATCTCGAACTTTTCACCCTCTAGCGCCACGGCCAGGTTGTCTGCTGTGGCGCCCAGGCCAAAGCCCCCGCCGGCCACAGTGATGGCCGGGCCCACTTGGCCGCGCAGGACGGTAAAGTGGCTGGTGGCATGGATCTGCTCGGCCCACGATACGGCCTTGAACAGGCGCGCCACGTTAGGAAAGCCATCCCGTTCCGCTTTGGCAGCATAGGCCAGATAGCGCATATGAGCCTGGCTCTCGCCAGAAAAGGCGCTCTGCAGATTAGACACCGTCATCGAATGCATACGTGTACTCCTTGTAACAAGATTTGGCTCCCTTTGATAGAGAGCGTTCTACGACTGCTCGAGCGTGATTTCCTTGCTGTCTTCCCACAGGCCATGGATGTTGCAGAAAGCTACCGAGCGTAGCGTTCCAGGCTCATTCACACTGACCGATGTGGTCACGCCGTGATGTGTGTACGCAGGGCCCTCGTTGGGGCCACGGACGTGCTCGCCATGGGCCGCGAACTCATAGTGGCCCAACTGATACACAAACTGGTCACCGTCTGGCTTGAAATAGAGCGAGATCCACCTGATGTGATGCTCGGTGGTATTGGGATGCGCCTCTGCCTTGCCGAGGCTCACATTTACGTCAAAGAACTCGCCTGACGGGACGGTGTCAGGGCATTCGATCACCGGGACGTGCTTTTCGCTCTTCCAATCTGCCGTCTGAACATGTTCACCGATACCAGCCATCGTTGTAACCTCCTGTAACGTACTCATTCTATCGGACAAGATCCGCTTGCGGTGCTACCCTCTTGGGCAGCAGAGGCCAGATCCAGCCTCCAAGTCAATATTACCATAACGCACCCTGCAATACCAGGGCCACAGCAAGCCGCCAGACCAACCTGGGTCGATCCGGCGGCTTGGATCGCAAAGGATTAGCCCCCCATCGCCTCGATGATAGCAGGCAGGAAATGGGGTAGATCCGCCGGCGTGCGAGAGCTGACCATCTTGCCATCGACCACGACGGCCTCATCCACAAAAGTCGCTCCGGCGTTGACCAGATCGTCTTTGATGGCGCCCACCCCCGTGACACGCTTGCCCTTGAGGATGCCTGCCGAGATGGGGACCCATCCTGCATGGCAGATGAACGCCACTACGCCACCCTTTTCGTGGATGCCGCGCACTAACTCGAGCAGGCTCTCGTGGCGGCGCATTTTGTCGGGCGAATACCCGCCCGGGATGATCACCGCATCGAAATCGTCGGCGCTCACCTCTGTCGTGGCTTTTTCCGCGGTCGCGGGAAAGCCAACCTTGCTCTTGTAGGTCTGGGCCTTGGGGCCTACCAGGGTCACCTCGGCGCCAGCCTCCAGCAGGCGATAGTACGGATACCAGAGTTCGGGATCCTCGTATTCGTCCTCAGCCAATACAACAACTCGTTTGCCTTCCAAAGTCATGATGACCTCCTAGAAATGGATTGAACAGCAAGCATTATCGCGTTCCGTGATGCGCCTTGGCAATCTTACAACTGCTCCAAGAGCTCTCTCGGATCGGTAACCGGTGGTAGACATTGGTGCCCCCTGCAGACATAGGCCGTGGCCTGCCCATCCAGCATGGGGCGCTCTGCCAGGATCGGTAGCGAGCCCTCTGGACCAACGGCGATGAGCCGCCCGGGATGATAGCCGCGAGCGGCTGCCACCAGGGCCTGTGTGTCAGGGCTATTGACATCGCCTGTGATGGCCAGATCCATCGCGTCGCGCAGGGCCTCATCAAGGGCCACGAGCCACTGGCCAAACGATGTGGGATAGCGCGCTGCTAGGCCCTGTGTTTCGCGCAGCTCGCTCTCGGCGTATCGGGCGTAATCCTCATCGGCGAATAGCCTGGCCAGGCGCAACAGGTTCAGAGCCGCCATGGATGCGCCCGAGGGAACGGCATTGTCCTGAATCTCTTGGGGCCGTACGATCAGCGCCTCGTGGTCGTCTGCCGTGTCATAGAATGTCTGGTCGTAAAAATGCGCGAGCACCAGGTCCATCAACTCGTGGGCGGCCTGGATCCAGCGCGGCTCGAACGTGGCCTGGTAGAGGGCGATCAGCCCGTCAATGACATGGGCATGATCATCCAGATAGCCCTGCAGCCGGACCTCGCCATCCTTCCACACTCGCAGCAGGCGGCCGTCTTCGGCACGCATCTCGTCCAGGATGAACATAGCATTGGCTCGGGCGATCTCCAGATAGGTTGGTTCTTGAAGGGCTACGGCCGCCTCGGCAAAGGCAGCCAGCGCCAGGCCGTTCCAGGCAGCGAGCACCTTGTCATCCAGCCCGGGCGCCACGCGTTGTTGGCGTGCCTCATGCAAGCGCGCCCGTTGCGGGGCCAGGGCCTCTCGCTCTTCCGGGCTGCCTGAGAGCGTCAGGATATTGCGCCCCTCGAAATTGCCCTCCTGCGTGATGGGATAGGCCTGCATGAATGCCTCGGCCTGGTCGCCCAGCACGTCGTGTACCTCATCGGGCGTCCATACATAGTACAGGCCCTCCTGTCCCTCAGTGTCGGCATCCTGGGCGCTGTAAAAGCCGCCGGCCGGATGGCGCATATCGCGTGCCATATAGTCCAGGGTCTCTTGTGCGATTGCCCGATAGAGGGGCTTGCCCGTGATCTGCCAGGCGTGCAGATACACGCGAGCCAGTTGGGCGTTATCATAGAGCATCTTTTCAAAGTGCGGCACCAGCCAGCGTCCATCGACCGCATAGCGATGGAATCCGCCACCCAACTGGTCATAGATGCCGCCCCGGGCCATGGCTTCCAGAGCGATCTCGGCTGTTGCCAGCGCATCGCTATCGCCCTCGGCATGGTTGCGGCGCAGCAAGAGCTTCAGGGCCATGGGCTGCGGAAACTTGGGTCCGGGTCCCCAGCCTCCCCAGCGGTCGTCGTGGTCGGCCTCGAGTTTTTGCACAGAGGCCCGCACTGTCGCGATGGTAAGGCCATCGGTGTAAGTCTCGGCCGATGGCCTGGCGATCGATTCAACGATCTGCTGGCCCGCTCTTTCTAGATCCTGCCTCCGTTCCGCCCACAGCTCGGCGATACGCAAGAGCAGCGCACGAAAGCCTGGCAGGCCGTGGCGCGGCTCGGGCGGAAAGTAGGTGCCGCCAAAGAACGGCTCGCCCTCCGGCGTGAGAAACACCGACATGGGCCACCCGCCGCTGCCTGTGAGGGTATGCACGGCGCGCATATAGATCTGGTCCAGGTCAGGGCGTTCCTCCCGATCTACTTTGATGCTCACAAAGTGCTTGTTGAGCGTCTCGGCTACCTGGTCGTCCTCGAACGACTCGTGGGCCATGACGTGGCACCAGTGGCAGGCAGAATAGCCCACCGACAAAAAGATCGGCTTGTCTTCACGGCGCGCCTTGTCCAGCGCCTCCTCGCCCCAGGGGTACCAGTCCACCGGGTTGTCGGCGTGCTGGCGCAGATAGGGACTCGCCTCGCGGGCCAGACGATTGCTCATGACGCCCTGCCCTGGGTTGCGGGATGGCCGATGGTAGTCATGTACAGGATCGCTTCTCGTTCGCCATCGACGCCCAACAGGGCGTTGCACTCGTCATCATACAGAGCACCGATCTGGCAGCTCCCCAGGCCCTGCGCCGTCGCCGCCAGCGCCGTATTCTGAGCGATATGCCCGGCATCCAGATAGACATAGCGATAGGCGCGTTCCTTATAACGTACCTCGGAGCGCTCAAAGACGGCCGTCCAGAATAGGGTTATGGCCGCCTGGGCGATGAACTGCTGGTCGAGGGCGGCACGGGCGGCGGCCTGGGCCGCATCTCCGGTGGAGAGTTGGACGAGACAGTGCTCCAACGCCTGGTAGTAATAGATGCCTGGCGTCAGATCGGTGACGGCCTGTATGGCGACATAGGTCTCGACCGGGTACAGGGCCCCTGCCGACGGTGCGGTGCGAAAGGCACGCCTACCCTGGGAATCCGTTATCCCCTGGGCGGCCCACAGGATACTGGCCAGCTCGACCTCGCTGATGGGCTCGCCCGTAAACGACCGGACGCTGCGGCGATTGCGCAGTGCCTCCCACAGGGACGATGAGTTGGTCAGATCGGGATGCGGCAACAGATGATGGGGCCCATCGCGATCCGGCGTGCTGAGGATGCCCGCGCTGCCCTGCGTTGGGTCGTCGCGCCTATAGCTTGTCTCTTGCTGGAATCGATCTCCGATACCCATGGTGCGCCCCGTTTCTCTATTGCTAGATGAATAGCGTGATATTGGATTGCCGTGCGTCGCCAATATAGGCGCCCACAGCGCCGTACTCGTCAATCAGGTCTTGCTGGAGGCTCTCTTTGCTCACGCCCATGATCTCCATGGTCATGTCGCAGGCGATGATCTTGCCACCCAGCTCTTTGAAATCCCGCATCAACCGTTCGAGCGAGGCCACGTTGGCCTTTTTCATGCGCGAGGTCATAAACAGCTTGCCCAGGCCCAGGAAATGCATCTTGGACAAGGCGCCTTTTTCCAGGCCGCCCCTCTTGAGGCGCTCTAGCCCCCAAAAGGTAAAGTAGAGAGAGGCCTCCAGACCCATAGAGAGGGCTCCATTCGCAATGATCAGGGCGCTATACAGTTTGTCCATATCGCCGCTAGCGACCACGATAGTGGTTCGTTCGGCCATGGCTAACTCCTATCGGCGGATGCGGATCGTCCACGCATCGGGCGTCCCCTCGACGGCCAGCAATTCCAGCCCCAATGCCTCGACGGCCATGGGGATCTCTTTTTGGGAGGCAGGGTGGGTCCCGGCGATCTCGATGATGTCGCCCGGCTCGGCCCGCCGGACCGCCTTGCGCATCTCGACCAGGGGCACCGGACAGGTCTCGTAGCGTACGTCAATGCGTATATCGGCCATGTCTCTCCCTACTCCTCAAACTCGACGATGACCTCGTCTACATCCCAGATGGGCTCGATCTTTTCGATGATCTCTTCGCGAATGTTGTTGGCAAACTGGCTATCCTCAGACAGAGAGAGCACCACGCGCACGACGCCCTCTGACACCTCAACATCGCTGACCACCCGGGTGCGTATCAGGTCCAACCCCACCTCGGGGTTCATCACGCGCTTTAATCGGCGGCGCACCTCAACCGCATCGGTGGGGATCTCTTCCGCCACCAGGCCGTGACGCTCCTCATAGTTCTGGATCGCGGCCCGCAGGCCATCTACGGCCAGCACCGAACAGTGCACCTTGACCGGTGGCAAGCCGCCCAGGGCCTGCGTGGCCTGCTCCCAGGAGATGGTCTTGGCCTCCTCGATGGTCTTGCCCTTGGCCAGCTCGGTGATGATCGAGCCTGTGGCAATGTTCGAGGCGCAGCCATACGACTCGAATTTGATGTCGTCGATGCGGTGGGACTCTTCATCCACCCTGAGATATACCGCGACCATGTCGCCACAGGCGGGGCTGCCCTCGATGGCCTTGGCGTCGGGTTCCTCCATGCGGCCCACGTTGCGCGGGTTCCGAAAATGCTCCATGACCAGTTCGCTATATGGTAATGCCATGCTCTACTCCTTCCCCAGGGGACTGATCTCTCTCAAACGAACCACAATGTCCGCCAGAGCCTCGGCCACCTGATCGACGTCCTCCGGCTTGTTGTAACGACCAAAGGTAAAGCGGATCGACCCGTGAGCGCGCTCGTGGTTGCCGCCGATCCCCAGGATGACGTGGCTTCCCTCCAGCGAGCGGCTGAAGCAGGCCGATCCGGTGCTGACGGCAAAGCCTCGCAGGTCCAGATGCAGCAACACCGACTCGCCCTCTACATAGCGGAAGGACACATTGGCGTTGTGGGGCAGGCGGTGCTCGGGATGCCCGTTCACTCGTGATTGCGGGATCTCGAGCAGGATGGCCATGAGCCGGTCGCGCATCTCTTGCAGGCGCTGCGTCTCTTTGGGCGTGATGAGCTCGACGGCTTTGGCGAACCCTACGGCGTCGGCGATGTTCTCCACCCCGCCGCGCAGGTTGAACTCCTGAAATCCACCGTCCATCCACTTGATCAGGGGCGTGCCCTTGCGTATGTACAGGCCACCGATCCCTTTGGGACCGTGCAGCAGATGGGCCGAGACGCTCACCAGATCCACCGGCGTCTGCACCACGTCCAGCGGCACACGCCCAAACGAGTAGGTGGCATCGCTGTGCAGCAGAACATCCCTTTCGCGGCAAATGGCCCCGATGGCATCCAGGTCCTGCAGCGTGCCGATCTCCTGGTTGGCGGCCTGGATCGTGACCAGAACGGTGTCTGGACGAATTAGCTCCTGCAGATGCTCCAGGTCCACGCGCCCATGCTCGTCCAACCGAACATGGTCCACCGTGAACCCCTGGCGCTCCAAACTGCGGGCGCTGTGCAGCACGGGGAAATCCTCGATGGCGGTGCTGATGATGTGACGGCCCTTTTTCTCTCCCAGCGCCATCCCCACGCCCTTGATGGCCATGTTGCTGGATTCGGCGCTCCCCGATGTGAACACAAACTCTTCCGGCTCGGCGCCCAAACGGCCCGCCAGAATGGCTCTGGCGCCATCCAACGCCTCTTTGGAGGCCAGACCCAGCGAATAGCCGAACTGGGATGTGGCTACGGCATACTTTTCGGTCATATAAGGCAGCATCGCCTCGATCACCCGCTCGTCCATGCGGGTGGCCGCGGCATTGTCTAGATATATGGAGTCTTGATTCACGGGTCCCTCCTCAGTCGCGGTCGGGTGGATCGGCTACGGACCTGGCCCATACGATGGCAAAGGATACCTCGATGGCCGCCTGCTCGCAGGCCTCCTCACAGGCCAGGCAGGCGTCACAGAGCTCTGGATGTATGATGCAGATGCGGTCCTCGTCTAGCTCGAGCACACCCCGCGGGCATGCATCGATGCAGCGCCCACACACCCGGCAGCGCCGAGCAGATATGTGCGGTTGACCGTGAGATGAATCCTGCACCACTGTATCCTTTGGGTCTGACCATCTCTCTCTATTGTAGCATGTCAGGACGCGTTGTATACGATAAAAGTCGTATATGGAGCTCAGGTTTCCCATCGAAATGTCTTCTTGGTGTATCTGAGGCCTTGATGGACAGTATCACGATCTCTGCCTATCATGGTCCCGCGTCGATATGTTTCTCTGGAGGCTATGCCCATGAGTTATGCCATCGGCAGGGCGGCCCTGAACCTGCAACCGACCCCGCGTCTGGCTCACACCGAGTATTGCAGCCACAGCTTGCTCAAGCAGGCTGTCACCGGCATCACCCAAGGAGGCATCCAGCAGGAGCGGGCCTTTATGGATGCCTGGGACATTGACATCATCTGGTCCACCGATGATGGCCCCGTCCCCTGGGAGGAGCGCGGGCGGGTAACCGACATGGGGCATGCCGAGTTTCTCGAGGGCGGGGTCGATCGGCGCGAGGCAGCACCCAGCCCATTTCGCGACGTGCAAGAGGCCCTGGCGCTGGATGCCGTGGCCGAGTACGGCCTGCTGGACCATGAGGGGCTGGTGGCGTATTACCGGCAGCGCTATGCCCAAGCCTGCGCCAACTACCCGGACCAGGTGAACATGGGGGGCTATTACCGCACGCTCCTCTCGGGCGCCATTGCCATCCTGGGTTGGGAGCTCCTGCTGGAGGCAGCGGCATACCCGCACCAGTTTGCCCGCGTGCTGGATGGCATCTATCAGCAGAGCCTGCACCACTATCGGGCCTGGGCGGCCACGCCCATCGAGTTCTTTATGTGCCACGATGACATGGTGTGGTCGCAGGGGCCCTTTATGCAGCCCGACTTTTACCGCGCCGAGGTGTTTCCCCGTTACCGGGAGCTGTGGCGGGTGCTGCACGATGCCGGTAAGAAGGTGATCTACACTTCGGATGGGGACATGAGCCTGTTCATCGACGACCTGGTGGAGGCCGGGGCCGATGTGCTCTGCTTTGAGCCAATGACGGCGCTGGGGCCGGTGGTCGAGCGCTATGGCCAGACCCACGGCATCATCTCGAGCTGCGTGGATGCGCGCACGCTGACCTTTGGCAGCCAGGCAGATATCCGCGCCGAGGTCGACGCGACGCTGGCTCTGGCGCCCCAATGCCGCGGGCTTGTGTTCGCCGTGGGCAATCATATCCCCAGCAACGTCCCGATCGCGAACGCCCTGTTCTACAGGGACCATTTGCGCGAGCACTGGGGCAGGGCGCCTGCCTAGTCAGGATAGGTGAGCAGATAGAGGGTGGCGCTGCCTGCGAGGGGCTGTCCACCCCGGCCGTACAGGGGTAGTGGCAGGCTGCCCTGGCAAGTGAGCTCGTACCGGATAGCCGCCTGGGGCAACCACTCGCTTATCTCCTCACCGTCGGCTAACAGGTAGAGGGGGCGACCGGCCAGGGCAAGCTGGTGCATGAAACGGTCGAACTCGTCGGGGGCCCAGGCAGCAGGCCGTACGCTGTCGCGGCCTGTATAGCGTGTGATGGCACCGGCATTGAGCGAAGCGCCCACCACAGCGTCCGGGGGCAAAATCTCGCCCAGCGTGGCGAACCCTCCACGTTCTTGCTCCGTAACATAACCAAAGGTCCCCGCCCGTGCGCGTAGAGGCAGCTCCAGCACGCCCACGCTGCGGGCGGTCAGCGCCGCCAGCACCAGCAGCATAACGCCGGCCCGGCGTGGGTTGGGATGCAGCCCCCGGTTCGCCCAGCGCCAGAGCTCGAGCGTGCCCCGGCCCGCCCAGAGCGCCAGCCAGGGGTAGAGACCCACCAGGTCACGCATCCGCAGGGCGGCGTAGAATAGGTGAAAGAGCAGGACGCCGCCGAATCCGGCCAGCAGCACCCAGGCGACATCCCGCTCCTCGGGCGAGCGCAGTTGCGCCACCAGCCCCAGGCCGATCAACGGCCACAGATAGCCAAACTCGTTGCGCCACCACAAGCCATCGTTCCACAAGCGCGACCAGGCCTGCCCGATAAAGCGGGGCGACATCAGGAACCACTCGGGCGACTCGGTGATCCATGGCGCGCCAAAGGCCCGCGTATGATAGACCAGGTCGGGTATGGCGGCGATCAGAGCCACGCCGCCAAAGCAGAGCAGGTGCTGTACTCGGCGTCGCCGGGGCCAGGGCGCCAAAAGATAGGCAGGCAGGGCCGCCAGCGCCAGGGGGAGCTGTGGGTGTCGCACATGGTAGGTAAGGGCCAGGGCCAGCCCGGCCAGCGCAGTCCAGCCCAGGCTGTCTCGGCGGCGCGCGTACAAGAGGGTGATGAGCGTCGCGACGCCCAGGGCTGCCACGGCGGCATCGGCCATGGGCACCAGGCTGCGCGTGGCGGCCTCGTAAGAGGTGAGGAGGATGCCGGCGGCGAGCAGTCCACCGGCGGCGAGCAGCCCTCCGAGTCGTGCCTCGTGCCGCGTGGGCTCAAGGAGAGTCAACCTGGTGAGGCGATAGGTCAGCCAGGCCGCGAGCAGCAAAAAGAGAGGAGCGCCCCATAGGGCCAGGGCCTCACCGCCCAGACGGTAGAGGGGCGCGAGCAGAGCGGGCCACCCCACGGGCCATACGGTGGCGGCCCAGCCGTCCAACGGCGGATGGTAGCCCACCGGCACCAGCGGCCATAGCGGCACATCGGCCGCCTGGGCCAGGGCTGTAAGGGGAAAAAAGCGGCGTGGAGTGCCATGGAGGGCCAGGTCGGCGGCCATCTGCAGATAGGCGTAGGGATCGCTGGCACAGGCGCCGTAGCTCAGATGCCGGGCAAAGAGGGCGCCCCACCAGGCGGTCATCACGCCCACGCAGGCGCTCAGGGCCAGCCGCGGCCTGGGGCGCATGCGCCAGAGATAGCTCAGGGTGCCAGCAAGCATCCACGCCATGCCCATGATGAGGGGCGTGCGCCCGTCGAACCAAAAGGACCAGGGGTCGGGGTAGGGAAAGGCCTGATAGAGGGCGGTATCCACCCCAAGGCCCGTCTCCAGGATGGCCCTGACTATGGCGGCGGCATAGGGCAGCAGGAGCGGCGCCAGGATTTCGGGTCGCCACCGACGTCCCAAGACGGCCGTCGCCGCCAGACACAGTAGCGGCAGCCCCAGGAGCCACGCGCCGACATCAGCGGCCAGGACGAGATAGGCTATTCCCAGAGTGTGCAGCCCCAGCCATACGGCCTGCCAGCGCCATGGCAGAGGCGGATCATCGGGCGAAAGGTTGACCGCCAGCCCGGAGCCGACCGGTGCGAGCCAGGCGGGTCGATGGTACGCCAGCCAATGCGCCGCAGGGAGCGCGAGGGCCATCCCCGCCAGCGATATCGCCCAGATGCGCGCCGAAAAGGGTCCCTGCCCAAGCGCCTGCACGGTGGTGGCAACGGCCCCCAGCAGGCCCAATAGGGCCATGAGATGGGCGGGCCATTCCGAGTGGACCTGACCGGCATGTCGTCGCCAGATCCAGGCCACAGTCAAGATGCCAATCCACAAACAGGCCCATAGGATGAGGGTGAGGGTGACGGCCCCCTCGGCCAGGGGAGCCACGGCGTATAGATAGTCGGCGCTGAACAGGCGGCGCAGAATGATGATAAATTACCCCCTTTAGTCATGGGAGGCACTCTAGCCAGGTGGCGACGATCGTGTCAAATGACCGGTTTGTACGCCAGCCAAAAAAGAGCGACCTGGCTTTGCAAGGCCAGGTCGCCATTAGGAGCGGGAGACTTGTCTATGAGCCCGGTTCGGCGGCCTCCATGGGCTCATAGATCTCTTCCTGGCGGCGGAACTGGCTCATGTAGAGCTCATAGTATGCGCCTTGCTGCGCCAGCAGCTCGGTGTGAGTGCCTCTCTCGGCAATGCGGCCATCCTGGATGACCAGGATCTGATCGGCCTTGCGGATAGTGCTCAATCGGTGCGCGATCACCACGCTGGTGCGATCCGCCATGAGCTTGTCCAGCGCCTCCTGGATGAGGAGCTCCGTGCGCGTATCTACGGAGCTGGTAGCCTCGTCCAATACCAGGATCTTGGGCGAATTGAGAATCGCGCGCGAGATGGCAATCATCTGCCGGTGGCCCTGACTCAGGTTCGAGCCGCGCTCACCCACCTGGGTCTGATAGCCCTCGGACAGCCGCTGGATGAACTCGTCGGCATTGGCCACCTGGGCCGCCTCGATCACCTCCTCATCGGTAGCATCCAGCCGCCCGTAGCGAATGTTCTCCATGATGGTTGACGAGAACAGGTAGGTGTCCTGAGGCACCATGCCGATTACCTCGCGCAAGTTGGCCTGCGGCACGCTGCGGACATCGCATCCATCGATCTTGATGCTGCCGCTTTCCACATCATAGAAACGTAACAGGAGATTGACAAAGGTGGTCTTGCCCGCTCCCGTGGGCCCCACCAGCGCGATCATCTGGCCGGGCTCGATCACGACACTGATATTGTCCAGAACCGGCTCGTCCTCTTTGTAGGCAAAGGAGACATCTTCATAGACGATCTGTCCCTCGATGCGCTCGGCGAAACAGCCCGCTTCAGGTTCGTCCTTGACGCTCTGCTCGGTGTCCAGTAGTTCAAAGATGCGCTCGGCGCCCGCGATGGCCGACTGCATCTGCCCATAGAGGTTGGCCATCTCGCGAATCGGGTCATAAAAGCGGCGCACATAGTTCAGAAAGGCCACAATGATACCCACGGTTACCAGAGGCGGGGTAAAGCCCAGTACAAGATATCCGCCAAACCCAATGACCACCGCCGCTGCGACGGTACTCATGACATCCAGCACTGGCATGAACACCGCGCTGAGGGTTTCCGCGGTCACGGAGGCATCCCGGTTGCGCAGATTCACAGCACGAAACTCGCTGATAGTTTCATCCTCACGGGCAAAGGCCTGCACCTCGCGGATGCCCGAGATGTTCTCTTGCAGCTCGGCGCTCACATCGCCGATCGTCTTGCGTGTCTCGCGAAAGGCCTGTCGCACGCGACGCGAGAAATAAATAGTGGCGCCCAGGATCAGCGGCAGAATGGAGAAGGAGGCCAGAGCCAGCCGCCAGTTCAGGGCGACCATGGCAAAGAGGATGCCGATCAGCGTAAGCCCCATGCGCAGGATGCGCATCAACCCCGGACCGAACATGTCGTTGATGACTTCGGTATCGTTGGTAAGACGGCTCATCAGATCGCCGGCCTGGTGCTGGTCAAAAAAGTCCAGAGAGAGCTTGTGAAGCTGATCGAGGATCTGGGTGCGCATTGTCAAAAGCACCCGCTGGCTCACCCGCACCATCAGGCGGAACTGGATCACATTGAGACCCCAGGCGAGGGCATAGCTTGCTCCCAAGATTACCATCACGGTGGATAGCCCGGCAGCACGAGTCGCGTCCGGTCCTATGAGCCAGGACAACCAGACCGGCATGGGGCTATCGGGGCGCGCGATGAACTGGTCGATGGCGACGCCGATCAGGTAGGGAGCGGCCAGGTCAACCAGAGTGCTCAGGACGAGGAACACTCCTACCCCAACGAGACGACGCTTGAAAGGGGCAAAATAGGGATAGAGCCGACGCACGACATTGCCGGTATCCCTTGGTTTTCGGACCTCAAGGGCGCCAGGACGTCTCATTGCGTCACCTCCCCAGCGGTTTCGACCTTTTGCATCAGATGGCGATCATCCTGCAACTGCGAGGAGTAGATCTCGGCGTACAACTCGTTGGTACGAATGAGCTCCTCATGAGTGCCGCGCCCCAGGATCCGACCCTGGTCCAGCACCAGGATCTGGTCGGCATTCAGAACGGTAGCGACTCGTTGGGCTACTACGATGCTTGTGCGTCCTTTCATCAGGTTTGCTAACGCCCTTTGGATACGATATTCGGTGGACAGGTCCACGCTGGAGGTCGCGTCATCCAGAATCAGGATGGCGGGATCCAGCAGCAACGCTCGGGCGATGGCGATGCGCTGCTTTTGCCCGCCCGAGAGGTTGACGCCGCGCTCGCCGACGTGTGTTTCATACCCATTGGGGAACCTCATGATAAAATCGTGAGCCTCGGCGGCTCTGGCGACGCGTTCGATCTCGTCATCCTTTGCATGGGGGTGGCCAAAGGCGATATTATCCCGGATCGTGCCATCGAACAGGTTGGTCTCTTGCAACACAATACCGATCTGACTGCGTAGCGATTCCAGCGTCACCTCACGGATGTCATAACCGTCCACGCGCACACAGCCCTCGCGCACATCGTAAAAGCGAGGGATCAGGTTGATGATCGTGGACTTGCCCGATCCGGTGGTGCCCAGCAGAGCCAGAGTCTGGCCCGGCTCGACGCCAAAGCTCACCTCGTCCAGCACGGGCTCGCCCCCCTCATAGTATCGAAAGGTCACATTCTCAAAAGCGATGTGGCCTTTGACCGGCGGCAGCGCGATGGCGTTGGGCTGTTCGACAACTTCTGATTGGGCATCGAGCAACTCGAAAATGCGCACCGCCGAGGCCGAGGCGCTCGAGAGCATGGTGACAATGAACCCGATCATCAGCACAGGAAAAAAGGCCATGAGCAGATAGCCGGCAAAGGCCACCAGCTCGCCCAGCGACAGGGTCCCCTCGATCACCTGCATGCCGCCCATCCAGTAGATCGCCAGTGTGGCGATGTTCAGCACGCCAAAGATGGTCGGAAACGCCAACGAGAGGATATTGTTGACCCGGATGTTCAGGTCATAGAACTCGAGGTTCACCGTTTCGTAGCGTTTCGCCTCGTGTGCTTCGCGCACAAAAGACTTGATCACACGGATACCGGCGAAATTCTCCTGCAGCACCGTGTTCAGGTCGTCCAGCTTTTGTTGCACGGCGCGAAACAGTGGCAGCGCGGCTCGAGCAAAGATGGCGAACAACACAAGAGTGACCGGCACCATGACCAGCATGACTCGGGCCAATTGCGCATTGATGCTGAAAAGCAGAGCAACCGAACCACCAATCATGAACACGGCCGACAGGAGCATGATGGCGCCGCGGCCCACGAATCGCTGCACGCGTTCGACATCAGAGGTAGCGCGCGTCAGCAATTGGCCCGTGTGTACCTGATCGTGGTAGCTAAAGGAGAGGGACTGGATCCTGTCATAGACATCATTGCGCATATCATACGCTACGCCCTGCGCGGCGCGGGCTGCCAGGGCCCCCTGCCCGAACTGAAATAACGCGCGCGTCAGAGCCACGCCGATCATGGCCATTGTGAAACTCACGACCGCGCTGATGTTCCCCACAACGATGCCTTCGTCAATGATGAGCTGCTGCAGGCGGGGGATCAGTAGCATCGCGCCTGTTGCCAGGAGGATGCTGAACAAGGAGCCGATAGCCAGATACCAGTACGACTTGAGATAACGAAAGGACCGTAACAGTTGCTTCACGTTGACTCACCTGCTGCTCGTATACCCGATGGTAACGAGTTATCTTCTTATGATTCCGAGTTCAGATGATTACCATCAAAAGCTCGCCCCAGGGCCGCCATGCCTTCTATGATGATTTCACACTCTTGTTCTGACAGATCACGCAGCGCACGGGAAACATGCGCTTGGGCCACGTTACGGATGTGCTCCAGTACGCCGCATCCACGAGGGGTGATCTCGATGAGCACCCGGCGTCGGTCATCGGGGTCGCGCCGCCGAAGCACCCAGCCACGCTCGACCAGCGTCGAGATCGAGTTGGACATGGTCGGTAGGCTGACCTCGAGCTTGGCTGCCAGAGTGCTCAGGTTCGTAGATCCCTCGGTCAGAAGAATCAGCAACACACGAAAATGCCCTGGATCGCAACTATGCTCGTCATGCCGCCAGTCGGAGGCGAGCGCACGCATGAATTTGGGGATTACTTCGACGACCAGACTAGCTGCCCGTGTATGCTTGTCTGACATCATTAGCCTCTCTAATTATTAGCACACCTAATTCTAGCCGCAATGTGAAACTGCGTCAAAACTCTGTAACCTTTTGGCGCTTGGCGTGTCATATAGAGTAAAAGCGTCACCGATCTAGAGACCCGTCGAGGTCAGATGGCGCGCGAGCACATATATCGTGATGAGGAGGCCTGCCAGCATGCGTATTCTGTTTGTCTATCCGGAATTCCCTGATACGTTCTGGAGCTTTCGGTATGCTTTGCGCTTTATCCGCAAAAAGGCCTCCTTTCCGCCCCTGGGGCTGATCACCGTGGCGGCACTGCTGCCCGAGAGCTGGGAAAAGCGCCTGGTGGATCAGAACGTGCAAACGCTGACCGATGATGATCTGGCATGGGCCGACTATGTGTTCGTGAGCGCCATGATCGCCCAGCGCGAGTCCACGCATGCCCTGGTGACTCGCTGCAAGGAGGCTGGCGTGCCCATCGTGGCAGGGGGTCCGCTCTTTTTGGGAGAGTGGGAGGACTTTGGCGAGGTGGACCACTTTGTCCTGGGGGAGGCCGAGGTCTCGTTGCCGCCCTTC
>SLPC01000201.1 GCA_007132185.1 Anaerolineae bacterium | reverse complement strand
GTGGTCATGTTGCCGCCAGAGAGCCCCACCTTGTTGGCGATCTCGGGTGGGAAACGCTGCTCAAAGCAAAAGATCGTGGGCTGGGGCGAGTTGGCCATGGCATCGATCACGTCAGCCAGCGACAGCCCCGGGTAGTTGGGGTCGGGCAGGCCATAGACGCAGGTGACGGCATAGCCCACGATGGGGCCCATCTCGGGGTACCAGCAGCGCAGGCTGGCATCGGTGTACCAGTTCATGCTCCAGGGGTTGTACAGCCCCAGACAGAGGGGATTCTTGGGATAGGTGGCCACCACGTTGGTGATGGACGGCGTGTCAAACGCCTTGAGGGCCTCGAGCATCTCCTGATCGGTGGGCATGATAGCCTCCTGCTGGGGGTGGCGGCGACGGGGCCGCGCGGTTCGATTGTGAGATCGGTCCCGGCGGCCCCCTGCACAAAAGGCGCAGGCCACCGGTGACCGTGACGAACGTAACCGTGACGGATGTATCTGTGACAGACAGTCTAGCGCTCGAGGGTCAGGCCCTCGATGCCGGCAAAATGGGCCCGGCTGCCCAGTTCCTGCTCGATGGCCAGGAAACGGTTGCCCACGTGGCCCAGGGCGCCCTCGCGCAGGTGGCCGGTGCCCAGACCCACGCTATAGTCCGCGATGGACGGGCCCTCGCCGCGGCTGTCGCAGGGCATGACGCCCATGCCCGCCCGGTAGGCCATGCGCACCACGTTGAACGACTCGCTGATGGTCCCGATCTGGTTCACCTTGAGCAGGATGGCGTCGGTCGACTTGTGGTCGATCCCCATCTGCAGGCGCTCGGGGTTGGTGGTGTACAGGTCGTCGCCGACGGTCTCCACATGGGGCAGCTTGGCCGTCAGGATCGCATGCCCCTCATAGTCCACCTCGTCCAGCGGGTCCTCCATGATCACAAAGGGATAGTTGTCAGCCATCCACACATAGAGCTCGATCAGCTCGTCGCGCGTCTTGTCAGTGGCGTCGAACAGGCCGACGTAGCGGTCCTTGTCCTTCTCATAGTAGGTGCCCGCGGCCACATCCACCTGGATGCCGATGCGACCGGTCTGGCCGTCGCGCTCAATGGCCTCGACCATGACGTCCCACAGCTCCTTGTCATGGGAGACGGTGCCGGGGGGCACAGAGTAGTGCCCATAGCGGGCGCTGACGCCGAACCGCTCGCTCATCAAGTCGGCATAGGTGCGCGAAAGCTGCCAGGCGGCATAGTGGGCGTCGGAAAAGGTGTCATAGCCATAGCACATGAGGGCGTGGCTGGGCTTGCCGCCCGATTCGCTGCCGCCTCCGCCATAGCGATCGCTGCCCACCAGGCAGATGATGCCCGGCACCGGCAGCGTGACGGCGTTGACACCGCCAATGTGCTGGTACAGGGGAATGCCGAGGGCCGCCGCCCCCGCCTTGAGCACCGCCGCCGATGTCGCCGCCGTGGCGTTGCCGCCCAGTTGCGTCTTGTTGGGCGACGGGTCCAGGGCGATGATGGCGTCATCCACCTCGGTCTGGCGGGTGGCATCCATCCCGATGAGGGCCGGCGCGATGGTCTCCTCGACGCGATTCACGGCAACCTGCACGCCCTTGCCGCCATAGCGGGTGCCGCCGTCATAGGCGAACTGGACCTCGTGCACGCCTACCGAGACGCCGGCGGTGGCTACGGCCACGCCCACGGCGCCGCTGCGCGTCGTCACGGTCACTTCGACCCCGGGGTGCCCTCGATCCGAATCGATCTGCCGGGCCGTGATGGACTTGATAAGAGTTCCGTCTTGCACTGTGCTTCCTTTCTGCATGCTATTTCCGCCCCATAATGAGGGTAACGGTCAGGTCGTTGAGGCTGATATTGTGGGTGGCCATGACGGCGCTGTCGAGAGCGCAGAGGGCCGGCGTGCTGTCGTGGCGACGCAGCGCCTCGGCCACGTCCACGCCCCGCTCGCGGGCCTCTTGCATCGTATAGCCATCGACGATGCCGCCCGCCACCGAGGGCATTTCCTCGCAGCCCTCGACGAGCTGGGTGCCGGGGCCATCGTTGCCGTCCGAGTCCACCGAGCCAACGATGATATGGGCGCTGCCGGCGATGTGCGTGGCCGCTGCCAGGGCAAACTCTTGATTGCGGCCGCCGATGCCCGTCTCTTTGCCCACCCGCACCACCATCTCGCCACCGTTGGCCAGGGCGCACGGCGCCTCAAAGGGCCTGCCCGTGGTCTCGATATTGGCGGCGATGGCCGCATTGACGATGGCGTACTGGCTCGCCTCCACATGGGCGCCGGCAAACAAATGGTGCGGCCCAAAGCCCAGTTCGCGGGCCTTGGCCTCGGCGGTGGGCAGCATCCCGATGCGCTCGGGCATCACGCCAAAGATGCGTTCGCGGCCCTCGTCGAACTCGGCGCGCTTCATCGTCTCGAACTCGGGGCGCGCCTCTGACAGGTGCCGCCGAACCGATGCGGGCACCTCGTCCCAGGCGTCCCACTTTTTCAGCATATCCACAGCGTCAGCAAAGGTGGAGCGGTCGGGCAGGGTGTGGAGCCAAACATTGGTGCCCACCAGCCAGTCATAGTCCCGGCAGTCCCAGGCCAGCAGATGGATGACCTGCGCGGGGCGCAGCGCTCGGGTGATCTGGCCGCCCTTCATGCGGTCGAGATGATTACGCACCGGGTTGAGCTCGCCCGTGGGCACGCCGCGCTCGATCTGCATCATATGAGTCACACGCCGCAGATCGTCCAGCGTCACGCCGGGGGCCGGCAACGTCATCAGCGAGGAGATGCCGTTGCCCGTGACGGTAAAGACCAGATCGCGAGACGTGAGGCTACGGGCGATCTCGAGGATCTGACGCGAGCCCTCCAGGCAGCCCTCGTCGGGCAGCGGGTGCGCGCCATAGACCACGCGGATGCGCGAGAGCTCCAGAGGCAAGTCGTGCTTGTCGATCACCACCCCACCGGTGAGCCAGTCGCCCAGGGCGTCCTCGACGGCCTTGGCCAAACGCTGGATGCCTTTGCCCGCACCCACCACATAGATCCGATCCACTTCATCGAGCTCGATGGCCACCGGGCCGTGTACGGGCGCGTCGCGGGGCTCGTAATCGGGCCTGTCCAGGATCAGCCGGCGCCCGTTCACCTGCAGCAGGCCACGGGCATTGTTATAAGGGTCCGCCGCTTGCAGGCCCGCCTCCAGGATCTCGACCATGGCCTTGCGCCCTGCCACATTGCCATGCGAGGTCAACAGATCGCCGTTGAGAATCCTCTGCGCCACGCCCTCCTCCTTGTCAACGATGCCCTGATCATCGTGGTCTCTAGAGCCCCATGATCATGGAACCACCGGGACTGTATTCTGCTCCGGCGCACGAGCGCAAGCATAGACCGAAACGCAGCCTGGGTCAAGCACTGCGCGGCGCCACACCAGCCAGCAACAGCCCTTGGCATCGGCCCGGTTTGTAGTGTATAATGCAGGCATAATCAACAGGAGGTTGATCATGTTTGTCAATAAAAAACGATGGCTGATCGGTGGACTCCTGCTCGTCATGGCCCTTGCCGTGGCAGCGTGTGCGCCAACCGATACTGGCCGCTATGGCACCAACAGTCTGGGCCTGGCCCGCAACGCCCACGGCTATGCCGATATCGACGTCCATGAGCTGGCCGCGTTGCTGGAGGACGATGACCTCTTCCTGGTCAATGTGCACATCCCCTACGAAGGCGAGCTGGCGCAGACAGACGCCTTTATTCCCTACAACGAGATCGCCGACCATCTGGATGCCCTGCCTGCCCGGGATGAACCCATCGTCCTCTACTGTCGCAGTGGGGCTATGAGCACCTCGGCGGCCCGCGTCCTGGCCGACCAGGGCTATACCGAGGTAATCGAGCTCAACGGCGGGTTCATCGCCTGGCGCGCCGCAGGGTACGAGCTCCTGCACACACCTTAGGACAACAGCGTCGCCTCA
Source organism: Anaerolineae bacterium (assembly GCA_007132185.1). GTDB lineage: Bacteria > Chloroflexota > Anaerolineae > UBA1429 > UBA1429 > UBA1429. The sequence goes on along the minus strand of SLPC01000201.1, from coordinate 12,536 downwards.
GACCTGCTGTGGCTGTCCGGAGTGCGCAGACCAGCGTACGCTGTCTATGCACGGCACATGGGCATGTTCGGACAGCCGACCCTAGCCTTGTCAATCGGGCTGTGTAAATTCACGCAGAAATGCGTCACGAGCCTTGTTCTACCCTCTGTAGTTGCGTTATAATGGACGTAGGAGTGGATTGCTCCGGACTGACAGACGGCAGAGATCGAGCTCGGGATGCAATCCGCGCAGATGCGGCGTACCGTATCTTGACACGGCAAGGAGGAACCATGTCCAGGAAAACGCTCATGATCCTGCTCACTAGCGCCCTACTACTGATGTTTATGGCGCTGCCCACGTCTACGATGGCGGCCCCGCCCGAGGCTGCCGAGTGGACCCACGTCGTCAACGCATGGCTGGGGTTGCGCATGCGCAGCGGCCCAAGTCTGACCGACCCCATCGTCCTCGTGCTGTACAATGGTGAGGATGTGCGCGTCAAGGGAGACCCCATCTGGGCTCAGGGTATCCGCTGGAGCAACGTAACCGTGGAGCGCAAGGCCGGGGTATTCGAGGGATGGGTCGCCTCGGCCTATCTCGCCAACTACCCTGGCTACGATGAACCGGCAGGCCATTTTGATAATGATGGCTACAAGGTCACCACAGCCATCGGGCTTCGGCTACGGGCGCAGCCTGGCCTCAGCACCCAGGTGCTGCGGATTGTGCCGTACGGCACCGTATTGGAAGGAACCGAGACCGAAACTCGCTTTGTGGATGGCCTCTGGTGGAGGCAGCTCTTCTTGGATGGCGAAACCGCCTGGGGTGCCAGGCTGTTTCTGGAGCAGGTTCACTAGCCAGGCGGCCTGATTCCGACCAGCGAACAGGATAAAGAGAGCCGCTCCGAGCGCAACCGCGTTCTGAGCGGCTCTTCTGATGCGTTCGTCTGGTACGAATCTAGCACAATGCCTCTTGCCTCACAGTAAATCAGCCTGCCAGGGCCGTCTTGCCACTACTCATGCAGGCGCCTATAATGATCTGTAGGCCCGTGCAGGTCTGTACGGTTGGATGGCCTGCTTATGAAACATACAACAGGAGATGATAATGGACGAGACCACGCTGCAGAAGCTACGCAGATGGGCGAGCCACGGAACACTGCGGCAATTCTACGCCGAGCTCGATGCGCGGCTCGCCGACGAGGGCTATGAGATTGAGCTCGAGGGCGATGTCCTAACCGTGTACAGCACAGAGAAGGAGGGAGGCTTTTTGGGCATCGGGGGCCGCAAGACCAAGAATATCTGCTTGCGCGTCATCCGCAATAATGACACTGTCGATATCCCCGAGGAGACCGCTGAGCCCGAGTTTGTCGAGATGCTGTCCGAGAGGCTTCAAGCTCACTAGTGAAAAGCGCCAGTAGCGATGCACCGATGAGATATGTTGTCAGACCAGGTCCCTCGTACTCGGTTCGATTTTGGGCGTGACAGGCCAGGAGGCTATAATCTCGCGTGATGAGCCATAGCTAGATCTCTACCATCAAAGAGAGAGGGCATGCCCGTGTTCTCCACCGGATCCGCTGAACTCGATGCGCTCATCGAAGAGCTTCAGCCTCAGGACAATGTCGTCTTTTTCACGACGACATCCGACGAGTACCGGCCCTTTGTCCATACCCTCGTGCGATATTTGGCCGACAGCGGCGGACGGCTGATACATGTGCGGGCCGATGGCTTCTTGGACTCGATCGTGGCATTGCATCCCTCCCCCATAGTGCTGGATCTCAACAAGCACCAGCGCGACGGCGGCCGGTGGCTGATGGAGCAGATCGAGGAGATCGGCTCGTCGGCCTATTATGTGTTCGATCCCCTGGCCAGCTTTTGCCCCATCCTGGGCAGCGAGAATCACGTGCGCTCTCTTTTCCTCACTCTATGCCCCCGCCTGTTCGAGTTACGTTCGGTGGCGTATTGGGGTCTCTCGCGGACTCGGTTCAGTCCGGCGACTATTGCCGCCATTCGTGACTGCACCCAGCTATTCCTGCGGGTCGAGGGGCAGAGCGAAAACGAGTGGATTCTCACCCCCGTCAAGGTCTGGGGGCGCTACTCGGAGGCCATGTTCTATCCCCACCGTGTCATATTGACTGAGGACGGCCTGCATGTGGTGCCCGCCGCAAGCGATGGGATGCAGCCCGAGGCCTATACCCAGACGCTGGCCGAAAAGAACCGAGAGCTGGCCGAGGTTCGGGACATCCTCAACGAGCGCAACAACGAGCTGCGCCAGCGCAACCGAGAGTTGGCCGAGCTGAATGCGCGCGTGGCCGAGCAGAGCCGCCTCTACGAGTCATTGCGCCTCAATCTGGATCATCTGCGCTCGCTCTTTCAGGCCGGCTGGGATATCGGCGCCAGCCTCGCGGTTGACCAGGTGCAGAGTGCCATCATGACGGCGTGCAAACGGCTGTTCCCTGATTGCGCCTGCCGCCTATTCCTGCCAGCCTCCTACGAGGCTCTGGTGGACCGCCGTGAGGGCGACCCCCCTGGTGAATGGGACGCCCTGATCACCCGGCAAGAGGTCATTGACGCGCGACGGCAAGTGACAGAGGGTTGCACAGCCGCCTCGCTTCAGAGGGGCACCACTGGTGATGGTGGCGTATGTAGCGCGGTGCTGGCTCCCATCGCGGTGCGCGGGAGATGCCTCGGCTCGCTGGAGGTCTATGCCGCCGACTCTCGGCTCGATGACCAGGAAGCGCGTATGTTGCTCGGTTTCGTGGCGTCCGAGTCCAGCATTGCTCTGGAGAATGCCTATCTTTACCGGGAGACCGACCAGCAACGCGAGCAGTTGCGGTCCTTTGTGGACGACGTGATCCAGAACGAGGAGCGCGAGAGCCGTCAGTTGGCTTTCGACCTGCACGATGGGTTGGTACAGATGATTGTGGCCTCCTATCAGCGGCTGCAGACTGCTCAGGCCAGGCGCGAGCAAGATCCCGAGCTGGAGGAGCGCGAGATCAGCAAGGGCGTCCAGATCCTGCGAGAGGCGATCCATGAGGCCCGGCGGCTGATCAGCCAGCTGCGGCCCGCCGGTTTGGATGATTTTGGCCTCGAGCATGCGCTGCGCGTTTATCTGGGCGAACTACAGTCCGCCAACCGCTGGAATGTCCAGCTCAAAGTCGATGATGGCTGGCCGCAACTTCCGCCCGTGGTGGAGGCTTCGTTGTTTCGCATCATCCAGGAAGGCGCCAATAACGCCCTCCGGCATGCCGCAGCCGATCACCTAGAGGTGTCTCTGGACGTAAAAGCCAGCGACCTGATCATCACCGTCAGCGATGCAGGCAGAGGATTTGATCCGACCAGGGTAACGGCGCAGCCCGAAAAGGGTCTGCACATGGGCCTGGTGAGCATCCGCGAGCGGGCCCGCTTGCTGGGCGGGAGCTGTCAGATACAGAGCGCTGCGGGACAGGGCACCCGCATCGGGGTCACGATTCCGTTGGCCAGCGCATTGGCCTTTGCCGAGGAGACACAGTGATCCGTATCTTGCTCGTCGATGATCAGGCGATTGTGCGCGAGGGGCTGCGCGCCATGCTCGGCATCGAACCCGACATGGAGATCGTGGGCGAGGCCGCCAGCGGCCGCGAGGCCCTGGTGCTCGTGCCCCGTCTACGCCCCGATATCGTCCTCATGGATGTGCGCATGCCTGATCTGGATGGGCTGACGACCCTGGAACGCCTCAAGCGAACCGATCCAGACACCGCCGTGATCATGGTCAGCCTATATGATGATGCCGACTATCTCTACCGCGCCGTTTCGGCCGGGGCGGCGGGATATATTCTCAAAGAGGCCAGCCGTAGCGAGCTGGTTCGCGCCGTGCGCGCCACCGCACAAGGGGGCTCGATCATCTCTCCCGCCATGCTGCGCGAGCTGCTCGACCGCATGAGTGCCCTCATGTCTCCCATGAACTGCCCGCCCCCCTCCGCCGATCTGGCCCTGACCCCCCGCGAAACCGAGGTGCTACAGCAGGTGGCCCTGGGCAAGACCAACCAGGAGATTGCCTCAGAGCTGATCGTCAGCGCCACGACGGTCAAGACGCATGTCCAGAACATCCTGCAAAAGCTCAACGTCTCGGACCGCACCCAGGCCGCTGTCGTTGCCCTGCGCTGTGGTCTGATCGACTAGTCGCCCTGCTTTGTCCCAGCCGACCCTACCCTCAATATCCTCCGGATGGAGGATGCCATCACGACAAGAATCCCCTGTGTGACCGATGGTGACTGTGACCTTTGGATGCTAGGATGAGATTCAAGTGGTTGCCATTCGCGCTCCCCGTGCGGAGCGTGATGCGCCACCTCAGAGAGCGGCAGAGTAGGCCGTTCATCCCCCTCTGACGTGGGTTCCGCCAATGTCGGCATCGACTTGCCTGTTACCATGGAACATCCCAGGCCAGCCAAAGGAGACAGATAGCATGCCGAACCTTCAGCGTCCCAATGCCAACGACGTCTCGCAGACCACGAACCGCTCTCGGAATGTTGTGCCCAGCTCGGGCATCTGCTCCCGCTGTATCGACGGATGCACCGGCAACTGCGAGGTGTTCAAGGCGACCTTTCGCGGCAGAGAGTTGCTCTACCCGGGGCCTTTTGGCAGCGTCACCGCCGGTGGCGACAAGGACTATCCGGTAGACTTTTCGCATTTCAACATCATGGGTTATGCTCTGGGAGCCAATGGCCTGCCTGAGGGCGTCGAGGCCACCCCTGATAACAGCCTGTTCACCCGGGTCGATACCGAGGTCGAAATCGGCCACAGGCACACGGAACGGCTGCGCATGCCGATTATCAGCGGCGCCCTGGGCTCGACCGAGATCGCGCGGGCCAACTGGGAGCATTTTGCGGCGGGGGCTGCCATCTCCGGCGTGGTCCTCACGTGCGGTGAGAACGTCGCCGGCATCGACCCCGACCTCAAGCTGGACAAGCATGGCAAGATCATCGACTCGCCCGATCTCCGCCGTCGCGTCGAGACCTATCGCCGCTGGCATGACGGCTATGGCGATATCCATGTGCAGATGAACGTCGAGGACACCGCCTTTGGCGTGGCCGAGTACGCCATCGGTGAGCTGGGCGTCGAGACTATCGAGCTCAAATGGGGCCAGGGCGCCAAGTGCATCGGCGGCGAGATCAAGGTCGATACACTCGAGCGGGCCCTGGAGCTCCAGCAGCGCGGCTATCTGGTCACCCCCGATCCCTCGAACGACGCCGTGCAGGCAGCTTTTCGCGATGGGGCTATCAAACAGTTTGAGCGGCACTCGCGGCTCGGTTTTATCGACCAAGAGTCCTTTGCCCGCGAGGTCGAGCGTTTGCGAGGGCTGGGCGCCAAGCGTGTGACCCTCAAGACGGGCGCCTACCCCATGCGAGAGCTGGCCATGGCCCTGCGCTGGTCGTCGGATCTGGGCATCGACCTGGTCACCATCGACGCGGCCTCGGGCGGTACGGGCATGAGCCCCTGGCGCATGATGGTCGAGTGGGGCGTGCCGCCTGTGTACCTGCTGACCATGACCTATGAGCTGTGCCAGGAGCTGGAGCGCCAAGGGGCCTATATCCCCAGCATCGCCTTTGGCGGCGGGCTCTCGGCGGAGGATCAGATCTTCAAGGTGCTGGCCATGGGGTCGCCTTATGTCAAGGCTGTCTGCATGGGCCGCGCCATCATGATCCCCGGCATGGTGGGCAAGAACATCGCCCAATGGCTCCAGGCCGACAAGCTCCCCCGCACCGTATCCGAGTTTGGGGCGTCGGTGGAAGAGATCTTTGTCAGCTATGAGACGCTCAAGGACCGCTTTGGCTCCGAGATCGACGAGCTGCCGCTGGGCGCCATCGGCTGGTACACCTACGTGGACAAGCTCCAGGTCGGGCTGCAGCAACTGATGGCCGGCAGCCGCAACTATCGGCTGAACACCCTCTCACGCCATGACGTGGCCGCGCTGACCCGGGAAGCCGCCGAGATCAGCGGCATCTCGTTCATTATGGATGCCTATCGCGAGCAGGCCATGGCCATCATCTCGGGCAACGGCCAACACGTCCCCGAGTATGCGATGCAAACGGGCGTCCCCTCCTAGAGGGAACGCCCATCTGTCAGACACCGCACCATACCCCGCCTGTCTACTTGGGCATCTCTTTGAGCGCAAGATAGGCAGGCCGGGGCTGGAACTCGGGATAGCTGGGCTCGGTGATGGCCCACCAGTACTGCTCGTCCTCGGGTGTCCAATCGGGATTGGCCACATAGATCAGGTTCATCACCCCGATCCAGGGCGACCAGTTCTCTTCTGCGTACTGGTACGCCCTGACCATATAGTCGGCCTTGGTCTCTTCACTAACAGCATGCCAATGATAGGGAGACTCGGGCCGGGGATCGCTGGTCCAGCCAAACTCGAGCAGAGCGATTTGCTTGTCGGCATCCCCATATTCGACCATGATCTCGCGCAGGTCCTCGACGCGTCGAAACGCCATGGAGCGGTGGCCGCCCATCGCGGGATCGGCCGCTACCTCGGAAGGATCGGCCTCTGGAGGGCTGGCAAAGCCGGCTCCATGCGCGCCAAGCACGTCAAAGTAGCCCTCGCTGCTGCCACCCATGGCGATATACATACTCTCGACGAACCAATCATCAGGACGGGCCTCGTCGCTCCACGTACCGGTGGGCGACATACCCGCGCTGATCACCATCGCCCCCGGATCGGCGCGCTTGATGGCCTCATAGCTGATCCCCAGCAACTCGACATAGTCGCCCGGGTTCGGCACCTCACCGCCCCACTCGCGGGCCAGGTTGGGCTCATTCCACACCTGATAGGCGCGAATCTGCCCCTCATAGCGGCTGGCCAGCGCGTATAGGAAATCCGCCAGGTCCTGCAGATCGTCGGGCGGCCCATTCACAGGGTAGTTGCCACCGGCCCAGCGCGGCTGAAAGTCGATGCGCACCAGCAGGTCCAGCCCCTCGTCAGTGGCCATCTCGACGACATGGTCGGGCCGCGACCAGTCGAAATCGCCCTTGGCCGGTTCGATCTCGCGCCACCCAAAGTTTACCTTGACCCACCCAAACCCGGCATCCCGGATGACCTGCACGTCACGGCTGGCTACCTCGGGGCGCCACCAGAGAAAGGCCTGCATGCCGTACTCGGGCGAGTCCATGCGCTCCGGTCGTTCCCTCGGAAGAGTCGGAGTGGGCGTGACCTCCGGGTCATCAGGCGTCGGCGTTACCTCCATTGGGGGCGTCGGCGTTACCTCCATCGGAGGCACCGCCGGATCGGGCTCTACATCTGGCGTGAAGGTTGGCTGCGGGGTCCTGACGGTCACCTCGGGGGCCTCGGGGGTCACCGGCAGAGGCATGGTGCACCCGACCGCGGCCAGAGCGACGGCCAGCACCAGGGTCGCCAGCGCAGTCATTAGGAATAGCTTGCGAGGGGAATGTTTGCTCTGCTTGCTCATTGGGTTCCTCGATTACCGTATATCTGTACGGATAGACTCTCCGCGGCATGTCCAATTGTAGTATACGCAACAGCGACGCAGCGCCAACGGGCGTGTTGTGCTTGCCCGTCCGCGTCTGCGTCGCTGACATAGATCCAGATCCCGCACCTAGCGCTTGGGCATATCCCGCAACGCATGGTAGGCAGGCCGCGGACTCCAGTCGGGCCGCAGGACGCCGAACCCAGCCTTTTCATCGTGGGCTCCGGATGCCGGGCCAAAGTTCAGGTTCCACACGAACACGGGCCCCACCCAACCCCAGTTGCGCATCATCTCGATGGAGCGCACCAGGTATTGAGCCTGCTTGGCCTCGGTATTATGGTTCGCATATTCATAGCCTGCCGGCGCAGAGGTGCCCAGGGCGTCAAAGGTCGACCAGCCAAACTCGGTGGGCCAGATTCGCTTGGCGCTATCGCCGTACTTGACCATGATGTTACGATAGCCTTCCATGGTCCCCCGGAAGAAAAAGCTGGGATGTCCCTTGAACGTGGGGGCCGCCGGATCGCTCCAGGTGCGCCAGTCTGCATCGGGCGGGTTGTTGTACCCGCTCGGGTGCGCGCCAATGGCATCGCAGTAGCGGGCCAGCCCAGCCTGGTACATCTGCTCGAGGTACAGGCGGTCATCGATGGCGATGCGTCCATCATTCACGCCGGTGGGCGTGGGCGCACCGCTAACGACGATGGCATTGGGGTCGGCCGCCTTGATGGCGCCATAACTGCGCCGCAGCATGTCCACATAGCGACCGGCGTTGATGGGCTCGTTGCCCCACTCATAGTGCAGGTTCTGCTCGTTCCATACCTCATAGGCCTGCACGCGCCCTCTGTAGCGCGCCGCCATCGCCCCCAGGAAATCGGCAAAGTCCTGATTGTTTGCGGGCGGGCCCTCAACGGACAGATCGGCTCCCGGCCCTCGCGCCCAGGCGGGCGCCTTGACCACGCTGAGCAGAACGTTCAGCCCTGAGGCACGCGCGCCATCGACGATGCGGTCGATATCGCCCCAGTTATACTGGCCCTTTTGATGGGGCTCGATCAGCTTCCACTCGACCTGCTGCTTGACCCAGTTGAATCCCATGCCGTTGATCAGGCCATAGATCTGGGCATCGTTACCAAAGATGTGGGCCTGGATGCCATAGCCAAAGCCGGCGGTACTGCGCGGGGCAGGCGGTGGCGGCGGTGCGGGCTCAGGCGGTGGCGGAGGCGCCGGATCATCACCCGTCGGAGGGGCTGGCGTATCCGTCGGCGCAGGCGTCGGTGTTGCCGTAGGCTCGGGCGTCGGCGTTGCCGTAGGCTCGGGCGTCGGCGTATTGGTCGGGGTCGGCGATGGAACCTGCACCTCGACCTGGGTCACCAGGCCGCGCTCCGTCTCGCCGCCATCATCCGAGATGGCCGCCTTGACGGAATACTGGCCGGGCCTCTCGGGCGCAATCCAGGCAAAGCCTGGGTCCTCTACCGATGTGACAGCCTCGCGGATCACGGTGCCGTCCTCTGTCTCGACACGCCACAACATGGCATAGGCGGGCTCGACGGGGATCAGCTCCTCCTGAAAGGTGCGGACCAACCCGGCAATGGCACGATCGTTCTCCGGCGCCAGGGCGTCCTCCAAAGCAACACCGCCCAGGGCATACGTGGTCACATAGCTCAGCTTGTGCGCTACGCTGCGGCCATTCTCGAGCCACACGGTCCGCTCCTGGCCCTGGTCATCGGTATAGCGGAACCAGCTCACCTGCGAATCGGCATCCACCTGCACGATAGCATCGCCCGCCTCGTTGCGGCCAAAGCGCAGCATCTCGCCGGGCATGATCAAGGCGCCAGGGTTCTCGACGGCGACCCCCCTGGCCAGCAGAGCGAGCGCCTGCTCATAGCTGACAGGCTCGATCTGTCCCTGCGCGACCTCGTTGCAGTAGGTGGACAGGGCGAGCTGTAGCTTGGCGCGGCTGATCTCGCCGGTGGCCCAGGTCAGCAGGCGATCCATGTCGGCGCCGGGGGCATAGGCCGCCGGGTCCACCGCAGCCGGGATGCGCACCAGGTCGGCGATCTGTCCCAGGCCGCGCCAATCGTAGGCACCCGTGTCCCAGCCGGCAGCCTCACGATGGGGCGTCTCTACACGCACCGCAACGATGCGGCCCGTCTCGTGCAGCGTCGTGGCCAGCTCTTCCACCAGGGCGGTCAATTCGGCCTGCATGCTGGCCGAGACGCCGGTGTACGCCAACTCGGCGCCGGCATAATCGCTCCCCTCGACGAGGGTCGCGATCTGCTGCACATGGCGCGCGCGCGCGTCGGCGTCCGCCAGCAGGCCATCCAACGAATAGGTGTGCTCGCCAAGGCGGTTGCTGATGCTGACCAGGGGCTGGGTGCCCGCAGGCAGCGCCAGGTCGGCGCGTCGGGGCACTCGGCCACTCAGCGTGCCGCCCTCTTCCACAATGACGCCAGACACAGCGACGACATCAGTGGCATTCTCAGGCGACAGCTCCGACGTCAGTGCCGTGCCGACAGTCATGGCGACGGAAGGGCTTCTATCGTTGGCAGAAGCCACCGCCACAATCTGCGGCAGCGGCTGCACGTTGGCCACCATGGAGAGGCCATCGTCGGTTGGCTGCGACGGGGTCCAATGCCAGGCGTCGCCGTCCCAGACGTACAGATCAGCGCGCCCTAGATTCTCCAGCTCGTTGGGTACGGGCAAAGAGATCCGACCCCTGCTAGGGCTCTGGGAATAGACCGAGATCTGAAAGACGGGGCTATAGAGGGTGGCCTCCGTGGGGACGGCCTGCAAAGCTCTTGCCACGTCGCTATCGGGCCGGACGTTGGCCAACAGGCCATCAGGCATCAGGGCAGCCAGCGACTCGCTGGCCATCACGCCGGGAACACCGGCCCCATTCAGAGCCTCGATGCGGATGCGGGCGTCGCCTTCCATATCCTCAGGCGACACAACCAGGTATGCCCCCACCGGATGCGCAACGGTGCCGCCCTCATCCGAGCGGACGAGAGGCACATCCCAGTGAAAGAGGCGATTCCCGAGTGAGAAGGGGGGCAGCCAGAGGGAGAGGATGAGCAGAGCCGCTGCAATGCCAAGCAAGAGGTACTGTCCCGAGCGACTCTGGAGGAAAGCGGGCGTCCGTTCGTTGCGTTGGTCCGTCATCAAGCTCCGAGGCTCCTTTCACACACTGATGTGTATATGGTGGGCAGATTGCAGGCATCTTGGCGCCCACGGGCCGATTCCGACGGGACGCATTCTAGCATAGGGGTTTGGGCATGCCAAGTGGACACCGCAGGCGGGCGAGCCGGCCAGCATCGGTTGCGGAACCGGTCAGAGCCGCGCTCCACCGTCCCTGCCCAGCTCCTCCACCAGCAGCTTGCGCGTGGGATAGGCAAAGGCGATGCCCTCCTCTTGAAAGCGCGCATAGATGGCCAGGTTGATGGCCTGTCGGGTGTCCAGACTGAGACGAAAGTTGGGCACCGTGACGAAATAGACCAGCTCGTAGCGCAGAGAGAACTCGCCATATTCCAAAAAGTGGGCGCGATCAAAGCGCACATTGTCCTCGGCCTCGACGATCTCTTGCAGCATGGCCGGGATGCGGGCCAGCTTTGCGTGGGGCGTCTCGTACGTAACGCCGATCCGAAAGGCGGTGCGCCACTCTTGCACCCGGCTATAGTTGAGGATGACGCGGTTGAGCAGATCGTTGTTGCCGATCACGATCTGCTCACCATGCAGGCTCTGCAGGCGCGTTGTCTTGAGGCCGATATGCTGCACCACCCCCATCGAGTCGCCAAACATGACAAAGTCGCCGATCACCACCGGCTTGTCCAGCGCGATGGACAGCGACGCGAACAGGTCCGAGAGGATGTTCTGCAGGGCCAGCGCCACCGCGATGCCGCCGATCCCCAGGCTGGCCAGGAGCGTCGTGACCTCGATTCCCGGCACATTGTCCAGCGCCAGGATCACCAGCAGCCCGATGAGCATGATCCGCAGCACAAAGCTGCCCGCCCGCATGGTGGTGACCGCGGCGGCGTCGCGCTCCAGGTGCGTCATCTCATAGTCATTGATCCAAGACGTGATCAGCGCGCTGCCCCACAGACCGAGCTGCAGCAAGAGCAAAAGGAACGCCGCCCTTCCCAGCCACTCGGTTACCATTTCGGGCAGGACCAGCACCTGCAGCCCGGCATATACCGACAAGAGGAACAGGATCGTGGGCGATGTGGCCCGCACCACCCCCAGCGAGATGGGCGCCACCCGGTGCTCCCCCGGGGCTTTGGAGCGCGCCTCGAGGCGGGCGGCGACCACGCGCCGCATCCCCAGCAGCACGAACCACACACCGGCGGTGATACCCACCGCCACCGCCCAGCGGGGCAGCGTCTCCAAGACCTCGGCCTGCATCGCAGACAACGGCACAACGACCCTCCTTTCACATGAGAACTCATTATAGCGGGGCTGGCTGGCCGCCACCAATGGCGCCGCGCCGTGGGCCGCGCCACGCCGTGGGCCGCGCCACGCTCCCCGGGTCCCGCGTACGCTGACGAAACCTACGGTTCCGTAACCCTCTCCCACGAGTGGGAGAGGGTCGCCGACGCCCCGGCGGCGGGGTGAGGGCCGCCCCCCTGCTTGCCACGCTACCCCACATATGCTAGAGTGCACCGGCGCTGAGAGAGCTTTCCAAGGAGGCATATGCGCATGCGACCACACCGCACTCATCTGCTAACCGCTGCCCTGCTCCTCTTTACGTTTGTCGCCCTGCTCGCCATACTTGTGCCCACCATCGCAGACCCCGACCTGTGGGGGCATGTGCGCTACGGCCTCGATATGCTCGAGGCGCGTACCATCATTCGCACGGATCCCTACTCGTACCTGTCCGAGCCGGGCACCTGGATCAACCACGAGTGGCTGGCCGAGGTGTCCTTTGCGCTGGCCTATCGGGCCGGAGGCTCGCAGGGACTCGTGCTGTTCAAGGTCGCGATGGGGCTGGCAACGGCAGGGGTCATATATGTCACACTTCGGCAGAGGGGTGTCCGTTTACTGGTCAGATGCGCCGTCCTGTTACTGATGATGGCCGGCATCCGCTTTGCTATATCCCCCGTACGACCTCAGCTAT
>SLPC01000003.1 GCA_007132185.1 Anaerolineae bacterium | reverse complement strand
TGCGCCGCGCGGCCGAGGTGCGGCGGAGGAACGCCAGGACCCTGTCCGCTCTGCTGTAGCGCTATCGTCCAGAGCCGATCCTGGCATGGGTTGGCTCTGGACAAGAGCGAATGGCGCGGCGGCCATCAGGGCAATGCAGGCTCGGGCAAGGTGATCAGGAGGTTTCTTGTGGCCGTATGGACCCAAGCCATCATCTCTTTTCTGGTCCTGCTATTGGAAATCTGTAGCGCTCTGGTGGCCAGTATGGCCGTTCTTCGTGCTCTCCTACAATATCTCCTGATCCTCTTCCGACCGGTGACTACGCAGGATATGCCATTCATTCGTCTGCGCCTTGGCCAGAGCCTGTTACTGGCGCTCGAGTTTATGGTCGGCGCCGAAATTCTTCGCACTGCACTGAGCCCCACCTGGAACGATCTGCTGCGTCTGGCTGCCTTGATCGGCTTGCGGACTCTACTCAGTTTTGTGTTGATGCACGAACTCCGTATGATCGGCGAGCATCTCGGCTTGCGATAGGGGTGCCGGCACTCCTATGCCCCCACATCCCTGCCAGCACGAGCCAGATTCAGATCCTGCACGGTTGACCCGAACCTTTTCGTCTCATGGGCATAGTATAGATAGAGCCCGGTTACGGGAGGCTGAGACGAAAGGAGGTGAACATGGATGACAGCCAGGCGATCCGCTTGTTGCGAGAGGGCGACATCGCGGGCCTCGAGGTGCTTGTCCAACGTTACCAGGAGCGGGCCGTTCACGCCGCGTACCTGATCTGCCTCGACGTGGAGATGGCGCAGGACGCGGCGCAGGAGGCTTTTTTGCGGGTCTATCGCCGCAGCGAGCAGTTCGAGCTGGGGAGGCCTTTTGCGCCGTGGTTCTTGCGCATCGTGGCCAACGAGACGCTGATGGCGCTGCGCAAGCGCAAACGCCTCTTGCCTCTAGTGGGCGAGGCGGCCGAGACGTCGCTCCCGGACCTGTCGCCATCGATAGAGGCGACGCTGCTGACGGCCGAGAGCCACGCGGCGCTTCGCCAGGCCCTGGCCATGCTGTCGCCCAAGCAACGAGCCGCGGTGGTGTATCGCTACTATCTTGGCCTGAGCGAGGCGCAGATGGCAGATCTCTTGGGGTGCCCCCGCGGCACGGTGAAACGGCGCTTGTATGATGCGCGCCAGCGCCTACGGCAGATACTGTCCGATTGCGCAGGCACCATCATCTGGTAGGCTCCCCGCAAACAAGGAGAGGGATCATGAACAAGATTGCGCAGAACCTGAGCGAGATGGCCCATGAGGCGGTCGGCCCCGTCGATCTGTGGCCAGGGATCGAACGCCGTGCGCCGCGCCGGTCGCGTCGGGCGCGCTGGATGCCCGCATCGCGCTTGGGATGGGCCGCTGTGGTGGCCCTGTTGGCGGTGCTATTAACGACGGCGGCCTATGCCGCTTCGCCGCTCTTTGTCGACGTCTATCTCATCAACCCGAGCTGGAACCCGGATGCGGCGAGCCTGGGGCATTCTGTGGACTCGAGTCAGACCATTGACGGTGTCACCGTGACTGTGGAACAGATCTATCTCGATCAGGAACGGATCCTGATCGAGACCAGTGTTACAGGCCCTCAAGGCATGAGCCTGGCGCACTCGGGAGCGGAGCTTTACGATGGTCAGGGGCTGTTGTTTCCCTGGATAGATGGCGCCGGCCATGTCGAGCTCGGCAAGGTCACCTGGGTGTTGGCGTTTGATGCCACGCCACTGGCCGATCCGCTAGCGGAACGCGAGTTCGAGCTGTTGCTCAACGTCAATGGCATCGAGGTCGTGGAGGAGGCGCGGGTCAGCCCCAATTCGACGGAAGGGGAATCAGGTGCCGGTGCGGTGGAGCTGGAGCCGCTCTCTACGAGTAACTATGGCCCGTTCCGCCTTGAGCTCAGGATCCCTGGGACAGTGACGGACGCCCCCTGATCCCTGATAGGCGCGCACCGGCTCCCCGGCATGGAGCGATGCGCGCCTGTGCCGATCCGCCTGGCTTCCCCCTCCCCTTGCACAGCCCGGCCATCCCCCGGCAGCGGGACTGCCCTGTACGCCTACCGCGCGTCTCGGAGCAACACGAGCCGCTTTTACCCTTTGTTCACCATTGTTCAGGCAGCCTTTCAGAGAGTCTTGCTATCATAAGAGAGTGAGAACGGCGTACGTCGTTCCGAGTACATGAAAGGGAGGTCTGACAATGAATCGATACAAAATACTGAGCTGGCTGGTTGCTCTGGCAGGACTGTGGATGGTGATCGCGGCCTTTGTGCTGGAACACCCTGCAGACAACGACGCCATGTGGAACGCCATCATCGTTGGTGTTGTCGTAGTCATACTAGGGGCCTGGGCCGCTATTACAGAGAACGCCGACACATCTCGAGTGCTCATGTGGCTCTCTGTCGTAGCAGGCATCTGGCTCATCGTTGCCCCGTTCGTGCTCGCCTACAGCGAGCTGGCAACGGCGCTATGGAACGACATCATCGTGGGCATCATCATTGTAGTGCTGGGCGCCTGGTCGGCCCTGACGATAGGCAGCGCAGAGACACCGGCGCCATAGGGCGTCCCCCGCTACCAAAGTCACATGCATCGCCCCGGTCAGGACTCTGATCGGGGCGATGCTGTCCTTTGGTCCCCTTTGGTGGGCTGGGGCATATAGTATCCCACGCCCCACTCGGTAAAGATATACTGAGGATCCGAAGGATCATCCTCCAGTTTCGAGCGCAGACGATAGATATAGGTCTTGAGATAGTCGGTTTCGCTCGTCCCGTGAGAGCCCCAGACGCGCCCAAGCAGCGTCTCATTTGCGATTACGCGACCCGCGTTGTGCGCCAGAACCTCGAGTAACCGAAACTCGGTGGCGGTCAGGCGTATTGGCTTGCCATCGAGGAGTACACGACGCTCCTCCCAGACGATCTCTAGATCTCCTAGTAGAAAAGGCGTCCCCGTTCTTGCAATACGTTCGGTCCGTCGCAGGATCGCCCTCAGGCGAGCGACCAGCTCGAGATGCCCAAACGGTTTGACGATATAGTCGTCGGCGCCCAACTGTAGGCCGCGTACCTTGTCCAGCTCATCGTCTCGCACCGTCAGAATGATGAGCGGCACATCGCTAAAGAGCCGGATGCGCTCCAGGACCTCGAACCCATGCAGATCGGGCATCTGCAGGTCGAGCAGGATGGCGTCGGGGGCGGACTCTTCGACAAGCATGAGACCTTCCTCGCCTTGATGCGACACCACCACCTGCCAAGTGGGCTCCTGTAGCTCGATGGTCAAGGAGACGGCGCGCGTCACATCGGGTTCATCATCTATGATCAAGATCTTGGTCACTTGTCCTCATTTCTGACTCGGTCATTATGGGCAGGGTGAACCAAAAGCGGCTGCCACCCCCGGGGCGGTCCTCGTGCCAGATATGGCCGTTATGCAGCGTGATAAGCTTGCGGGAGATATACAGGCCCAGGCCCATCCCTGCCGATTTCAATGCGCTCGGACCGGCATAGAACTCCTCAAAGAGGTGCTCCCTTACTGAGCCGGAGACACCCGGGCCGTTATCTTCTACACAGACGCGCAGCCACTGCCCATCCAGTTGCCACAGTAGCTGGATCCTGCCTCCTGCCGGCGCAAACTTGTGGGCGTTGTGCAAAAGGTTCGAGAGTACACGATCCACACAGCGCCGATCGGCATGGACGATGGGAGCGGTCGCAGACAGATCGATGGCCAACTCTTGCTGCTTGCTGGCGAACAATGGCTCGAGCCGTTCCTGGACATGCTGCAGACGCTCTGCCAATGACAGGGGTTGCAGATGCAGTTTGACCTGACCCGACTCGAACCGGACAATGTCTAGAAACTCGCCGGTGAGCAACTCCAGACGAGCCAGATTCTGCTCGGACATCTCAATGATCGCCTTTTGGTTGGCGCTCGAGATCTGGGTCCAGTTGGGCAAGTTTGGCAGCATCGACTTGAGCACCGTCAGAGGCGTATACAGTTCATGGGCCAGGGCGGACAGAAAGGACTCGCGCAACTCGATATCGTGCGCGTTGCGCGCTGCCAGCTCTGCCTCGCGCCCCAGCGCCCGCAACAGGAGCCACTCGGTCTCGTCCAGTGGCCGCTCCCGCCGACCGATGATCAGGGCCCCCTGTGCGGCGTTGGCGAGCCGATGTACCCGTATGCCCGCCAACATGCCCAAGCCAACCTCGGGCCAGGCCCCTGAAAGAGGCCTGCCATCATAGACGGGCCCGATGGTCAGGTGATCCTGCTGATTCAGCCTATGCCCCCAATGGTCCACATCCTCATCCTGCAGGCGCTCGAGCATGTCCCCATCCTTGGCGACGATCTCCCAGCTATCGTTCTGGGCGTCGTATACGGCTGCCACCGAAACCTCAGCTCCAAGCACATCGCGTGCTGCCTCCAGGAGCGTGCGCATGGTCTTGTCCAAGGCGACACCGGGCTCATTCAGATAAAGGAGCAGATCATTGACCATGCGCAGCCTGGCGGTGTATCCCTCGGCCAGGCGCCGCGTGTGCTGTTCGCTGCGCAGCCACCAGAAAAAGGCGAGCAACAGACTGCCAATCAGTAGTAGGACGAGAAACTGGCCGGCTATGATCCCGGCAGCCAGCGGTGTCCAGTTGCCCAAGTCATTGAGTATGGCCGTCACGACACGCATGGCGCTGATGCCAATCAGAGCAAGGGCGGCCTGGCG
>SLPC01000006.1 GCA_007132185.1 Anaerolineae bacterium | reverse complement strand
TTGCTCACGCTCTGGCTAAACTTTTCAAGGCCTGTACCAATGCCACGCAGCAGGCCCAGCGTCTCGGAAGAGGCCCCCAGGCCTGCCTCATAGCTGTTGCGGATGGCATTGTGCCGGGCGACCTTGGCCAGCTGTTCGCCCAGCTCCCCCTCCACCGGATAACTCTCGGTGATCTCTAGCAGAGCACGCTGCATACCATCCTGCCGGGCCAGGTCCTCCAGGTTGTTGACCAGATGATCATAGCGCGCCTGCAACTCGGCGCTGGTGATCCCAGCCCGTTGCCAGGATCCCCGTAGCTGCCCCTGCTTTTCACTGGTCTCCTGCACCATAGTCAGCCACTCTTGGCGCACGGCGCGCAATTCCTCCAGGGCCTCGGCCTGCTTGCGCTTGAGATCTCGTTGCTTGCGCTTGGCCCTGCGAATCGCCCCGGCGTTGGTCAGCCAGCTCATCGAAGGGCCCTGCAGCTCCTCCAACTCTTCGTACGCCTGAGCATACTCGTCCTGAAGCTGTACGATAGTGGCCTGGAGCTGTTCCTCACGGCGATTCAGATCGGGGTTAGCCTCCTGTAGGGCCCTGGTCGCCGCCTGAGCCCGGACCATGTTGGTATCCATCTGGTAGCGCAGCTCCTCGAGCTGCTTCTCCAGATCGGCGATCTCTTCCTGCAGGCGCGCCAGCTCCTCGGCCTCGATGCGATCCAGATAGACCTGCAGCGCATCGGGCATCTCCTCGCGTTGCAGAGACAGCTCTGGATAGCACTCGGCAAACAGCTCCTGCCAGATCTCCAACTCGCGCCGGAACAGGGTCTCGAATTGGGTGTGAATGTCATCGATCACGTTCACACATGACGTGAGCTCGCCTGACTTGTCGCGCAGGTAGCGATCGAACTGGGCCAAGTTCATGGTATACACGCGCTGTTTTGCCGAGACTGTGGCCATGTGCTATCCCCCTTGTCGTCCGGGCCCGAGGCCAACCCCCCAGGTCCGCGAAAAAAGCGCCTTTTTGGCCCGCCAGGCCATACTCGCCAGCACCGACCCACCCGGCGCGACCCCTTCTAACTCGTCAAAGCCCCGGCGCTGGTCCCAATACAGCGGGCAGGCGCCGCAGCAGATCTGCCGGATGTCACAAGACTCGCACACTGGCGGAAGAAACTCTTTGTTGCGCCAGTAGCGCGCCGCGCGGCTGTGCCAGACCTGCTCGAAAGGCTGATGCAGCAGGTCGCCGATGCCGCGCTCGAAACTTGAGCAGGGCAGCAGCTCACCGGCCGGGTTCACCGAGATGAGGCCGTCCACACAGGCGCACGACTTGCCGCCCAGGCCAGCCTGCACCGGGTTGAACAGGCAGTATGGCACGGGCGAGTACCATACGAAATGAATGCCTTTGACCTCGCTGCGCTCTTGCACGGCGAGGATGATGGGCCCCACCTGATCGTAGCGTATATCGTCCTCGTCGTGGTCCAACGCCGTGCCCGTCCGGATAACCATGTTCATCGAGAAATACTCCGAGCCCAGGCCCTCGGCCAAATAGTCCACCAGCTCGTCGAGATGGGCACGGTTGCCGCCGCACAGGGTGGTATTGGTATGGGTGTGCACGCCCGCCTCACGCAGGTTGCGGACGGCCTGGACCGCCCGCTCCCAGGAGCCGGGGTGCTGGGTGATCGCGTCGTGCACCGCCGCCGAGCCCCCCTCGATGCTCACCTGGGCCGAGTCCAGTTCCGCGTCGGCCAGCCGCCGTACATAGTCACGATCGCTGCACAGGACGCCATTGGTGATCAGGTTCACCCGCATCTCTTGAGCCCTCGCATAGGCGATCAGTTCGGCTAGGTCGGGCCGCAGCGTGGGCTCTCCCCCCGTGAACGACACCGTCGGGCAGTGGGCCTCGTCGCCGATACGATCGATGACGACCTTGACCTCGTCGGTGGTCATCTCGGGCAGATCGTCTCCCCGGTCAGGCGAGCTAGCGTAGCAAAAGGTACAACGGTTGTTGCAGCGATAGGTGATGGCGATCTCGGATAGCACCGGCAGGGTGCGCTTGTGGGAGCCAAAGGGCGTGATCTTGACCCCCGGGATGCCCATCATCTGGTCGTTGAGCAAGCTCGACAGCCCCTGCAGCAGGCTCACCAGGTCCTGGCGCACC
The DNA here is from genome assembly GCA_007132185.1 of Anaerolineae bacterium. Lineage (GTDB taxonomy): Bacteria > Chloroflexota > Anaerolineae > UBA1429 > UBA1429 > UBA1429. The sequence continues at coordinate 41,061 of SLPC01000006.1, read as the reverse complement.
CGCCCCCGGTCCACACTGTACCGCTCACTCACCTGGCTCACCACATCCTCAACGTCGGGGCCATCGGGCTGCCCGTACAGCCTGTCGAGCATGAATACAGCCGTTTCGTTCAAATAGTGCAACTGGTTGGGCCGTAGGATCAGCAAGCCATCCTCGGGCCGGATATAGATCCGCTCGCGCGTCGTCCCGATCAGTTGCTCCGCAAAGGCCTGCAGATCAGGCACGCCAGACGACGCACCGTTCCCGTTGTGACACGGTGTCTGATCGGCCATCATGCGCTCTCCATGACCGAGGCGCAATGCGCCATCTGCGGGGCGACGACCGCCCCTATTTCTGATTGTGAGCCGTGGCTCATTGGTAACTCCCTAAAAGCGACTCACGCAGGCCGAGTGGCAGGCGCTGTGGCAGGCGCTATGCACGCAGGCCGAGTGGCAGGCGCTATGACAGGCGCTATGTACGCAGGCCGAATGGCAGGCATCATGGACACAGGCACTGTGGCAGGCGCTATGGCAGGCACTGTGGCCTGCGGCACCCGCGCCCTCGCCAAAAACGCGCCCCACGCCCTGCTCGATGCGGTCCACCGTGCGGCCCATCACCTCTTCGACGCTGCGGGTCAGGTCGGCGGCCATGGCCTCGACCGGTCGCACCGCCGAGTCCGCGCCCTGGAACAGCCGGCCAGGCGTACGCTCGACAGGGCTACCAGCTACAGAGCCACCAGGCCCACCTGCAGATGCCGTGCGCGGCCGGGTTGACGCGGGACCATAGGTACGGTTGCTCAGGATGATCCAGGGCATATAGCTGGGCATGTGCACCGGCCTGCCCTGACGCATGTCACGGTCGTACTCGTCCCAGGCCGAATCGATGCGGCGGCGATAGGTCTCGCGGGTGGCCTCGGGGTCGGCGTTCCACATCTTGGGCTGGAGCACGTCGGCCACGGCCTGCAACACCGTCGGGATCTGCTCCTTGTCGATGGTGCCGTCCGGGAGAACCGCCGCCAGCAGCGCCTTTTCGTAGAGCGTCAGGCCCTCGGTCTCCTTGGGGGTCTTTTTCAGGATCTCTAGCTGGAGCGGATGGCGGTTGACGATATGCACCACGCCCTTTTGCTCCAGAGCCAGCACGATGAGGGCAATCGTCTTGGTCGAGTTCCCCATATAGAACGCGGCCTCGATGGCGTTCAGATCAGGCACCACGTTCTCTGTCTGGAACGTCTCGACCTCGATCTCGGGCGGCATGTAGGTCGGCTTGGGCTTGCCGCTGCGAAAGCCCCACACGATCAAGCCGATCACACCCAGGCTGACAAAGATCCCCGTGCAGCAGGTGACCTCATTGAACAGCGCGCCGATGGTGCCGGCAAACCCCAGCGGCTCGGGCTCGGGCGTGGGCACCGGCTCTACCGGATCGAGCGGAATGGGCGTCTCGCGTGTGACGGGCACCGCCTCGCCCGGCACAAAGAACTGGGGCACCATCGAGGCATTGGGCCTCATATTGTGTTGGCCCACCAGGATGGAGAGAAAATACACGCCCGCAGGCTCGTCTGGCGTCGCAAAATAGACCCAGCGGTCGAACGCGTCGGCGTTGTTCACCACGATGCCGGCCTCGTTCACGATCTCGTCCGTGATCTGCTCGGCCTCGGTGATCCCCTCTGGCAACTCGATGGGCAGGATATAGTTGATCTCTTGATAGACGATGGGCAGCCCCCACTCAAAGGGCGCCCAGCCGATGGCGCGATAGGGCTCGTCGTTGATGGTGGTCTCGTCGAACACGGAGCGATCCACGGTGAAACGCACGGTGATCTGATACTGGGCGTTGCGCCGGGTGTTGGCGCCAAAGCGCACCTCATAGAGCTGGGGTCCCCCCCGCAACTCGACGTCAAAGGGGCCATCGGGGCCGCTGCCGGTGGCAGAGACGATGGTGTGCGGCTGTGGGAAACGCCCCAGCTCCCGAATCCGATCCCGCCCGCTCTCTAGCTCGGTAAAGGTCAACGTGTAGCGCACATCCAGACGGCCATCGCTGAGCACGACCACATAGTTGTCGATGCGATCCAGGGTAACGGGGTCGCCCTGGGCGCCAACCAGAACGCCACCTGCGAGTCCCAGCAGCACAGCCAATACCAGGACAAGCCATAGCCTGCGACAGTGTCTCATGAGGCGTTCCTCCTACCCATGAACTTGAATTCGGCAACGCGCACTGCAAAACGCGGCAGAGCCAGCATGCGTCGCCAACGCGACGGCTCCTGCATCAAACGATATAGCCACTCCAGGCCGATACGGCGCATCCAGGCAGGCGCCCGCTTGCGCACACCCGCCACAAAGTCCAGGGTGCCGCCGATGCCCATGGCCACCGGCACCTGCAACCTGGGCTGGTTCCGATGAATCCACAGGTCCTGGGCCGGCGCCCCATAGGCCACGAGCAAAAAGTCGGGCTGCGCCGCAACGATCCGCGCCACGATCTCGTCCTCCTCATCCAAAGCTGGCGAGCCAGCGTAGGTACCGACGATCTGGACGCCTGGGTAACGACTTTGCAGCACATCTGCGGCTTTCTCGGCCACGCCGGGTGCAGCCCCCAGCAGGTACAGCCGATAGCCCTCTCGAGCACTCAGTTCCGCCAGGGCCGGGGCCATATCCGAACCCGCCACGCGCTCGCGCAGCGGCGTGCCCAGCACCCGCGCTGCCCACAAGAGCCCCTGGCCATCGGGTATCGCCAGATCGGCCTCGTCCAGCACCTGACGAAAGACAAGGTCACTCTGGGCCCGCATCACAAACTCGGGATTTACGGTAACAACCTGATGGGCGCCCCCTTGGGCCGCCATCTGCTGGGCGTGGTTCAGCGCCTCGTCCATAGTCACATCATCCACTCGCACGCCCAGAATCTGTACGGACTGTGCCAATTCTACCCCTTTTTGCCCACGCATTCCAGAACGGACAATACGGTCTCGGCGCACCGCTCCCACGTAAAGCGAGCCGCCTGAGCAGGACCACGCCGCGCCAGCTCCTCTCGCAGAGCGGGCTCCTTCCAGAGCTGCGCCATCGCCTCGGCCAGGGCCTCTGTGTCGCCCGGGCCGAAAAAGAGCGCCGCATCGCCGGCCACCTCGGGCAGCGACGATACGTTCGAGCAGATCACGGGCGTGCCACAGGCCATAGCCTCTTGCACCGGCAGGCCAAAGCCCTCGTACCAGCTCGGCAACACGAACCCCACAGCGCCGCTGAGCAGGGCCGCCAGATCGTCAGGATCAACATAGCCGGGAAACACGATACGCTCAGACATCCCGGACGCGGCTGCGCAGGCCGCAATGCGCTCATGATACCAGCCCGGCTTGCCTGCCAGCACGAGACGCACATCGGCAGGCCAGGTGCCCTCCAGGCTGAGCCGGGCGAACGCCTCAATCAGACTCTCCAGGTTCTTGCGCGGCTGTAGCGTGCCCAGATAGAGCCAGTAGCGCTCGCCCGTGCCGTAGCGGGCCTGCACCTGGGCCAGGCGTGTGGCATCGGTCACCGGCGCAAGCCCCTCGGCCCCTGCGGGATAGGCCACCACGATCTTGGCCGGATCACAGCCTGTGTGCGCCACCAGATCGTTACGGGTCGCCAACGAGTCGGCCAGCACCGCCCGCGCCACACGGGCATTCCATTCGGTACTCGCCCGCAGATAGGCCCGATCGAGCGGACGATGGGCCGTGCCATGATACAGATAGCCCAGATCGTGCACCGTGACTACCGTCGGGCAACGACGCATCACCGGGGTCACGTGGGCGGGCACAAAGAGCACGTCAGGCGGCCTGTGCGTCACCTCCCATGCCAGGCGCATGTGGGTCCAGAGACGCGGCCAGGGCATCACGCGCCACTCGACGCGCTTCCCCTCGATGAGACCGTCGGGTGGACGCCGGTCAGCATAGAGCCGCCACATATATGGCGTGTCCAGCGCGACCAACGCCCGTATCAGGTAGAGAGAATAGTTCTCGGTGCCGGTGCGGGGCGTGCGCAGCGCCCGGCTGGCGTCAATCCCGACCAACATCTTGTGGGCGCTGTAGCAGGTACTGTATGATATATACGAGGCCGACAAGGACGAGAATCAGGGGCCACCATTCGGCCAGGAGCTGCCACACATCGGCTGGCAGCCGATCCTGCACGTATAGGTAGCCGATCCCGGCCCCGGCCAGCGCCAGCAGGCCCAGCACCAGGTCCGCCACCTCGCGCGGGTTCACCAGCCACGACGCCAACCAGGCCAGGCCAGCGGCAAATGCGAACCAGGGCCACAAAACACGCATGTCACCCCACTCGCCGGCTCCTGCCGTAATATACAAAAAGAGCCCGCCGATCAGGGTGCCAAAGACGCCGAACCATACACCTTCATCATCGCGAGGATCGCTTCTCAGAGCCCCGACCAGCGAAGCGAACGCTCCAGCGATCAGGAGCACGGGCCATAAGGTGGCCAATCCGGGTATTTCAGCGCCGAGCGCACGTGCTAGTAGCCAAACGCCGACCAGAATCAAGACCCCACCGATTATGATTGAGCGTCCCTTGTCTTGCATCACACCTCTCCATCCGCGCAGCCATCTGCCCAAGCCAGGACCATCTCACACACTCGGCTCGACCTGCGATACGATCGTATCATGAGCGCCCGCCGCCCGTAACGCGGCCTCCATACGATCCGCGCCATGCGGTGCGACCAGCCCAACCATACAGCCGCCCATTCCCCCACCCGATAGTTTGGCCCCTAGAGCGCCCGCCTCACGTGCAGCGCCAATCAGCCTGTCCAGTTCCGGGCTCGATACGCCCAATTGCTGCAGCAGCTCCTGATTGTGGTCCATCGCGCGCCCCAGGGCGGGCAGATCGCCCTCCGCGATGGCGGAGCGTCCCTGCGCCACGAGCTCGCCAATACCGTCCAGTAGTGGCCCGACGGCCGCTGGCTCACTCTCCCACCGGCGACGCACCCTGGCTACCGATTCGCTGGTACGGGAAGGAACGCCTGTATCGCCGATCACCAGTAACATGGGGCGGTCCACGGTCATGGCCTCGGGCTCTTGGCCGCGCTGAAACCAGACAGCCGTCTCGCAACACACCACCGTATTGTCGATCCCGCTGGGCGTGCCATGCAACAGGCACTCGGTGGCAAACACCAGGTCGGACAATTGGTCTTGTGGGATCGTGATCCCCAGGTGCGCCGCTATGCCACGAGCTATGGCCGCCGAAACAGCCGCCCCGCTGCCCAGCCCCCGGGCTATGGGAATGGTCGAGCGGACGCCTACCTCCAGATCAGGGCATTCGCGCCCGGGACAGACCTCCTGCAGCACGCCCCCTACCGCCGCGAGCATGAACCGTCCATCTTGATCTACGGGCAAACAGCCCGTTCGGTAGCGCCTGTTCAGGTCATGCGCGACGATCACAATGCCCGTGCCGGGCGCTGCATCCCACACCTCAACGACAGCCGTCCGTGCCGGGATGGGCACCGCAATGGCTGGGTGCCCGTACACAACGGCATGCTCGCCCAGCAGAATGGCCTTGCCGCAAGCGCAAGCCCGAGTTACTGTCACCGGAACCTCCTGGAGCGAACTCTGTGCGTTGTCTTGGCCGGCACAGAAAGAAGAGGGTGCAGGCGGGCGCCCAACACCCTCTCCAGACATCTGGCGCAGAGCACCTTCCTACTCGGTGATCATGACAACACCGTTGACCTTGTCATTCACCTCGCTAAATATAAGAGTCGCCTCACGCCCATTCTTGGTATAGGTGAACATCTCGCCAAACTCACTCTGCAGTGTCCATCCGTGCTCTGGCATCTGCTCGCGATAGAAATCCAGCACCTCATCCAGGTCCGCATCGACTTCAAAACTCGCCATGCCCGACATGGCTGTGAGCACATGGGCTCCAGGAATGAGCGGCACGTCGTCGGGCAGCCCGGGCGCTTGAGCGCCTTCGGGCGTCTCGATATTGAACGGAGCGTTGATGTCCCATACCCTCTGCTCCGTCCGCCAATTATGGTAGACCCCGTCCTCATCCTCGCCTTCCCACCAGGTTATATTGCCGACCTGGACCTCGTACTCGGTCGAGATCCACATCTCTACGCCGCCATCAGCCAATCGGCCTCCGAACAGCCAGAACGTGAACTCATCACCCAAGGCTTCTTTGCTGCACACCATATGCACGACGGGATGGCCTTCAAACTCTCTGTCTGGCCCCTGTTCGCAGTAACCGGAGCGCAGGTAGTGCTCGCCGCTACCCAGCCCATACAGATCGAGCTGTTGCTCGGGGTCCTCGGCGTCCTCCGAAGTCATGCTCATCCACTCTTCTTCTTCGCCCTCTTCAGACACTCGCATGTAGGTGACGGGACCAATCTGGATCATCTCCCATCCGGAGATGTCGCCTCGCCAGTCGGTACCGCGCCAGTGGGTCCGCTGGGCAGGCGGATTGCGGGCATACTCGGTGGTCACCGCCCACTCCTCGGTTTCTTCCCCCTCGGTAAAGGCCCAGATAAGGAGCTGACGGTAGCTATCCAGCGAATCCACATCCACAATCTCGAGATCCTCAAGGATGCTGTCATCGGGATCGCTCGCTACGCCCTCGTCTGCCACAGGCTCCTCGTCGACGTCGGCATCAACGTCCACCGGATCTGCCGATGTCTCCTTGGGAGTCTCGATCTGTTCCGAGACCTCCTTGACTACATCTGTTACCTCTTGGACTCCTTGCAGGAGGCCGCATCCGGTCACAGCCATGGATAGCACCAGTATGGCTACCAGGACGATCCAACGTCGACTACGCATGGGCACTTTCTCCTTGGGGTATAGGCCGATTTACCTGGGCCAAGTATAGCACCTTTGATTAGCCTGTCAACGATTCTGGCGAGTGGCAGGACCATTCCATGAGCCAGTGCTATGGCATGGGGATCTGTCAGGATATCTGATACGATCCAAGACAGGCGCGTCGCAAACGATGGATGGAGCAACGGTCCCCGACCTGCAGATCGTCGCACCGTGGGTATAAACACTCGTGTCCGGGTTGTATTGATCGTACATTTGCTTGTACAATAGCCCCATCTGAAATACTAGCATTGTCAGGAGGCTATGATGACCCGAGCCGTACATAACAAGATCTTGCGCGTCAATCTGACCCTCGGAACCCTCACGGTCGAGGAGCCCGACGACGCGTATTACCGTCGCTATCTGGGCGGGTGGAACATGATCGCCGACGTGCTGTTGCGCGAAGTGCCGCGCGGCGCCGATCCCCTGGGGCCCGAGAACCGCCTCGTCTATACCGCTGGCCTGCTGGCAGGATTGCCCATTTCGGGCGCATCCCGCAGCGCCATTGGCGCCAAATCACCGCTGACTGGTGGCTTTGGTGTGGGGGAGGTAGGCGGTGACACCGGCGCCGAACTCAAGCGCGCCGGATGGGATGCCATCATCATCGAGGGCCGCGCCGAGTCGCCCATGTATCTCTGGATCAAGGATGGCGAGGCCGAGTTGCGCGACGCGTCAGCGATCTGGGGCAAGACCACCAAAGAGACGCAACAAGCGATCCGCGACGAGGTAGGCGAGAGGCGCGCTCAACTCGCCATGATCGGCCCCGGCGGCGAGAACCTCGTCAAGTACGCAAACATCATGCACGGTCTGTATGACGCTGTGGGTCGCGCTGGCCTGGGCGCCGTGATGGGCTCCAAGAACCTCAAGGCAATCGCGGTGCGGGGCACACAGAACGTCAATGGAGTTGATACGGACAAGGTGCGCGCCCTGGGCCGTTACATGTCCGATGGAGTGCGCGAGGGCACCAAGGCAGCGCATATGCACAAGTACGGCACCGGCGCCGACCTGGTCAGCATGGTACACACGGGCAACCTGCCCACCCGTAATTTCCGGGATGGTGACTTTGACCTGGATGCCGCTCTGCGCCTCAGCTCGATGGACTTTTTAGAGAAGATCGGCACCGGCATGGATGCCTGCTGGGCGTGCGCCGTGCGCTGCAAGAAGCAGGTCAAGACCGAGGGCAAGTACGCGAACGATCCCGACTATGGTGGACCCGAATACGAGACTGTCGGAGCCATCGGGCCATGCTGCGGCGTGGAAGACATCGAGGCCGTATCGCTGGGCAGTCAGCTCTGCAATGCCTACGGCATCGATTCCATCGGCGCCGGCACCAATATTGGCCTGGCCATGGAGGCCTTTGAGGATGGCCTGCTCACCACCGAGGACACCGACGGCGTCGAGCTCAGCTTTGGTGACGCCGATCTGATGTTGGATCTGATTCCCAAGATCGCTCTTCGCGAGGGCATCGGCGATCTGCTGGCCGAAGGCACCGAGGACATGGCCAAGAGACTGGGCGGCGATGCCTGGCGCTATGCCATGGCCGTCAAGAATCAGGCGCTTCCCATGCACGAGCCCCGGTTCAAGCGGGCGCTGGGCATCGGATATGCTGTGTCACCCACCGGCGCCGATCACATGCACTCGCTGCATGACGCGGGCCTCGAGAACCCGGATGAGGACGGCTTTCTGGCCAACGGCACCCTGCGGGCCATGGGTCTGCTGGAGCCAGTGCCGCTCGAGAGCCTGGGTGCCGAAAAGGTGCGTCTGCATCGCTACCACACCACCGATCGCGCCCTGCAGAACTGCCTGCTGGTGTGCAATTTCGTACCCTGGAGCATCCAGGAGCGTGTCGAGCTGGTGAACGCATCTACTGGCTGGGATGTTTCTGCGGTGGAGCTCTTCAAGGCGGGCGAACGCGCGCTCAATCTGGCGCGAGTGTTCAACATGCGCGAGGGCCTGACGGCAGAGGATGACCGCCTGCCCGAGCGCTCCTATGGGCCTACCAGAAACGGCGCTCTGGCCGACGGTGGCATCGACCGCGAGGAGCTCAAAGAGGCCGTGCATACCTACTATGCGATGATGGGCTGGGACCCAGAGACGGGAGCGCCCACCGAGGCTACCCTGAAAGAGCTGGGCGTCGGCTGGGCTGTAGAGCACCTACCCTGATCCTCATCAACGAGATATGCCAACGGGCTCTGCGACAAATCGCAGAGCCCGTTTCTTTTGTGTCAGGGACCAGCTATGCACCAGCCATCTGCGCCAGCTATGCGGGTCCAGCGCCAGACCATTCGCCATCCTCAGGCAGATAGTGGCGCCAGTACGCCGCCGATTGGACGTTGTCCGGGATCACCCGGGCCTCCTCCTCGTATCGCTCGCGATGCAGGATCTCGAACCCGAGCCATACATCATCGATGCCTGTGGCGCTGATGGTATCCAGTACCCGCCGGGGGTCTACGATACCCTGCGCATTGTACTCGGGCGTAAAGGGCCAGTGGCGCGAGTGGTCTGCCTCTGTCTGCTGCAGATGCACCAGGGGTGCATCTGCGCCGAGCGTTTTCAGCCAGGGATATGGATCGCGCTCGACGGGGTGCGGTGCGTGACCCACATCGAGGCACAACTTGATGGGAACACCGACGCGCTCGTTGACCCGCTCGAGCAGCGCACGTGCCTGCGAGATGGTATAGCCCAGCTCGCGCGGCACCGACATCGTCTCAAAGAACAGGTACGACAGCCCTTGGTCCTGCGCATAAAAGCTCAGCTCCTGCCACAGGCGCACGGCTTCATCCACCCGCTCGTTATAGCGCTCGACATGACTCACATCATGCATCGACAGGGCGCCAAAGTGGCTACCCACCGTCTGCGCGCCCAACGCCACGCCCAGATCGATAAAGCGCTGGAAAAAGCCAAACCAGAGCGCTCGCAGATCGTCCAGGGGGAACATGAGGTGATTGGTGCGCGAAAAGGTGCCCGTCATCAGGCTATGAACGTCTATATCATAGCGGGCCGTCGCATTGCGGATCGCGTCGGTCTGCCGCGCAAGGATATCTTCTGGCCAAAAGGGATGGAGCAGGTCCGACACCACCTGCACCGAGCGCAAGCCCATCTGCTCACCCACGAGCTGGGCCCAGACCTCTGGCTCGGGGAAACGGTTGATAGCAAAGCACAGGTTGGCGCCAAGGGTGAAACGCGTCATGGTACGATCCTTTGGTCTGGTGTTGGTAATATGCACATAGGCACCACTATATATCAAGCGCCGGTGGCGGCAAGTGACGCGACTACCGTGGCTACGCCTTTTTGCCCTTCCCATTGCTTGTCGCCCATCGCCGATGCCGCTATACTCTGACGAGGATAGGAGGTCTGCATGGAATCAGATGACCGGGGCTCTGTCGACGAGATACTGGCCGAGGCGAACGAGAGCCTGGATGCGTTACGCTTGGACGAGGCGCTGCAAGAGTACGAGGCCGCAGTGGCTCTGGCACCCGAACACTATGACGCCCACCTGGGCCTGGCCCGCACCTATATGCGGATGCGCGAAAGAGAGCAAGCCCTGGCGGCTGCCGAGCGGGCCCGTGCCTTGAATGAGAGCCGACACGATGCTTATCTCATCCAGGGGGTGGTGCACTTTTTGGCGGACGAGTTGGACGAGGCCGAGCGGGCGCTGCAGATCGCTCGGGAGCGCGCTCCAGATGAGCCGGAGCCACTGCTCACACTCGCCCAAGTCTATTGTGACCGGCAGGATTTCGAGCAGGCCGATGCGGCGCTGGCCAAGGCCCGTGACCAGATCGAGGCCATGCCAGACAAGCAATCCCGCGACGAGCTCACTGCGCTGGCCTGGCATGTCGAGACCTATCGCCACCTGGCAGCGGGCAACGAGGATCAAGCCCGGGAGGCCGCACAACGGGTACTCGCCTTGGAAGAAGCTAACCCATACGCCGCCTGCCTGGCCTACTCGAATCTGGGCATCCTCGAGACGCGCGCCAAGAACCTGGATCGTGCCGTCGAGTACCTCGAGCGAGCCTGCGAAACGAACCCGCACTTTTACCGGGCAGCCAGCGCTCTGGGGCGTATCTTGCTCGTTGATAACCAACCGGCGCGCGCCGCCGACGTGCTGGAGAGTGTGCTTGCCCATGACGATGCCGACACCGCCGACACCCGCTATGCGTATGCAATGGCGCTATTGCGTATGGGCCGCCGTCAAGAGGCCCGTCAGCAGTTTGGCGTGGCCCTGGATCGGCGCCTCAGCGGCCCCGGTCGGTTCATGGCGCATTGGCAGCGTATCTGGCTCAACGATACGCTGCGGTTCGGCCTGATCGTCGCCGTTCTCCTCGCTGTTATTCTGTATGTCTATCTGGGGGAACCATCCGCTCAGGCGATTTCGCTCCTCGTCATGGTCGTGATGCTGTTCTTGCTGCAGCGCCTGGTAGGTCGCAGACGCTGAACGGCATACATAGCGAAGGGAGGCAGATATGACGATCAAGGCAAGCTGGCGAAAGAGCATCGGCACACTGCTCGTGCTTGTTGTTGTGGTTACGTTTGGCGTACGCCACAATGCCCGAGCCCAGGAGCCTGCGGCCTACACTGTCGCGCCCGATGATACGCTGCCATCCATCGCCGCCCGTTTCGGCGTGCCGCTGAATGGCCTGTTGCGCGCGCACTCCCTGCGCGCCCACGACATGCTGTTCATCGGCGATACCCTTTCGGTACCCCTGGCGCCCAGTGCCGAGCAGCATGTCATCGCGCCGGGCGAGACGCTAGACGGCATCGCCGCCCGCTATGGTGTCGCGACCCCCCAGCTCGCCTGGCAAAACGGCCTGCTCAGCCATCAGGGCCTGATCGCCGGGCGAACCCTGTCCATCCCTGACACCAGCGCTATTACATCCACTCCCCAGGCCGTTATCGTCCGACCATCGGCAGGGCAGCGAGTGCGCAGTACCGTACAGGTGAGCGGCTGGGGCCAGAACCATGACAATGAGCTGCTGGTGCAGGTTCATGACGAGGATGGGGCCCTGTTGGCAGAGGCATCCGCCGCCATTCATGCCGAGATCGGACAACTGGGAGCCTTTGCCGTGACCGTACGCTTGCCAGAGGATCTCTGGTCCGGCATGGCGCTGCAACTCACGATCTCGCACCACGACAGAGACGCGGGCGCCCTACTGGCCCTGGAGCAGCTTATCCTCACAACACGCTGATGCCGGATCGGGCTGGTTCGCTTAACGGTTCTGTTTTGCTCTATGGATCTGCTGTGTTACCATCGCTGCAGGAATACCCCTGTGGCCTATTGTCAAGAGATAGAGGCTGTCGTGCAATCGCTGCGTATCTGGATGAGGCATCGTACCTCGTGGCGTGATGCCTTGGTCGATCCAAGGCCTTGGCCGCGCGCCCTGAGCGTGGCCGCTCTCTGCCTTGCGATTGGCGTGCCCGTCGGCGCCATCGTCGGGCTGTTGGGCGGTCTGTATGGCACAGCCTTTATCATTGCGTTGGTACTGGGATATCTCATGCTGCGCAGCCTGATCGTGGGGCTCATGGCCCTGATCGGCGTCGTGTTTCTTTTGCCGTTCGCCGCCCTCCCCGTGCATATCGGCGTCACACCCACGTTGCTCAACCTGGTGTTGGCAACGCTGTTCTTTGTCTGGGCCTCGCGGGTGGCCGCCCACAAAGATCGCGCGTTTCAGGCGCTGGCGCCGACCTTTGGGGTGCTGATATTCGTTCTACTGGCACTGTTCTCATTTATCTCTGGCCTGGGCCATGCCTCGCTGACGGCTAACGTCATTCGTCACTTTGTCGAGATCTTGCTCAGCATCCTGACCTTTGTGCTGGTGATCAATGCCGTCCGTGGTGTTCCTCAGCTTCGCTTTCTCACCGGAGCAATCATCCTGGCGGGTAGCGCCGCTGCCCTGGTCGGCATCATTCTGTATGCCCTGCCAGAGGAGATGACGGTGCGAGCGCTCTCTTCCCTGCGGGTAGTCGGCTATCCCTCCGGCTCTGATGTACTACGCTATATCGAAGACGATCCCTCGCGGGCCTTGCGCGCCACTTCCACATCCATCGATCCCAACGTCCTGGGGGGCGCGTTGATCTTTGCCACCACCATCGCCACCACCCAGATTTTTTCGCCCGCGCCCGTCTGGCCCAAACGCTGGCTGGCTCTCATGGCAGCCAGCATGGCGTTGTGCCTGTTCCTGACCTTTTCGCGCGGCTCGCTCATGGGGCTGACCGCCGCGGTCCTGCTCCTGGCGCTTTTGCGGTATCGCAGAGCGCTAATCATTGCGCTGGCGGCCTTGGCGCTTCTCTTGATCCTGCCACCGGCACAGGTCTATGTAGAGCATTTCATGAGCGGTATCCGTGGAGAGGACCTGGCGACCCAGATGCGTTTTGGCGAGTACAAGGATGCCCTCATCTTGATCAGACGCTATCCCTGGTTTGGGGTCGGCTTTTCTGGCACACCTGATGTAGACACCTATCTGGGCGTCTCGAACGTATACCTGCTCATCGCCGAGAATATGGGCCTCGTGGGCCTTGGTGCGTTCCTCGCCAACCTGTTCATCTATCTCCACAAGGTGATCACCACCCTGCTCTCACGCCAGACACGGGCTCGCGTTTCGGTCACTTCGTTGGGATTCTTTCTTGCCATCGTCGGCGCAATGGTTGGCGGTATGTTCGATCACTATTTATTCAACCTTGTGTTCCCCCATGCATCCACCATCTTGTGGTTGACCATGGGATTGGGGGTCATCAGCCTGCATCTGGATATGACCACGCCCGGCTCAGTCGATCAGACTTCAGGAGTGCCTCTGAAACAGCAGATTGACATGGCGTCGGGGCAGTGAGGCGAGTCGAGGTTTGCCGTCAAACTGTTTCTCGGGTATTATATCAGATGGCTCGCGCAAGGTGTGCGTCGCCAACCTCTTTTTGTGAAGGAGTCATTCTTGGCGCGAATGGGACGAGTCGCCCGTGTAATGGGCGTGGTTGTGGACGCTGAGTTCAACGTCGGAGATCTGCCCGGCATCAACAGCGCCCTCATTGTCGAGCGCCCCAATATGCCTGATTTGGTGCTCGAGGTCCAGGAGCATGTGGACCCGCGCACGGTTCGCTGCATCGCCATGGCCTCGACATCGGGCTTGCGACGTGGCCTGTCGGTCGAGGATACGGGCGCACCGATTCGAGTGCCCGTGGGCCAAGAGACACTGGGGCGCCTGTTCAATGTGCTGGGCGAGACGATTGATCTCGAGTCGCCGCTGCCCTCCGATGTCACCCGCCGACCTATCCACATGGAAAGCCCAGCGCTCCATCGCCAACAGCTCTCGACGGCCGTTCTAGAGACCGGACTCAAGGTGGTGGACCTGCTTACACCCTTTGGCCGAGGAAGCAAGATCGGCCTTTTCGGTGGTGCCGGCGTTGGCAAGACGACCCTCGTCATCGAGCTGATTCGCCACAGCACCGAGGATCAGAGCAGCTATGCCCTGTTTGCGGGCGTGGGCGAGCGAACTCGCGAGGGCAACGATCTCTGGCAGGATATGCGAGAGAGCGGTGTACTCCCCAACACTGTGCTCGTCTTTGGCCAGATGAACGAGCCCCCCGGTGCGCGGCTGCGTACCCCCCTCACCGCCCTGACCATGGCCCAGTATTTCCGTGACGAGTCGCAAAAGAGTGTGCTACTCTTTATCGATAACGTCTATCGCTATGTGCAGGCAGGCGCCGAAGTGTCGGCGCTATTGGGGCGGCTGCCCAGCGCCGTCGGCTATCAGCCCACCCTCGCCACTGAGATGGGGCGCCTGCAGGAGCGCATCACTACCACCTCCAGCGGCGCTATCACCTCGGTGCAGGCCATCTATGTCCCTGCCGACGACATTACCGACCCCGGCGTCGTGGCCGCCTTTAGCCATCTGGACGCCATCACGGTGCTCACCCGACGGCTGTCGAGCCAGGGCTTTTATCCCGCCGTGGATCCGTTGGCCTCATCCTCCAAGATGCTCGAAGCGCGCTATGTCGGCCAGCGCCATGTGCGAATCGCGACCGAGACCAAGTCCATCCTGGCGCAGTATGAGGGGCTGCAGGACATTATCTCGATTCTGGGCACTGAGGAGCTCTCAGAAGAGGACCAGGTCGTCGTGCGGCGAGCCCGACGGCTGCAACGTTTTCTGACACAGCCATTCTATTCCACCGAGCAGTTTACCGGGATCCCAGGCACCTTTGTAACCTTGGAAGACACGCTCCAGGGCTTTGAGGAGATCCTGGCAGGCGAGCATGATGACCTGCCGGAGCAGGCCTTTTACATGGTGGGCACCATCGACGACGCTATCGAAAAGGCCGAGTCGCTGTGACCAATGAGGAGCGGCCTGTCGTTCGCCTGCGCGTGATCACGCCCGAACAGGTCGTGTTCGATGAGGCCGTGGACTCGGTACAGATTCCGCTAGAGGATGGGCTGCTGGGCGTCTGGCCCGAGCATGCCCCCCTGGTGGCCGCCACAGACCAGGGTGAGCTAGAGTATAGCGTGCAGGGAGAGGTGCATCGATTGACCGTGGGGGCCGGCGTCTTGCGGATAGATAGCACTCATTGCGTCGTCATGTACGGCGCCTCGGCCGGGACATCGGCCTCTGAGCGCAACCTCGACGCTCTGTTCGATCAAATGGAAAGAGGCTTACGGGAGAACGGAGACCTGTCCGAGTTGGATGCTGAGGAGTTATGACAGTCATGCCAGCCGGCGAGATGATAGCCAGAGCGATATTCGGCATAGTGCTCGGGTTCCTGTTTGGGTGGGGTCATCTCTTTTTGCTTCGGCAGGCACTCGAGGGTAGTCAGCACCTATACAGCGATCGCGCCAGACGGCACATTCTCGGGGGGATGCCGATCCGGATCCTGCTTTGGGTGCCGGCGGCACTACTGGCCGTCTACGGTGGGCTTGCCACATGTGTAGGGCTGCTGGTGGGAATGATCGCCAGTCGTTGGCTATGCTGGCATAATCTAATACTGCCGAGGTAAAGAGCGAACAAGGTGCGAACGTGGGCATAGAGAGCATATTTCCCCAGCCAGTGTTCGAGATCGGGCCTGTGACGATCACGAGCACCGTGCTGACTACGTGGGTCATCCTTCTTGCTCTCACTTTGTTAGGCATAATCGTAAATCGTCGTCTTCGTGTCTGGGAGCCCGACACATGGCAGTTGACCGTAGAGTTCGTGGTCGAGTATGTCGAGAACTTGATAGCCGACACGGTGGGGGAGACACTGCCGGAAGCGATCCCTTATCTGACCACGATGATCACCTTTATCGCCTTGGCCAACCTATTCGGCCTCCTGCCCGTATTCTTTGCGCCAACGAGCGACTTGAACACGACAGTGGCGCTGTCGTTGGTCTCACTAGGCTCGGTGCACTATTACGGCTATCGAGAGCGAGGTCTCAAGGCACAGCTGTTGAGCCTGTTCGAGCCGGTGGCGTTCATGTTCCCGCTGAACCTTATTGGTCAGCTGAGTCGTGTGCTCTCCATGTCGCTACGTCTATTCGGAAACGTCATCGCGGCTGAGATCATCTCGGTAACCATGTTCATGCTAGTGCCCGCTTTTGCGCCACTGCCCCTCGAGCTATTGGGTATCATCACGGGCCTGTTACAGGCCCTTGTCTTTACGGTGTTGACCATTGCCTTTATTGCCGACGCCATGCAGCTCGCTGTAAGAACAGCCGAGCCAACCAGTACTCCGGAATAGAGAGGATAGGATCTATGCAACCAGAACAGCAGCTCACCTTTGCCATCGCGACGACCATGGCGGTAACAACCGCTATCGTGCTGGGCACGGTCACCGCCGCCATTATGGAAGGTCGGGCTATCACCCGGGCCTTTGACAATATGGCGCGCCAGCCCAGCGTGGCTGATCGCATTCGCGGCCTGCTCTTTGTCGTCCTGGCCATTCTAGAGTCGACGGCCATCTATGTTCTGTTGATCTGCCTGATACTGATATTTGCGAATCCTTTCGCTGGAATATTCGCGCTTTAGGGGGCCGTGTATGCTTGATCTTGACTGGTCGACCCTGCTTTTACAGATTCTGAACTTTGTCGCGATCCTGGCGATCCTGAACGTGCTCATGTTCAAACCGTTGCGAATCAAGCTCACAGAGCGCGGCCGCAATCTCAGCGAGACACGTCAGGCGGCGGAGGATCAGGAGGCAGAGGCTGCCCGCATGCGCCGTGAGTGGGAGATCCGTCGCAACAATGCCGAACGCGAGGCGGAGGAGATCATCCATGCCGCCGAAGTCGAGGCAGAGCAGCGGGCCGCTCAGATCATCGCCGATGCGCGTGAACGCCTTGATTCCATCACGGATGATATGCGTTCCGACTTGCTTCGCCAGCGGGACGAGGTCCTGGCGCGCCATTATGATGACGTGCTGGATACGGTCTTGGCTCTCTCTGGCAATATCGTGCAGGCTGTGACCACGCGACGCACCCACGATGATCTAGTGACAAACTTTGCAGCCAGTATCTTTCAGATTCCCCAAGCAGAGATCCAGGTCTATCGTCAGACCATGGCAGACCGCTATCCGACCGCCATGGTGGAGACACCCGTCGAGCTCACAGAAGAGCAGATCAGTACCCTGACCGACACGCTGTCGTCTCTCATTGATAGACGAGTCGAGCTACAGATCACGATCAACCCGGCTTTGATCGCGGGCCTTTCTGTACGCCTGGCTCACAGACTCATTGACAACAGCATACGACAGCAACTTTTGCAGATTCGCGGGCGTGTGCACGAGGAATTGCTCACGCGGTTCGAGCCCCCGCAATCTGAGGTATCCTCGTAACGATGAGCGATCAAAACAACGAGCGCCGTGATCAAGGCATGCAGGCGGATCCCCAGCCCCGCCCCGCACTGGAGCGGGAGGATCTACGAGCTCGGCCCCTGGACGTCCTGACGAACGCGGTCTGCGCTGCAACACAATGTGAGCCTATGACTCTGCAGCCGGAAGATCTGGAGATCATGCCGGCCGTCAAGGCAGACGCGCCCGTCATATGGAGCCAGGATCCTGAGGCAGAGACCCTGCCAACCCGGATGTTGGAGCGCTTGCGTGTGCGCCCATCGTCGGCGATCTCGGAGTTACTCGGCTCCCTCGAACGACAGGGGCGCACCACGCGGGTTGGGCTTATGGTCCAAGAGATTGGCATCGTCCGGCAGGTGGGCGATGGCGTAGCTTCTGTAGGAGGCCTCCCGCAAGCCACCACCGACGAGCTGGTGCTCTTTGCCAACGGTGTCCAAGGTCTGGTGATGAACCTGGATACGGTCCACATCGATAGCATTCTGCTGGGGTCTGATGTGGGCATTCAGGGTGGTGATATCGTGTGGGCCACGGGCCGGCGCATCATGGTGCCGGTAGGCGACCGTCTGCTGGGGCGCGTGATCAGCCCCCTGGGCGAACCTCTGGACAACAAAGGGACCCTCTTTGTGGACGAGCGACGCTTTATCGAGAGACAGGCGCCCGGCGTCGTCGAGCGACAACCCGTTTCGGTACCGCTGCACACGGGTATCAAAGCCATTGATGCCCTGATCCCCATCGGCCGCGGTCAGCGCGAGTTGATCATCGGCGATAGGCAGACCGGCAAGACCTCGATCGCTCTTGACACCATTATCAACCAGCGCGACACCGGCGTCATCTGCATCTATGTGAGCATTGGCCAACGCAAGAGCTCGGTGCTTCAGGCGATGCGCATTCTGGAGGATGCCGGGGCCATGGAGCACACCGTGGTGATGATGGCGCCCCCCGACGATCCGCCTGCCCAGGTCTATCTGGCCCCCTATGCCGGCGTCACAGTGGCGGAATCGTTCCTCGACCGCGGCCAGGATGTCCTGATTGTGTACGATGACCTGACCAAACATGCCGATGCGTACCGAGAGATCTCACTCTTGCTCCGGCGCCCACCCGGTCGCGAGGCCTACCCAGGGGATGTCTTTTATCTGCACGCGCGGCTCTTGGAACGCGCCTGTGCCCTGAGCGACGACGAAGGGGGCGGTAGCATCACCGCCTTGCCCATCGTCGAGACAAGGCGTGGCAACATCTCGGCCTATATTCCCACCAACCTGATCTCGATCACCGACGGCCAGATCTATGTCAGCGCAGAGCTGTTCAACGAGAATATCAAGCCAGCCGTCGACGTGGGCTTGTCGGTCTCGCGTGTAGGTGGAGCCGCCCAGACAGAGATCATGCGCCGGGTGAGCGGCCAGCTTCGCCTGACCCTCTCCCAGTACGAAGAAGTGGCTCACTTTGCCCGCTTTGGCACCGAGATCGATCGCGCCACGCGCCAACAGATCACGCGAGGAGAGCGGCTTCGAGAAGTCCTCAACCAACCGCCTTATGAGCCCCTTCCGCTTGCCCGACAGGTGCTCATCTTGCGGGCCGTCGATCTCGGATATCTCGACGAGGTTCCTGTGAATCAGATCAGCCGCTACGAGCAAGAGTTGTGGGACTACACGTTGCGGGAACAGCGCAGCCTTGTTCGCGCAATCGAAACAAGCCGCCTTATGACCTCAGAGATCGAACAGGGTCTTCGCGACATTATCGATTCGTTCTCGGAGGAGTTCTCTTAATTATGGAAGATATCGAACGCATCAGCGAACGCCTGGACAATATCCAGAGCGTAGAGCCCATCATCACATCGCTACGCACCATCGCCGCCGGCGGATGGCGACAGGCTTTGCGTCGGCGAGAGGGGAGCGAGGGCTATAGTCGCTACCTGGGTGAGGTAATGACGGCGACCCTGCCTCATATCTCGCGTCGCGAGCTAGAGAAGCTCCATCTCGACACCGAGACTACATCACCCCCACGCCGCGCCCTGATGCTGGTCATCGCCTCTCAAAGAGGCCTGGCCGGCGCTTACAACGAGCTAGTCTTTCGGGGGGGCGAGCAGATTCTGGACCGCCAGCGCATGCAGAGCGAAGAGGTCTTGCTTGCCACCCTGGGGGCACGGGCAACCAGCGCCTTTCGTCGGGCCGGTCTTGAGCCGTATATAAGTTGGGACCTACCTGTCACCCGCGTTGCTCCCTTGGAGCTGGTCCGCGGTCTGGGCCAGGAAATGCGTTCAATCCTGGCTGAGGATCGTGCCGATGCCATCTATCTGGTGTATTCACCCTACCGCGCTGCAGTCACGGAATCACCCATTGCCGAGCGCTGGCTCCCTGTTGACAGGAGCATGCTGCCCGGCGAGGCGGCTTCTTGGCCCGAGCCCTTTGTGGAAACCGAGCCGCGCAGGCTGTTTCGTCGAGCGATAGAGGAGTGGGCACTGAGCCGGCTCTATCGCATCGTCATGGAAGCGGCGGCCAGTGAGCAGGCGGCGCGCTATCGCGCCATGGATGCGGCCAGCAGCAACCTGGAGCGGATTATTGGCGAGTTAACCCTCGAATACCATACGGCGCGACAGCATGCCATTACCATGGAGATGCTCGACCTGGCAGCGGGTGCGGGCAGTCTTTCCGGTCCTCAGGGCAGCGCGACAGAGATGATGTAGGTCACTGCCTGTTCCCCCCAACCCGCTGTTAGAGCCTACCAGAGCCAAGCATGGCATTGCCCAGCCACATGATTATCAGATGAACCCCTGGCGGCGCACTGTATTGGCAGAAAACGGACATCTATGTGGAATCGCGTCGTTCTCCTCACTTGCGGCATGGCCTTTGGATGGAACTTGGCCAACTACTGGGCAGCGCCCCGGAGCGACCTCGCCAGATACCGCTATCGCCTTGCCGCTAGCGCCATCATGGGCCTGATTCTCGCGGCAGTATTGGCTTGGGAGAACCTCGACGCGGGGATCGTCGCTCTGACCATCCTACTGGGGAGCGGCCTGGTCGCCTATGCCGGAAGCGCAAGACAACTGGGCAAACCTGTTGAGCGAAACTATAAACAGCCCGATCCTCCCCTCCACAGGAGCCAGCTCCCTGCTGTCATCCTTGTCGTCGATGCCGAACCCGATCGATATCAGGGCCCCCTTGTCTGGGGCGGGCGCATGCGTGCCGAGCAAGCACTCGGGCGCCCTACCCCACATTGGTTCATTCGCCCATACATCTGTTACCGCATCAAGCAAGCCTACGAGAAGATGCCCGATGGTCCGCCCTCTTATCGGGCCCTAAGCGAACTGACCGAGCGATTGCAGGAGCGCCTAGGAGGTCGCGCCGTGATCAGGCAGGCCCTCGTCTGGGGGACGCCTCCTCTTGCTGATGCGTTGCATGGCCTCGCCGCGTTGGGCCATGGGCGCATGCTCATCTTGCCCGTTGACCTGGAGCCAGAGCGTGTGCTAGACTTGTGTCAAGCCATAGTCCAATCACGCCTACGCGAGGGGGGCATCGATGCCTGTATGCTACCCGACTATTCGGCAGGGCCTTGGTACGCAGAGGCCGTCTCGACTCGATTCGACGAGCTGTTACACGGCGGGCCCCTTGATGGACCGCTTGAGCTAGAGACAACTCACATCGACGCGATCTACAGCATGATTGATGAGCGACTGGAACAGACACACATTCTCGATCCGACATAGCGCACGATCTCGTTGGACAAGCCACCCTGTTGATGACCGGAAGGGGCTGTAAGATGCCAGATGCCACGCGTGATCCGACCACCATTATCATCTTTGGCGCCTCGGGAGATCTGACCCAACGCAAGCTGATCCCGGCATTGCATAGCCTGAATTGCGAGGATGCACTGCATCCAGATACCCGTATCATCGGCGTGGCGCGCACCGAAATGGACCGCCAAGAGTTTCTTGAAAGTCTGTATGAAGGCGTCGAAAACTATGCGCGGCTCAAGCCGGGCATCTGCGAGCTTTGGGACTCGTTCTCAGAGCGGATACACTATATGTCGGGACAGTATGATGATCCCGAGACCTACCGCCGTATTGATGCCTTTCAGGATGAACTCGAGCACGAGGGCGAGTCAGCACCCAATCGCCTGTTCTATCTGGCCATTCCGCCTCTCCTGTATCCTGAGGTGATCAAGCAGATCGGAGAGGGAGGGCTCGTGAGACGGGAGAACGGCTGGACCCGCATCATCGTTGAAAAGCCGTTTGGTCGCGACCTCGAGAGCGCCCAAAAGCTGAACGAGCAGATTCATGCCGTCTTTGATGAATCGCAGGTGTATCGCATTGATCACTACTTGGGCAAGGTAACGGTCCAGAACATTCTCTTTTTGCGATTCGGTAATGCGATCTTTGAGCCGTTGTGGAACCGTAACTATATAGACCATGTACAGATCACCATGGCCGAGACTGTGGGAGTAGGCCATCGGGGTGGCTACTATGATCGAGCTGGCGTGGTACGCGATATGTTCCAGAACCACCTGCTGCAGCTCCTTACTCTAACCGCTCTGGAGCCTCCCTCGGTTTTCACCAGCAAGACCCTGCGTGATCAGAAGGTTCAGGTGCTACAGGCCATACGACCGCTAAACCCCGAGGATGCTGTGTACGGTCAATACGAGGGCTATCGGGCCGAGCGACATGTCGATGAGGACTCGAATACGCCGACCTTTATAGCCATACGGGCGTGGATCGACAACTGGCGGTGGCAGGGTGTCCCATTCTACCTGCGTTCTGGCAAACGCCTCTGTTTCAAGACGACCGAGATTACTCTGGAGTTCAAGTCTGTGCCGCATCGACTCTTTCCGGGCGCCACCGGTCTGCCGCCCAATCGATTGTCCATCATCATCCAGCCCAACGAGAGTATCCATCTTCGCTTTGAGACAAAGCGTCCCGGATCGGGGGTGGACACCGAGCCCGTGAACATGGTATTCCGTTATGACGAGCACTTTGGGGATTATTCGCTCCCCGATGCCTATGAACGACTCTTGCTCGACGCGCTCCAGGGCGATGCATCGCTCTTTTCCCGTAGCGATGAGATCGAGCTTGCCTGGCAACTGGCGGACCCTCTGACCGTGGATGTCGAGCCACACCTGTATCGACAAGGGGGCACCGGGCCTGATGCCGTCGACGTTTTTGTCCAGGCTGATGGTCGGAGGTGGGTTCCCATGGACGCCAATCACCCCCATCACTTTGCAGAGGATGATACCAGCAGGCCCTGTCGCGAGGCATCGTGATCATAGCCAGGCGGCGACAACCGCACTGAAACAAGGTGGCTTTGTCATCGGCGGGCGAATCGTGTACGATGTGGTTATCAGGCGTTACTTGCACTCGCCTCGCGTCTCTGTCGCGATCTTGGCAGCAAGATGTCAAAGCGACATGGAGGCAGTAACGGTTGGTCGTTTGTTTGCCCGTTATCAGCCATAGCCTGGCACCAGAGTAAACAGTATGCCGAACGCCAGATGGCAGCGTTCTGGGGCCAGTGAATACAGACCATCGCGGGCTACCACACCAGAGTCCCGATGGCGCCTGTCCGTGTGTGGGCAAAGCGCCATCAATGCAGGCCGCTCGCAAAGCAGGTCCTGTATTCGAGTATAGTAAGCATCAGTGAGGAAGGCGAAATGCCTCTAGTAATTCAAGATCGGATCCCGCTGGCGGGCCACGTCAACATAGGCGGGGCCAAAAATGCAGCGTTACCGATCATTGCCGCCAGTCTGCTCACAGCAGACGAAGTATTGCTGGAGAATGTCCCCTTTATCGAGGACATTCGCATTATGGTGCAGGTGCTCCAGTATCTGGGGGTTGCAGCCCGCTTTGAGGGCCCCAACACGCTGCGCATCAAGGCGACGCGTATATCGCGTTCGGCCTTGCCTCGTGATCTGGCCATGAAGATGCGCGCCAGCTTTTTGATCGTGGGTCCTCTGCTGGCCCGCTTTGGCCAGGCGCAGGCCCCCCACCCCGGCGGATGTGCGATCGGTTCGCGGCCCGTAAGCGTCGACCTCAAGGGCTTTCAGACCATGACGGCCCAGGTGCGTACCGACGAGGAAGACTATATCATCACGGCCCCGCGGCTACAGGGGCGCCGCCTCTATCTGGACTATCCGAGCCATACAGGCACTGAGAATCTGTTGATGGCCGCCTGTCTGGCAGAGGGCACCACCCTGATCGAGAACGCATCGATTGAGCCCGAGATCGTAGATCTGGCCAACTTTTTGCGCGCTATGGGCGCTCGAGTGTACGGCGCAGGGACCAACACTATCCGCGTGGATGGGGCTGGACGTCTGCACGGCGGCGTGTATCGGGTGATGCCCGACCGCATGGAAGCAGGCACCTTTGCGCTTGCGGCGACCATCACCGGCGGCCAGGTGACGATGGATGGGCGCGTCGAACGCTGGTTGGGAGCGCTGACCGGCAAACTGCGCGATGCCGGAGCTACCGTGAACGCCAACGCTGATATCTATGAGATAATTGGCCCCAAGACCATACAACCCGTAGACATCCAGACCTACCCCTACCCCGGCTTTCCCACCGATCTGCAGGCCCCCTTTACCACGGTCATGACTCAGGCTGCGGGCAACAGCTCGATTCACGAGACGATGTACGACGGGCGCCTGCTGTATGTCAAAGAACTGCGCCGCATGGGCGCACGCATCGACGTCTCGGGTTCGGGGCGCACCGCCATGGTGCATGGTCCTACAACCTTTGCTGGCGCGCCTGTATCGGCCCTTGACATCCGCTCCGGAGCGGCCATGATTCTGGCGGGCCTGGCAGCCGAGGGCAGCACCCAGATCTCTAATGTGGTATATATTGATCGTGGGTATGAGGATATCTGCGCCAAGCTCCAAGGTTTGGGCGCCAAGATCATTCGCGAGGCCGAGACCGACTACCAGTGCCCCGTCGAGGACGCTCACGATCCCATCGAGTGGGGCATGGTGCCATACGGAGTCAACGGCGGGGGCTAGTCGTCTGTCTTACAAGGCCATGCATAGACAAGTGCCCGATCTCTGCGCCTGCGTAAACCCCTTACCATCGCAGAGCTGTGGCTGAGAGGCGCTCCCGCGCCCATAACCCGTAAACTTCCATCATGCCACGTTTTCCTGCCCGCGCCAGATGTGCTAAAATAGCACAGGAGGTAACAAGTGGGCGTCATTGATGCTATTGGTGCTGGATTTCGGTTGGTCGTGCGCAAGCCTTTGCTCATGCTCATCCCGATCCTTCTCGATCTCTTTCTTTGGCTGGGCCCCAGGCTCTCGGTTCAGCCCATCGCGGCCAAGGCCGCCCAGCAGCTTTTGGATTTATCGCCCCGTCTGATCGAGATGGGGGCAGCAGAATCCAATATCGAGTCACTTTATCTGCTCGTTGACTTGTTGCAGAGAAGTTCCACCGAGCAGGGCAACCTTTTCGTCCGCCTGGTATGGGGGTTTCTTGGGATGCCCAGCATCGCTGAGACGGCCCTCTGGCAGCCCACAGAACGGAGCGTACTCTATGTCAGCGAGTACTGGCAGTTGTTCTTGTTCAACCTGAGCTTGCTTGTGCTCGGGCTTCTGATCACCGCGGCTTTTTTGAGCATACTGGGCAACCAGATGCGCGGCGAGCCTTTGAGAATGGATCGCCTGGCCGAGTGGACCATCACCACCTGGCTACGCCTCGTCGTGGTTCTGATCCCCGTCGGGTTTTCGGTGCTGGTTACGCTGTTCGCCATGACGCTGTTCGGGCCTTTTGCTGTCGTACCGCTGATCGGACTGGTGTGGCTGCTCATCTATATCTCGTTCTTTCCGCAGGCCATCGCGATGGCAGGTCACTCGCCCCTCGGTGCCATTCTGAGTAGCGCGCAGATCGTGCGCATCAATCTGTGGCCCACGATACGGCTGTTATTGGTCGTTCTGGTGCTCAGCAACGGGCTCGGGCTGCTCTGGCAGCGGCTGGTAGCGCATTCTACGCTGGGCGTGATTGCGGCCATTGCAGCGAGCGCCTTTGTGGGAACGGCGTTGACTGCCGCCCTGTTCGTCTTCTACCGTGATCGCTTGATCCTGTTACACAGCATGCTTTATCAGCAAAGGAGCGCATAGCGCCTATGGCAGACACGACGCCACGCTACACCGCAGACAATATTCAGGTTCTGGAAGGCCTCGAAGCCGTACGACGGCGCCCAGGCATGTACATTGGCAGCACCGATGTACGTGGCTTGCATCATCTCGTTTATGAGGTGGTTGACAACTCGATCGACGAGGCGCTGGCCGGCGTCTGTGATCGCATCGACGTCACCATCCACAAAGACGGGTCGGTCAGCGTCTGCGACAATGGCCGCGGTATTCCGGTGGGCATTGAAAAGACCACCGGGCGTAACACCCTCGAGGTCGTCCACACCGTACTCCACGCCGGCGGCAAATTCGGCGGCGGGGGCTACAAGGTGGCCAGCGGCCTGCACGGCGTGGGCGTCTCTGCCGTGAACGCTCTCTCGGCCTGGCTCGAGGTCGAGGTGCACTTTGATGGACGCATCTATACCCAGCGCTATGAAAAGGGTGTGCCGGTGACGGATGTGACAGAGCAAGGCAAGACCAAACAACACGGCACGCGTACTCGCTTTATGCCCGATCCCGAGATCATCCAGACGTTGGACTATCGCTTTCGGACGCTGGCCCAGCGCTTTCGTGAGATGGCGTTCCTCACCCGGGGTCTCACGCTGCACTTTTACGACGAGCGCCAAGACCGGGAGACCACCTTTCACTTTGAGGGCGGCATCAAGGCGTTCATCCACTACCTGAATCGCCATCGCAAGCGCCTGCACGATGTCTTTTATGTCGAGAAGGAGATCGAGGGAACCCTGGTTGAGATCGCACTGCAGTATACCGATGGCTATGCTGAATCGGTGTTTCCCTTTGCCAACAACATCAACACGGTGGATGGCGGCACGCACTTGACAGGCTTTCGGAGCGCCCTCACCCGGGCCCTCAACGAGTACGCCCGCAACAGCAATCTGCTCAAGGACAAAGAGGGCAACTTTGCCGGTGATGATGTGCGCGAGGGGCTGACGGCCATTGTCAGCGTCAAGCTTTCCGATCCTCAGTTCGAGAGCCAGACCAAAGGCAAGCTCGGGAACGCCGAGGTGCAGGGGCATGTAGCCAGCGCCTTTTACGAGGCCTTTTCGCAATGGCTGGACAAGAACGGGGCGGCGCGCACCATCGTGCAAAAGGCGGCCACGGCTCGTCGTGCCCGTGTGGCGGCGCGGCAAGCCCGCGAGCTCGTGCTGCGCAAGACGGCGCTCGAGAGTAGCGCCCTGCCGGGCAAGCTGGCCGACTGCTCCGATCGTGACCCCAATCGCACCGAAGTCTTTATCGTCGAGGGTGACTCGGCAGGCGGCTCGGCCAAGCAAGGGCGCGACCGGCGCTTTCAGGCCGTGCTGCCCCTGCGCGGCAAGATCCTCAATGTGGAGAAGAGCCGCATCGATAGCGCCTTGAACAGCAACGAGATCAAGGCCCTGATTCAGGCGCTGGGCTGTGGCGTCGGCAACCAGTTCGATCTGACCAACCTGCGCTATGGCAAGGTGGTGATCATGACTGACGCCGATGTGGACGGTGCGCACATCATCACCCTGCTCCTGACCTTTTTCTTCCGTTACATGGACGAGCTGATCACGAGCGGCCATCTGTTCCTGGCCCAGCCCCCACTCTATCGCGTCAAGATCGGCAGCAACACCCAGTACGTCTTCTCCGAAGAGGAGAAGGATGCGCTGGCGAAAAAGAATGGCCGCATGGAGCTGCAGCGCTACAAGGGCTTGGGTGAGATGAACCCAGATCAACTCTGGGAAACGACCATGGACCCGGCGCGGCGGCAGATGGCGCAGGTGACGATCGACGATGCCGCTGCTGCCGATCGCGTCTTTGATATGCTCATGGGCTCGGATGTGCCCCCACGGCGCAAGTTCATCCAAACCCACGCCCGTGAGGTCGAGAACTTGGACGTCTAGCGCCACGGCGCATCCGACCTCTCGTGTTGAATGAGCTGTCTTCAGCCATGCCCAGCCTAGGCCCCGGAGAGCCCGCAGGAAGTGATCGCCCGCGAGCCTGACGAGCGCGCCTCCGCCCTGCCCAGGCCGCCCGGCACAATACCTGTTGCAGGCTGCCTTCTCACCTTTTCCGGAGACGTTTCCGAGCTGAGAGCGCATGCACTATAATGGCGATGATGCCGCACAGTAAAGGAGTGCTATGGAATTCGAGGCTATCATCGGCGTAGAAGTACACGCCCAAATCCTGACCAAATCCAAGATGTTCTGCCGCTGCTCGGCCGACGTCGCCCATGCAGCTCCCAACACGCACACCTGCCCTATCTGCCTGGGCATGCCGGGTACGTTGCCGGTGATCAACCAGGCAGCGGTAGAGGCCACCGTTCTTACAGGCATGGCTCTCAACTGCACCATCCCGTCCTTTAGCAAGTTCGACCGCAAGAATTATCACTATCCCGACCTGCCCAAGGGCTATCAGGTCTCCCAGTACGACTATCCCCTCACCAAGGATGGCTATCTCGACGTGCAGGTGAATGGCGAGACGCGCCGCCTGCGCATTCGGCGCGTGCATCTGGAGGAGGATACGGCCAGGCTTGTGCACGAGGGGGACACCAGTCTCATCGACTTTAACCGCAGCAGCCTGCCGCTTATGGAGATCGTCAGTGAGGCAGACATGCGCTCTGCCGAAGACACCTACGCCTACCTGGTCAAGCTGCGCCAGATCCTGCGTTACTTGGGCGTGTCGACCGGGAACATGGAAGAGGGCGCCATGCGCTGCGAGGCCAACATCTCGGTGCGGCCCGTGGGCATGGAAGAGTATGGCACCAAGGTGGAGGTCAAGAACCTCAACTCGTTCCGTTCGGTGCGCCTGGCCATCGCCTATGAGATCGAGCGCCAAATAGGTGTGCTGGAAGAGGGCGGCGAGATCCAGCAGGTGACCATGGGATGGGACGAAGCCGGGCTCCGCACCGTCTTTCAACGCTCCAAAGAGTTTGCCGAAGACTATCGCTACTTTCCCGAGCCAGACCTGCCGCCCCTCGAGATCGATCAAGCACTGCGCGAATCGATAGCCGCACGCCTACCCGAGCTTCCCGACGCCAAGCGGGAGCGTTGCGTCATGGTCTATGGCATCCGTAGCGAGGATGCCCGCCTACTGTGCGAAGATCGCGCCACCGCCGGCTTTTTCGAGCGGGCCGTCGAGGCGGCATCAGAGCGCGTGTCCGCCCAGACTGTGGCGAACTGGATCGTAGGCGAGGTCTTTCGCTTGTTAGGCGAGAGCGGACAGGGAATCGACCAGATCAAGATGCAGCCCGAGGACCTGGCGGCGTTGCTGGATATGCTCGCTGGGGGCACCATCAATGCCACGGTGGCCAAAGAGGTCTTGGAGGAGATGTTCACCAGCGGTCAAGCGCCAGATGTCATCGTGGAGCGGCGCGGCCTGCGACAGATCAACGATCAGGAGGCCCTGTCGGCGGCCGTGCGCACCGCGCTGGACGACAATCCCGGCCCTGTTGCGCAATATCTGGCCGGCAAGGAACAGGTGTTGGGCTTTTTGATCGGCCAGGTCATGCGCGCCACCCGCGGCCAGGCCAACGTCCAGATTGTGACAGAACTCCTTCGTGCCGAGCTGGAAAAGCGCCGCTAACTAGCTGCTTGCACGAGGGCAGCACACGCCATATGAAGCGGTGTGCTGCCCTCGTTTTGTATCTCTGTCCCACCGTGGCAGCGCAACCATGACCAGGATCCCCCTCATGGTCGCCTGTCGATAATAATTGGGATCGACATCCCACTGTGCTATACTGAGACAGGTTAACACTCACTTGTATAGAAAGACTCTATCATATGAACAGTCAACAGCAACCCAGCAGTTTTTCCCGCTTTATGCGTGTCATCGCAGTTCTCGCGCTGGCAGGTTCCCTCTTGCTGGTCGGTTTTGGTAGCGGCGCAGCAGCCATGTGGATGCTCGGCTCTGAGCTTCGCACTCCCAACGCGACCGCGCAACTAGGGTCCAATGCCGTCGAGGTGGAGGATTTCGAGCTCACAGAACAACTCATTCTCTTGGAGCAGATCTGGGATATTCTCCAGGCCGAGTACATTCTGCCCGAGCAACTGGATGCGCAAGAGATGCTGCATGGCGCGGCGGCGGGTTTTGTCTCAGCTGTGGGCGATCCTCACACCGCCTTTGTGGAGCCGGTCCGTGCTGCCATCATGCAGGAGGATATGGAAGGCGCCTTTGAGGGCATCGGGGCCACCGTCGAGATGCGGGAAGGAATTCTCACCGTCGTGAGACCCCTGCCCAACAGCCCGGCAGAAAAGGCCGGGATCCAGGCGGGCGACGAGATCCTCGAGGCCGACGGGCAATCGCTCGAGGGCATGGATATCATGGAGGCCATTACCCTCATTCGCGGCCCACGCGGCAGCACAGTTCGCCTGCTGGTACGGCGCGACAATATCGAGGAGCCCTTTATCGTCTCGGTGACGCGTGACCGCATCGAGTTGCAGATTACCGAAACGCGCATGCTCGATGGTGACATCGCCTACCTCAGCCTGTCCGAGTTCAACGCGCAATCGGCGCGACAGGTTCGGTCTGACCTGCGCGAACTGCTGCGCGACAACCCCAACGGCCTCATCCTGGATCTGCGAAACAATCCTGGGGGATACCTGCAAATGGCCGTGGACATTGCCGGCGAGTTTCTGCCGCGCGGGGCCCTGATCGTTACGGAGACCCAGCGTGGCGAGCGCGACGTAGACCTGAGGGTGTCACGTGCGGGCGTCGCCCTGGATATCCCTATGGTTGTGTTGGTGAATGGTGGCAGTGCCAGCGCCTCCGAGATCGTGGCCGGCGCCATCCAGGATCATGAGCGCGGCATTCTGGTGGGCGAAGCCACCTTTGGCAAGGGCTCGGTGCAACAGACGCACTCGTTGCTCGATGGCTCGACATTGCGAGTCACCATCGCCAAGTGGATTCTGCCCGGCGGGCGCATTCTCAATCAGGATGGATTGGAGCCCGAGATCGTCGTCTCGATGACACCCGAGGATGTGGCCGAGGGTCGAGATGAGCAACTGGAGCGCGCGGTCGAGTATCTGCTGGATCTGGAGCCTTAGGAGAAGCGATGCCGCCAAGAAAGCAAAAGAATGCCCAGCAGGACGCGGCTAATCGTACCATCTCGCGCAACCGCAAGGCGTTTCACGACTATCATATCGAGGAGACGCTTGAAGCCGGGCTGGTGTTGCAGGGCTCGGAAATAAAGTCCATACGGGCCGGCAGCGTCAACCTGCGGGATAGTTATGTCGCCTTCCGCGATGGTGAGGCCTGGATGATCGGCGCACACATTGCGGGCTATCACGAGGCCAGCTATCAGGACCACGAACCCCGCCGCGACCGCAAGCTTCTGCTGCACAAACGTGAGATCCAGCGGCTGCGGGCGCAGGTGGAGCAGCGCGGCTATACGTGTGTGCCCACGCGCCTCTACCTCAAGAATAACCGGGCCAAGGTCGAGATCGGGCTTGCCAAGGGCAAACACACCTATGACAAGCGTCGGACGCTGCGCGACCGCGACAGTGACCGTGAAGTCGAGCGCGCGATCAAGGAAAGGCTGCGCTAGCGTCCCGTTCTCACCCTCTGGATGGCTGTATTCGGGTGCACCTAAAAGTACTTGCTGATCAGCGGCCAGAGAGCCTCCAGGCGCTCGGGTGGGATCGCCTCTCGCTGGGTGATGATGGCATTGGCCAGCGCGTCGCCACAATCGCAGGCCGTGTCGTGGGCCATGATCTGCGGTAGAGCGGCAGCCACGATGGCCTGTCCATGGGCGGCATTCGCCAGCAGGTTCTGAACCACCATCTCGACGGTCACCGATTCATGGGAATCGTGCCACGTATCATAGTCGGTGACCATGGCCAGAGTGCAATAGCAGATCTCGGCCTCGCGAGCCAGTTTAGCCTCGGGCAGGGCCGTCATACCGATGAGATGGGAGCCCAGTTGCCGGTGCATGTGAGACTCGGCCCGCGTAGAGAATTGGGGCCCCTCCATCACCACCAGCGTGCCACCATCGTGCACCTCTCCTGCGCCCAGCTGCGCCTGGGCAGCCTCCAGCACGATAGAGCGCAGCGTCGGACAGAACGGCTCGGCAAAGGCTACATGCGCCACGATTCCTTGTTCGAAAAAGGTAGAGGGGCGCCGCCCGCGCGTGCGATCTACAAGCTGGTCCGGGATCACGACGTGGCGGGGGGCCATCTCCTCGCGCAGGCTACCCACCGCGCTGACCGACAGGATGTGGCGCACGCCCAGCATCTTGAGGGCCCAGATGTTGGCCCGCGCAGGGAGCTCGCTTGGGCTGACCCGGTGGCCAGGGCCGTGGCGGGGCAGGAACGCCGCCCGCACCCCCGCCAGCGTACCGATCACGATATCGCCGCTGGGAGCGCCAAACGGGGTCTCGGCGCGATGCACTACGATATCCGAGAGCCCTTCCATCTCGTACAAACCGCTTCCGCCAATGATTCCCACGTCAGCAACAGCCACCAGGTCACCTCCCCTACTATCCTTGCCAGAAAACAAGCCAGATCGACACCCGGCAGGGTACCGACGCGCACGATGGGGCCATTATAGTCAGGCGTAGACAAGCCGGCAATGGGGATATTGGTCTCATGTCCATGTTGTTTGCCGTCTAGTTGGCGGCATGCTATAATATTGGGGCGAATGGGGATGAAAGGTATCGACAGGGAGGGCTGGTCAGCGGCTGCAAGCCGAGGTGCCTCAACCTCGTAAAACTGGGGCAACACTAACAAGTGCCAACACAAGCACAACTCCGGCATTTGCTCTCGCCGCGTAATAGCGACTGAGCATTGCCACTGACCGACAGAGTCGGTCACGTCTGTCCCTTGGCTTTTCCCAAGAGCGAGGAAACAGGCGACGACTAAATTGGGATGCGGCCAAAGCGATGCCGATAAGCTAGGCCCAAGATCTATCGGCTGGTAGGCGATGAAATCTGTCGTTCGAGGACACGCCTGCGAGAACTCTTGGAACGACTATGCTTGTAGATGCTTCTGGCTGAACTCTTTGGACGCGGGTTCGATTCCCGCCATCTCCACCTAACCAGAACGACCTCGCCGCATGTTGGGCGAGGTCGTTTGTGTGTCAGCCCTCAGGCGACCTACCGGTCGATGGGCGGCATGATCCCCGGTAACCAGTAGCGCCGCTCTCCGCTGACCAGAGTGGCAGCCTGCCGCTCAAAGGTCACACCGTCTATCACAAACTGGGCAGTGGCCTCTATCGTCAAAGGGACGGGCGTCTCCGGATCAATGGCCACCCGCAGCTCGGCCAGCATCGTCTCTCCTGCCGCCAACGTCCCCGACCACTGTAGCGCGTTGCCTACCCATTGGACCCCGTCACCCATGTGGGACAGATAGGTTGTGTGAGCCGGCAGAGGCAGCGTAAAGGATGCCGAGAGGCTGCTCGGTTCAGAGTTGACCAGCGCCAGGGCATAGACAAGGCTATCGCCGGGAGCGGCCATCGGCCGATTCACGGTCAGACCAGAAACCCCACCCGCAACGATGCGGATGCTCCCATGGCCCAACGCGCTATGGCCGAGATCGTCGGTGACCTCGATGGTCAGGGCATAGGTGCCCACCTGATCAAGAGTTAGATAGATCACCGGCTCACGGCTCTCGATCAGACGCGTCTCGCCACCCCCAATGATCCGCCAACGATAGCTCACCATGCTGGCCCCCACCGTCGAGGACGCGATAGCCTCCAGGCGTGTCACCCCAAAAGGACCGCCTACCAGGTCGTCGAGCACGTCCACGGCCACCTCGCCCAGGAGCCAGTTCAGTTGGCGACGCAGCAGCTCGGTCGCCGTCGTAACGCCAGGCCGCTCATTGATCCCTTCGAGCCCAAATGATTGGTGCAGCACACGGTAGGATATGCGGGGCTCCGGATTCTCCAGGGTGGGGCCGTCCGCCTTGGCGATCATCCCCAGTCCCCGGTCCACCGCGGCCGAGCTCAAGGCCGCCGCCACCGGCTGCACCAGCGGAGCGTCATACCCCTGCGGCGAGCCGCCCAGGCCCAGCTCGTCGATACTGTGCTGATTGCCAGCGCCGGCACCGACCGGCCCCAGGTCCAGCGCCAAGCCCTGCAGGAACGAGCCCGCCAGACCGGTCACCGCGATCGTCTCGGGTGGGGCGCCGCCACCGCCAAACACGTCATCCTGCAACCAGTGCGCACCCAGGTATCCATGATAGAGCGCTGAACGCCCCCACACAGGATCGGGATCGGAATCGATATCGGTGGCGCGGGCTACATTCTGGCCCATAACCAACAGACGGCCTCCGGCGTCCAGATAGCTCATGAGCAACTGCTGGTCACGGCTGGTAGGCGGTGTGGGCTGGGCAAAGGTGCCGTCGGGATTGCGCTTTTCGCCCAGGGTCCACAGGATGGCATCATAGCGGAGCAGAGCCTCCGGGTCGGGCAAGGTCTGCTCTGCGCCAAAGAGCGCATCGGCATCCCACACGTCATAGGTCACACCAAGCGCGTTGAGCGTCGCCTCGATGGCCGGGCGGGTATCGGTAAAGCCGCCGGCAAACTCCACATCGTTAGCCAGCAGCAGAATCCGGCCGGCCTCTGGCATCGGGTGCACATAGCCCCACGCGGGCAGCCGATAGATCTCGGCGTCGCTGCGCAGTACGACCATGGCCTCTACATCGCCCTCGTGGCTGGCGTCCGTCTGCCAGATCAGCGGCAGCGGCACCGTGGCGCCCGGCGACGTCGTGAGGCTGCCCGGTCCCGTGAGATCGAGGCCTGCCGAGGCCTCGATCTCGACCTGCCATGCCAGAGGGGCGCCGGCTGTGCGGAGATCCCGCACCTGGACCACAGTCTCGCGCGAGACCGATGCCGTCAGCGCAGGCTGTGACAGGCTGGGTGGATCCAGGCGCAGCAGAGGCGCGATCGCACGCGGCAGGTCCACCAGCCCAGCCCCTCGATCGAGGACGCTTGTCCACGGCGGCAGCTGATCCAGAGCCCCCGGCTCGCCGGTGCGTGCTGTGGCCATCAGCGCAGCCTTGACCTCAGTATGGCCCCAGGTGGGATTTGCCTGAAGCAGACCGGCAGCGGCCCCGGCCACATGGCCGGCTGACACACTCGAGCCGGATAGCGCCACATAGCCCGCATCCAGCCCCGCCGAGACCACACCTACCCCCGGCGCGATGAAATCGGGCTTGAGCAGGCTCATGTAGGCGGGGCCTCGCCCACTCGCAGGCGCCACTAGTTCGGGGCTGTCCGATAGGACGCGCCCCGCGGGACCAAGGGTCATGTGCGGCGTCCCCCCAGGG
Source organism: Anaerolineae bacterium (assembly GCA_007132185.1). Classification (GTDB taxonomy): domain Bacteria; phylum Chloroflexota; class Anaerolineae; order UBA1429; family UBA1429; genus UBA1429. The sequence continues at coordinate 6,136 of SLPC01000006.1, read as the reverse complement.
AGGGCCCACCATGCCAAGAGCTGCTCGCCAAGCCCCTGGGAGAGCATAGCCACAGGCACGGTGATGACCCCAGGCTCGCAATAGGGGCCGACGCAGGCCATCTCGGTCACGCTTTCGGTCGTGTTATAGATCAATACCAGCGAGGCGCCCGCTTGTTGCGCATAGTACGCCTTGTTGGCAAAGGGGCACTCGCCACGTGAGATCAGGGCGGCTTGCTGCGTCAAGCTGCCGGCGGGGAGCGGCGCACAGGCATAGGGGCTCTCATCGGGAGCCACGTCAGATACAGGTCGCACCGGGAGAGGGCCAATATCCTGTTCGATGGGCGAGCCAAACAGCGCTCTTCCATAGGGCGCCCCCTGGATACCGACGGTGATCGACGTGGCCAGACCGCCCGGCAGGCGCCCGGCAGTGGCTCTCCCGGGCCCCTCGTTCCCCGCAGGCGCCACCACAACGATCCCTGCTTGGCTGGCGGCTTGCAGGGCCTGCTGGATGGGCGACCCCATATAGGCCGTCGCCGGTTCGCCGCTCCAGCTATTCAGCAGCACATGGGCGCCGTCGGCGATGGCGTCCTCCAGGGCGCGCAGTATTTCCGTGGTATAGGCCCGCTCCACACCGTCAGACGCCGAAGGATAAAAGATACGATAGTTCATCAGAAAAGCGCCCGGAGCTACGCCGGAGAGGGTCCGATTGGCTCCATACAGCATGGTGGTAACCGGATTCCCGGCGGCGACACCGGCCGCGTGGGTGCCGTGGGGTGAGCCGGCGACGCCTGGGACGGGCGTTTCCTCGCCAGCAACCGGTGGATCGGTCGGTCGGAAATAGGCTCGCGCCGCGATCACCTTGGGGGTCGTGTGCACGGCCCAACCTCGAGGATAGCCGGGTGGATAACTCCAGCCTGCAGGATCGAACATGGGATGGCCGATGGCGATCCCGCTATCGATGACGGCGATCCGCACGTCCTGTCCGGCGGTGACGCGCCCGCCAAGGTGCTGCCAGAACAGGGGCGCGCGGATGATCTCCATCGACTCGTAGGCCGCTGGATGAAACTTTGTCTCAGGGTACACTGCGAGAACGCCGGGGATCCTCAAGAGCTCGTCGATAGTATCATCATCATACAGTGGCACCCGCACGGAGAGGCCGCTAAAAGCCAGGCCAAAGGTCGCCTCGACCTCTGCCCCCGGCACCGTGTCCATGATTCTCTGGCCGACCAGATCCCTTTGGGCGAGGGCCGAGGCGTACAGGGCGTCATCGGTGGCCTCAGACAGGGGGATCCTCGCTGCAAGGAGGGAGAGCGCCTCCAGTTGCACAATGACGCGTTCCGGCGCGGGGGGCTGATCCACAACAGACTCGGCGGACAGCAGGGGTGATCTGGCTGCGAAAAGGACCAGCAAAAAGAGACAGGCCCCCATCGATCGAGACAGAATGATGCCAAGGCGTGGAGGCCGGAAACGGAGCATGGTACCCCCTTTTAGGAGAGCCAGAAGCGGGTTACGTCATCGTCCCAGTCCTGATACATCTCCCATATCTCACAAAAGTACGGCCTCTGGGCAAGGAATGCATCGAGCATCTCTTGCAGCAGCGGCTCACGCTCTGGGGCAGATAGCCCCTGGCTCAGCGTGATATAGGAAGCAGTCCGTGCGTAAAAGATCGGCAACAGGGCTTCCACGGCCCGGTCCGGATCGCCTTCGCCTTTGTTGTACACTGTGGCAAACTCATAAACCACCTTGGCCCACAACTCGTTGGGGAACGAGAGCTCTCCGGGCGGTTGGCTCAGTAACGCAAGGACCTCGTCCAGTGTCTCTGGCTGTAGGATGGCGCGCCACCCCTCCAGATAGTTGTCAAAGCCATCGTGGAATGCCTGCCACAATAGTTCCCGATGATCAGGGGGAGGAGGCGATTGACTTGGCACGGCGCGGAGGCCACGCCAGGGGACGATCACGGGTTGGGTGAGCGACATCCAGATGCGCCTATGGACGATGAGCATACGGAACAGCGTCTCAAAGGTGTGCAGGTAGCGAGGATCGGCCAGGGTCGCAGGATCGCCGCCACCCGGCCCGCGATAGCCCAGGTCCACCTGAGCCAGGTGAAGATGCTGAGTGAGCGCATGAATCGCCAGCCAGACATTGACGCCAAAGCGAGCCACATGGGTCTCCCATACATCAAAGGCGGCCAGATCGGTGGCCAGATCGCCCGAGACGCAGAACTCGCCTGCCAACGGTTCGCGCAGATCGGCTCCCAGGAATACACGCAGGAAGGGATAGACTAGATTGTCGGTAAGAGACGCGTCATAAGCGTTGCGATGGTAGCAGCCCATGACGATCTGATCGCCTTGCAGCACGGGGTTGATCAGTGCGGGGAGCCATTCGGGCTTGATGCCGGGCGCACGCGCCTCCATCACCAGACAGGCGTTCACCTTGAGTCGGCTCGCAGCCTCGAAAATGGACCGGATCGCGAGTCCCTTGCCGTTAGAGCCCGCGTACTCGGTCCATAGTGGCTCTACATTGTCGGGGAGCTCGGCATCCTCGAAATGCCGCACAGTGTTGTCCGAGGAACCGCCATCGGCATTCATCAGGACAATGCGATAGCCGCCCAGATAGGTGTGAATGCCCGCCAGGACGGCATCTACCACCTCACCGACCGTGCGGCCATTGCGGTGCGTCGGAATCCCGATCAGCAGATCAGCGCTGCCGATCTGTCGAAGGCGCCGTCCAGCGCTTTTGCTCAGGCTTGACTCGTACTGCAAGATGCCTTTGTCCGCAAATGTCATGCCTATCTCCATCTCCGATCTAGTCGCTCAATAACGCTGGACTGCTCCGTGCCTCGCCCTGCAGCAGAACTGGTCGCTATCGATAGGCCGGGACGACCAGGATGTCGAGTGACCAGCAAACTACAGCCGAGTGTAAAGGATGGCGCCATTATACCACACTCCCCGCGGATAGAGAGAAAAGCCGTTGTTGAGCCTTGTCTCTGCCAGCAGTAGTCAGCGGGCCAGCAGCCGTGTATACTGGGAATAGCCATTGGGCAACAACAAGCTCCTCGTAGAGGGATAAGGAGTACGACAATGTCCGACGAACTCACGCAGGGCATCGAGTGGCTCGGTCACGCCAGCTTTCGTGTCACGGATAGTCTCGTGATATATATTGACCCCTGGCAGCTTGAGGCGGGGACACCTGCCGACGTCATCCTGGTGACGCATGGGCACAGCGATCATCTCTCCCTCGAGGACATCGACAAGATCAGCACGCCCGACACCGCTTTTGTATGTGCTGCCTCATGTGCTCAAGAGTTGCGGGGGCCGGTGCATGCCGTCGAGCCCGGCGACACGGTCGAAATCGGCGCGCTGCGCGTCGAGGTTTTGCCTGCCTATAACACGGACAAGCCCAATCACCCGCAGGAGGCGGGACATGTGGGCTATGTGCTCGAGATCAATAAGCGGCGGATCTACCACGCAGGTGATACCGATGTTATCCCCGAGATGGACGAGATCCGGTGCGATGTAGCGCTGCTGCCGATTGGCGGTACCTACACCATGGATGCGGCACAGGCCGCCGAGGCTCTGCACCGCATTGGGCCCCGGGTGGCCATCCCAATGCACTGGGGTCGCATTGTGGGCCTGGAGCGCGATGTGGAACGCTTTCGTGAGCTGGCGCCAGAAACGGTGGATGTGGTGGTTCTGGAGCAGACTACCTAGCTGATGGCGGATCTCTTGCACCTCGATGGCAGCTATGGTGAGGGTGGTGGTCAGCTTCTGCGTACCGCCCTCACCCTTTCGGTTCTCGAGAAGCGTCCCTTTCGGATGACACAGATCCGGGCCGGGCGCCGCAAACCCGGGTTACGCCCACAACACCTGGCCGCCGTCCGCGCCATGGCCCGGATCGCGAATGCACATGTGGAAGGCGACCAGTTGGGCGCCCGGGAGTTGCTCTTCGAGCCGAGCGGAAGCGTAACCGCGGGGAACCATACCATTGATATATCAGTTCTGGGCGACCAGCCCAGCGCTGGCTCGGTGTGCCTCATTCTGCAGACGCTGCTCTTGCCCCTGGCGATGCGAGGGAGACATGCTTCGCGTCTCATGCTCATTGGCGGCACCCATGTCCGTTGGAGCCCCTGCTATCACTATCTAGCTGAGATATACTTGCCCCTCCTGGCCCGCGTTGGGATCAACTGCCGGCTCGAGCTGGGGCAGTGGGGCTGGTATCCCAAAGGTGGCGGCGAGATGGAGGCCCATATCGAGCCGGTGCTACCGACAGATTCGCTCCAGGGCCTGAACCTGACAGAGCGAGGGGCGCTTTTGGAAGCATGGGGCCTCTCGGCCGCGTCGAACCTGCCGCAGCATATCATCGAGCGCCAGGCCTCGCAGCTGAGCGGGCGCCTGCGTTCGCGGCGTATCAAGGCCGATATACTCCAGTTCGACGCACCCTCACCGAGCACAGGCACTGTCGTCTTTTTACTGACCCAGTATGAACATGCGGTGGCCGGCTTTACCGGCTATGGGCGCTTGCGGTATCCGGCAGAGCGCGTGGCCGATGACGCCTTTGAGGCTTTCGATGCGTATCGCCGGACCAAGGCTCCCGTGGACCCGCACCTGGCCAATCAGATTGTGACACCGCTGGCCCTGGCCGGGGGCAACTCGTTCTTTCGCACCAGCAGCATTACATCGCACCTTCTCTCAGCGGTATGGATGGTGCGACAGTTCTTGGATCGGCAGATCGAGGTACGTGGTGAGCTGGGCCATCCCGGGGATGTGCTCATCTGGTAGCCGTCAGGAGCGTGATGCTATCAGTAACGGTCGCTAGTAGTAGCGGTCTACCCGAAAGCGGTAGAGCTTGTATGGCTCGTCCGGTCGGATGCCCGCCTTGCGCAGGCTGATGGCCACCTGCATCTCGGCCGTATCCACCCCCTCGAGATTGGGCAGCAGCAGCCCTCGGCGTGCGCCCCGCTGGACGATCACGCCGTACTGGACTGGGTCGAGGTCATCGATCGACTCGATGGGCTCGGCCTTGCCAAGGATATCTACCGAGATCTCGAGGCTGTCCAGTTCGTCGGGCCGTATCGGTGAGAAGCGCGGGTCGTGGTTGGCGGCGCTGATGGCGTTCTGTATCACCTCACAGACCACGTTCTCCTGGGTGGGCTCGAGGGTGCCGATGCAGCCACGCAGTTGCCCGTGGCAGTGCAGTGACACAAAGGCGCCCGCTCGGCGCTGCTCCTGGGCCTCCAGTTCGGGCGGCGGCTCCAGCTGCTTTCCGGTCCGCACATGGGTCTCGATGGTACATCGCGCCAGTTGCACCAATGGATGTTCCTTTTCCATTGCTTGCCTCCCTCTTGACATGGCCGGTCGATAGCCTATAGCTCGGGCGTCCATGCCTCCAACGTCGCAAAGAGCTCGCCTACACCCTCACAGGCCAGTAGCGTCGGGCGGACCTGGGCTGCGGAAGGCAGCCCCTGCACATACTTGACCACATGCTTGCGAAAGAGAACGACGCCCAGCCGCTCCCCATAGTAGTGGGTCATCCAGAGCACGTGGCGCCGAATCAGCGCCAGCCGCTCGGGCCAAGTCAGATCGGCCAGAGGGCGCCGGCTAAATAGCCATGGGTTACCAATGGCCCCTCGCCCAATCATCGCGCCGTCACAGCCCGTCACTGCCCGGATTCTGTCGATATCCTGCACGGTGCGCACATCCCCATTGGCCAGCACCGGCACCGACACCGCCTGCTTGACCTCGGCGATCGCCGACCAGTCAGCTTGCCCACTGTACTGCTGGGCGCGGGTGCGCCCATGCACGGCGATCAGTGCGATGCCGCTATCCTCGAGCATGCGAGACACATCCAGATAGTTGCGCGTGTGTGCATCCCATCCAAGCCGGATCTTGGCCGTCACCGGAACCGAAAGCCTGTCCACGAGACGCCGTATCAGGCGTCCGGCCAGGGGCAGATCCGACAGCAAAGCCGCGCCACGGCCTCCACCCACCACCCGTCGCGCTGGGCAACCCATATTCAGGTCGATGATATCGGGGCGCTGCTCCATGAGCTTTTCGGCGGCGGCCAACAGCTCTGTCTCGCGGCAGCCCAAAAGCTGAAGCGCCACAGGCCGCTCGGCGTCAACAAAGTCAGAGATCTGGCTGGTGCGCTCCCCCCCA
>SLPC01000013.1 GCA_007132185.1 Anaerolineae bacterium | reverse complement strand
TTGCTGCCTTCTGGCGTCAGGATCAGCGACAGATGCCCAAAGCGCGGCGGCTCGTATCCCAGGGCCTCATAGAGCAGGAGTTGACGCGGGGTGTTCGGCAGGTGCTCTTCGCCGCGCAGCACGTGAGTAATCGCCATGCCATGGTCATCCACGGTGACGGCCAGATTATAGAGGGCACGGCCACCCTCCAGCGCCTCGTTCTCGGCCGTATAGATGGTGAAATCGCCCAGGGTGTCAGAATCGGTCACGATCCGGCGGCGGATCAGGTCGTCGAGGGCCAGCTCACGCCCCTCGGGCACGCGCAGGCGGTAGACGGGGGAGCGCCCCTGGCGACGCAGCGCCTCGCGGCGTTCCGGGGCACGGCAGAGCCCGCTATAGCGGGGGGGACGGCCCTGAGCCAGCGCATCGCGGCGCTGCTGGGCCAGCTCCTCGGGCGAGCAGTAGCAGGGATAGGCGTCCCCCTGGGCGATCAGGCGGCGCATGGCCTCGCGGTATAGCGATGCACGCTCCGACTGGCGATAGGGGCCCACAGGCCCCCCCATATTGGGGCCCTCATCCCATGCCAGGCCCAGCCACGCGAGCTGCCGGTACAGGTCCTGCTCAAACTCGGGCGCGGAGCGGGCGAGATCGGTATCCTCGATGCGCAGGATAAAGCGCCCCCCCTGCTTGCGCGTAAAAAGATAGTTGAACAGGGCAGTACGGATGCTGCCGATATGTTGTTGTCCGGTCGGGCTGGGGGCATAGCGGACGCGTACCCCGTCATCCATCGACACTATCGCCTGCTCTCTAGTTGCGCAAAGATCATACGCCCGGCCACGGTCTGCAGCACCCGCGTTACCACGGCGTCAACGGTGGCATTCATGTGGCGGCGGCCATCATCGATCACGACCATGGTGCCATCATCGAGATAGCCCACGCCCTGACCCAGCTCTTTACCCTCCTGGATCACCTGCACGCGCAACGACTCGCCCGGCAGCACCACGGCCTTGACGGCGTTGGCCAGCTCGTTGATGTTCAGGACGCGCACGCCCTGTAGCTCGGCCACGCGGTTGAGATTATAGTCGTTGGTGAGCACCGGGCAATCCAGCTCCTGGGCCAGCCTGACGAGCTTGGCATCGACTTCGCCGATCTCGGGCAGCAACTGTTCCGAGATCTCGATCTGAATGCGGTCGTCCTTTTGCATGCGGTTGAGGACATCCAGCCCCCGGCGGCCTCGATTGCGTCGCAACGTGTCGGGCGAGTCGGCGATGTGCTGCAACTCGTCCAGCACAAAACGCGGCACGACCAGAGTGCCGTTGACAAAGCCGGCCTTGCGGATGTCGGCGATGCGGCCATCGATAATGGCGCTGGTATCCAGCAGTACGACATCTCGCCGACGGCGGATCGTATCCCGCACGACGGCCAGCCCCAGGGTGTTCAGGATATCGCGCTCACGTACAATCATGGTCGTGGCGCCCACAAAAGCCAGGAGCAGGGCGGCTACCAGGGGCAGCGTGGCGCCCCATGCCCCGGGTAACATGGAGAGGGGGACCGTCAGAAGCATGGCTGCCACGAGCCCCAAGATGATACCTGCCGCACCCATGAGGAGCTTGCGGGCATGAACACGACATAGGCCCCGGCAGAGGCCTTCAAAGGGGGCGCGTAGAAGAAGAGGGGCGCCCAGCCCACCAACAGCAAATCCAAACAAGGCAAGAATAAAGGGATAATAAGAGCTGTTCAACGCTTCTCTGACCGAGGCCCAGGTGGAAAATACCATGCCGGCCTTCCAGCCCAAGAGGGCGACGATCAGAGCGAACAACAGGCGCAGAGAAAAATGAATGGTCACAAGCCCTCCTGATAATGCGAGATAATGGGTTTGCGCCTTACAGTATGCGATTGTCCATGGCTACCAGTCCCGATGCGTCACCCCCTTTCTACGCACCAGAGTATGGCTATCGAGAACCGCGTGCCACCGTGCTTGATGATAAGGTAGGATAATATCGTTTTGATACACGGTGACGGTATTTTGCCGAGATAATAACACGTATGTTCTTGATGGTCAACGTTGACATTTGTTCAGCCAGCTTTACCATAAGAGGATGCTGGGCAGGCAACTGCGCGCAGGGCAGCGTGTCATGGTGGTTGACAGCCCCGAGTGCGCCGGATACCATCCCTGTACCGTATGATCGAGATGATTGCGAGGTTGCCATGCGCATTACCTGTCTGGTGGACAACTGCGTGCAACGCGGCTCGGCGCTGTGGGGCGCCCACGGCCTCTCGTTCCTGATCGAGACCGACGGCGGCAACGTCCTGTACGACGTGGGGCCCGAGCTTGTCGTGCTGGAACACAACCTGCGGGCCATGGGCCTGGAGGGCGCCGAAATCGCGGCGCTGGCCCTGAGTCATGGCCACGCCGACCACACGGGCGCCCTGGCCGGTGCGCTGGCGCTATTCCCGGACGTGCCCGTCTATGCCAACCCCGGCCTCCTAGAGCCGCGCTACTCGGTGCGGGGCGGCGAGCTCCAAGGCGCCGGCATGCAAGACGAGTCGCTCGTGGAGCAGCTCGGGCCGCGCCTGCGCGCCTCGCGCGAGCCGCAAGAGATCGTCCCCGGCGTGCGGACCACCGGCGCCGTGTGCCCGCGGCCCTTTCCGCCGGGGATCAGCCAGCATCACCGGGTCAGACGGGATGGCGAGCTGGTGCAGGACCCCTACGATGATGACATGTCGCTGGTGCTGGAGGTGAAAGACGGCATCGCGCTGGTGTGCGGCTGCTGCCATGCCGGGTTGCGCAACACCCTGGCGCTGCTGCGATCCCAGGAGGCCCGGCCGCTGGTGGCCATCGTCGGCGGGACGCACCTGATGAACGCCAGCGAGGCCGAGATCGAGCAACTGGTTGAGGCGCTCCGTGCCGAAGGCGAGCTTCGGCTTGAAGGGGCGCCCCGGCTGTACCTCAACCACTGCACGGGTGAGCGCGCCCTGGGCGTGCTGCAGCAGGCGTTCGGCGAGCAGGTGGTGGCCTGCCCCGCCGGCACGGTGATCGACCTGGGCTGATGCATCGGCGCAGTGACGACGAGTTCGCCGACCTGGAGCAGCGCCTGGGCGAGTGAGGGCCGCTGCCATGACGACAATGACTCGGGACGATGACCAGACGCGCAACGAGTACCTTTGCTGGAGACCAAGATGACCAAGACTCTCAGGCTGCTGACGGTGTTGATCGCGGTGTGCATGGTGACGACCCTCTTGACAGGCTGCTCTCCACGAATGGAGATGGGTGAGGTGACAGTCGCGGTCCCGCTATACCTGCTGGAAGGAGACGAGGTTGATGTTGGCGCACTTCTCGCATGGGCTGAGTCCAACGTCCGTCCTACACTCCCGCATGCCTACTATCAGGGTATGGTGTATTTTGGTGAACCCGAGAGCCTGCTTGACCTGCGTGGCAGATTCGTGTTTATCTTTGGCCAGCATGCCTCGCGCCTGTTTCAGACAGGCTTTGTCACCGCAACGGTCGTGATCCGCACCGAGACTGGTCTCGGGGAGATCGTTTACCAGAATATGACAGGACGTTACTGGAACAGGACTCGAGGCGATATGCCAGACGAGGCACATATTCGAGATGTCATCTCTATGACGAATCAACACTTACTCGACCTCGATGTAGCGGGCTGTGTCGTGGGAATCACGCATCGTGACGATAGATGGGGGGTGGTATGCTACCATGGCAGAACCGATTGCGCTTGTCTTTGTACCTTTGAGATCGTCGATGGAGAGATCCATGATCTACCTGGGAGATACTACCGGGATAGCTGCCCCTGATCGACGGAACATCGGCACATGAGCAGACAGAAACGGGGAAAAGGAACCATGCAACCAAGAGCAGGGCGGACGATCCCAATCATAGGCATCCTTCTACTCCCGTTTCTCTGTTGCGTGATCGTGGCTGGCCTGGCGGCGGTTGGCGCTATGCTGCACAGGCAAGTAAGGATCGAGTCCGCCCAGGAGGGTACTATGCCTCAGGCGATGCTGCCTTGGGGTGCCGCGCCCGAGACCCTCCTGCTGCCAATCGGCGCTCTTCCCACAGGGTGGCAGGTGGAGCAAGCCAGTTCGAGCCATGCCCAGAACGAGGCCTATAGGGGACCCAGCATTGTCGTGACGCGCACATACCTCCGCACGATCCGGTCTGAGCGAAGTCGAGTGAATCACGCCGTACTATGGCATCGCGCCGAGGAAAGGGCACGCCGCAACTATGAAACGCTGAAGAACCCAGTGTTCCGCGACCGGCAGCCATGGGAGGAAATGATCGCATGGGCCTACAAGAGCCCCTACGCGGACGAACAGAACCTGGTGTGTGTAACGGATGGCGTGATAGAAGCGGAGGTATACCGGTGTTCCTTCAGCGCACGATATGGCCAATATGTCTCTTGGCTCAACTTCAGAGTCTTTCCAGAGCACATGGTCCTCGACCAAGTTCAAGAGTGGATCGTCACCGTCGATGAGCTCTTTGCCGACGTGGAGTAGGTGGGCGATGCCGCGCCGCAGCACATCCCCCCTTACAGCGATCTCCCAATCGCCGTCGCGATCATCTCCAGCTCGCCCATAAGCCGCGCGAAATCGCTGAACGTCAGGCTCTGGATGCCGTCAGAGAGGGCGTTGGGCGGGTCGGGGTGTACCTCGATCAGCAGGCCATCAGCCCCGGCGGCGATGGCCGCCCGCGCCAGGGCAGGCACCAGCTCGAAATGGCCCGCCGCGTGGCTGGGGTCCACGATCACGGGCAGGTG
>SLPC01000100.1 GCA_007132185.1 Anaerolineae bacterium | reverse complement strand
TGGTGAAATGCTGGTCCTGGCTCCAAATGGCCACGGGCGACTTGTTCTCAAAGCCGGGCGCCAACGCCTCGGGATCGCCCCACACCCGCTCCGAGAGCAGACGCAACTGCCGTTGGGCCGTATCGGCATCGGCCACGGGCAGATAGGCCAGATGCATGCTGCTCTGGTGGGCGCCGATGGTCGGGTCGCGAGACTCGGAGGCGTGCATCATGGCCGAGATCACCCAGAACGGCAGGGGCTCTTCATCCCAGAAGCGGCCCTCGCGGTGGGCCGGAAAGCCAAAGTCGAACACCAGCTCGCGCCCCAGCCGGATCAACTCTTCGGGCAGCTCGTCCTCCAGCAGATCCATGGCACGCGCCAGATCCTCGCCCAGCAGATCGCCCAGGCCCCGTCGCGCTGCCAGATCGCGCATCAGGCCCTCGAACCAGGCCGGGTCATCGGGCAAGAGGGCGTGGCCGCGGATCGAGTCCACGCCCAGCTCGCGGCAACGCAGCAGCCAGGGCTGCATCACCTGGCGGAACCACATATCCATGCCGAGTTGGTTCACCAACTCGTGGAGGTGGGTCTCGGTGTCCAGGTCGAAATTGGGCGTGGGCGGCACACGCAGCCCGTCGCCCTCATAGGCCGTGTCCTGCAGGCCGGTCTCGTTGCGCCAGACGGGCCCGATGCAAAAAGCCGGCACCCGACGGCCCTCTTTGTTGCGCCGGTACTGGGCCACCTGGCAGTTGAAGGTGCACGACTGGCTGCATACCGGCTCGCGCCGCCGCGCATACTCGTCGCCGGGGAGGGTGTTGGTGCTCAAGGGCGTGGGCTGGAAACTGCCCAAAGCCAGCGTCTCTTTCAGGAGCCGCTCCGGGTCAGCGATGCTCACGGCGCCGGTGCCCCGCACGACGATGGCCTTGAGGCGCTTGCTGCCCCACACGCCACCAAATCCGCTGTGGCCCGCCGCGTTCTCCTCACTGTGCTGCACCGTCGCAAAGCGGATCTTGTTCTCGCCCGCGGGGCCGATGCAGAGCACTTGCGCCGCCTGGCCGTAGCGCTCCTTGAGGCGCAGTTGGCAGGTGCGCGTGTCAGTGCCCCACAGCTCCTCGGCCTCGATCAGGCGCGCGCCCTCATCGGTGATCTCCAAGAGCGTCGGCACGGGCGCCGTGCCGTAGATGATCAGGCCGTCATAGCCGGCATATTTGAGCTGGGGGCCAAACCAGCCGCCCAGCGTGGAATGGGTATACCAGGCAAAGGGATAGGTGCGAGGCGACACGCCGCTCATGATGGTGCGGCCCGTCGTGGGGGCCGGCGTGCCGGTCAGGGGGCCTGTCATGATCAGAATACGGTTCTCGGGATCGAAAGCATCAATGCCGGCGGGGATGCTCTCCCAGGCCAGGCGGGCGGCCAGGGTGCGCCCCCCCAGATAGTCGTCCAAATAGGGCATCGTATCACGCTCGCTGATCGTGCCCGAGGAGAGGTCAATCTCCAGCAAGCGTCCCATCCAGCCGTGGATCATGTCGTCACCTCCTCCGCCGTCAGGAGCATGGCCTCGACGGGGCAAAAGGCCACACAGAGCGGCCCCTCGGGGCGCCCCGCACACAGGTCACACTTGATATAGCGATCCTGCTCCGCCAGATAGTAGACGGCATTATAGGGGCAAGCCTCGGCGCAGGCCCCACATCGGATGCACAGCTCGTCCTCAATCAGGACTACCCCGCGCGCATCCAGGCTCATGGCAGCGGTGGGGCAGGCCGCCAGGCAGGGCGGATCCTCGCAATGCCGGCAATAATCAATGTGGAATTCGTAGCGGGCCATGTCCTTGGTCACAACCAGTCGCGCCAGCCCGGGCTGGGCAGCTCCCTCGTGGGCCACGGCGCAGGCGAGGGTACAGGCCTCGCACCCGCGGCAGGCCTCGTCGTTGGCAATCAAACGCTGAATGGGGGGCATGGGCGCTCCTCCATGGGGTGGCGGTAAGAGTGTGCTGTATGGTAGCCCTGGGGCTGCAATGCGTCAAGTTGCCAACCGTTTGACGCGCCCTCCGGCCCGCCTCTATAATGCCTCCCAGAGCTGGTCCCCCCATCGATGGAGCTTGAGCCCACGCATGGACTATTTGAGCTTTGATCTGCGCATCGGCGAGTGGAACCCCCACACCCAAACGGGCGTGGTCGAGGTGTTGCACTCTCCCTCAGGGGAGGGGCGCCGCTACCCATTCGCCCTCGATCTCGATGTCAGCGGGGTTCTGCGTGAGCTGGCCAGAACGCCATCACGCGCCCGGCACCTCGGGCGGCAGCTATCGGAAGCCATCTTTCGCCAGGATGTGCTGCTGGCCTGGTACGAGAGCTATCAGATCGCCCGCGAGCGCCAGTGCGGCCTGCGATTGCGCCTGCACGTCGAGTCCTTTGACCTCTCGCGCCTGCCCTGGGAGCTGGTGTACGATGCCCGCTCGGATGATTTCCTCGTATTCGACGAGCGCATCTCGATTGTGCGCTATATCCGGCTGCACACCGCGCCTCCCTCGCTGCGTCAGTCGGCCTCGCTGCGGCTGCTGGCCGTGGCCGCCTCCCCAGTGGACGAGGCGCCGCTTGACTGGCGCAACGAGATCGCGCTGCTGCAGGAGGCCGTGGCCCCCCTGGCCAAGGATGGTCTGGTAGAGCTGCACGTCTGCCAGCATGCGACCCGCGAGTCGTTGCATGTAGCGCTCTTGGAGCACCAGCCCGATGTGGTGCACTTTGTCGGCCACGCCGAGTATGACGTCACCGAGCAGCAGGGCTATCTGGTGCTGGAGGATGAGCGGCATCGCTCGGCCTATGTGGACGCCACCGAGATGGCCCGGCTGCTGCGCCGCTATGGCACCCACCTGGTGGTGCTGAACGCCTGCGAGACCGCCCGGGGCATCTGGGCCGGGCTGGCGCCCACTCTGGTGCGCTGCGAGATACCAGCCGTGGTGGCCATGCAATGGCCCATCGAGGACCGCGCCGCCATCGGTTTCTCCAAGGCCTTTTACCGCACCCTGGCGGCCGGCCGCACTGTGGACGAGTGCGTGGCCGAGGGTCGCATCGCGATGGATACGGCGATGCCCCGCACGGCCTGTTGGGCAGCTCCGGTGCTCTTTTTGCGCTCCCACAGCGGCCAGATCTGGAGGCGACGCCCCTCTGCGGCGGCAGCCCAGCGCCGCCGGGAACAGCCCAAGCCCGTCACCAGAGCGCGCCCCGATGGCCCCCGCCCAGAGCTATTCAAGACGCGTGGGCCTCTGCGCCTGCCGGATGACCAGGATGTCCTGGTGGAGCGCCCCGCCTTGCGTCGCATTCTCCGCCTGGCCCAGCAACCCACGGTGACCCAGTACATTGCCCTGCTGAGCGCCCGCCAGACCGGCAAGACCACCCTGCTGCTCCAGCTCATGGATCTGCTGGAGGATATCTATGCCTGCGTATTCATCGATCTTTCCGTGCTGCGGGGCCAGGATGTGCACGCCTGCTTTCGCTTTGTCGCTTTTCGGCTGCTGAGTGAGCTACGGATCCTTCTGGGCGACGGCGCCCCCCTGCCCGATTCTGCGCCGGTAGAGAGTTCTGTCGAATTCCTCGAGTTCCTCTACAGCCTGGCCAGGATCGTCCCCATGCCGCGCATTGTGCTGCTGGTCGACGAGGTGGGCGCTCTGTCGCCCAAAGTATCCGATCAGTTCTTTAACACCATCCGCACCGTATTCACTCAGGGCCGTGGCATGACGAGCGCTCTGGCCAAGTTCCTGTTCATCTTTAGCGGCGCCGTCGATCTTTACGGGCTGACCTTTGGCACCAACTCGCCGCTGAACATCTGCGAAAAGATCCACCTCGATGATTTCGAGTCAGAGCAGGTGGCCCAGATCGTCAGCCTTTTCGCCCTCCTGAACGTACCCGTGGCCCCCGAGGCGCCGGCCGCTATCTATGCCCTCACAGCCGGGCACCCCTACCTGACGATGCGGCTCTGCGCCCTGATGGAGGATGCTGGCGTGGATCAGGTGACCGTTGGCAGAGTGCGTTGGGCTGCCTCCCAGCTCCTTGTGGAGGATGACAACATCGGGCATCTGTTGCGCGAGTTGGAAAAGATGACCGCCGGTCGCCGCCTGCTGTATGACATCGCCATCGAAAAGCGGAGCGTCCCCTTTAGTCGCAACAACCCGATCCTGGCCTCGCTAGAGATGATCGGAGCCATCAGGCCCACGCAACCCGCCGCGGTGCGCAACCGCCTCTATGCGCGCGCTTTGGATGATTACTATGATGGGCAAAAGCCGACGCGATCCGGGGACGGCGCGGCCGATGCGTCTCGCGCTGCCCTGTGCGAACAGCTCGTGCGGCTGCGGGCTCAGGCGCTGGATGCCAGGGAGCGCTATGGCCCCAATGCCGCGACAGCGGAGTTCATGGCTGCTTTTTTTTCGGCGGTGCCGGCCCTGTCGCCCTATCCCGATCTATCGAACGATGGCCACGAGGACCGCTTTGTGCTTGCCATTGACGATCAATCCCCCGGCGGCGGTTACTGGAACAGCTTTCAACCGGGCATCCTGGCGCGCTATCAACCGCCCGGCCAGGACCCGGCTACGTGGCCCGATGCGGTGATCGCGGGGGCCAGTGAGCTCAATCTGTGGCTGGTATTTGTGCTGACAACGAGCGATCACCAGGTTGTACGGTCCCTCTCGGGCACCCGCGATGGCGTGTCAGTCGTGTTCGTCGCCGATGAGGAGATCGCCCAGCTCTTGGAGAACAAGGGCGACATCGAGGCCTTTTTGAGAGAGCGAGTCCTTGCCGCGCGCCTGCGGCGCCTCTAACCGCACCGGTTCCACCACGCGTCGCCCTCTCGGTGAACCGGGTGAACGCGCCGTGATATTGCGCAACAGAGCGCTTTGACACCCAGCCCAGCCTCCCTATAATCTCCCGCAAGTCTTTGGAGGGCCTACTTATGGAAAAACGACGCCTACCGACCAGCCTTTTGGTGATTGCCGCCACGCAGATGATCGCCATTCTCGTGCTGCCGCCCACGGTGTTTGCCAGCATCGATCCCTTGATCTGGATCGCCGGCCTTGCGCTTTTTGCCTTGTTGGGCTTTAACCTGATACGGCTCAAAGACTGGGCCCGCACGGCCACTGTCTTTGTCCAGGGCCTCAACATTATCGTACGCCTGCTGACCCTTGTCAGCAATGTGGTTCCCCGTGGAACCGACCCCGAGGTCAATGTGATGCTGCTGATGACGGCATTCCTTTCCATGTTCCTCTCAGCGGCTGTCCTCTATCTCATTGAGCAGCCCGATATCCAGCTCATCATGCAGCAATAGCTCGAGATTACGCCTCATCTGCTGCGAGCGGGACCGCGCCGATAGCTTGTATGGCATGAGGCTCTGCATAGCCAATCTATGGCCATGTCGGCCAGAGCCAAGCTCCATCCAGGCAGTGAATCATCCTCTGGATCATTGGCGGTCTCGGGCATTCATGCTACAATCCGGCCGGTTCGTGACCACGCTGGGCGTTCCACGCCTCTATCACCTGCGGGAGCCATGGACAACGTGATGCCAAGCCCGCTGCCGTCGATCATCATCCCTCTTTTCGGCGCAGCGATCTGTTCCTTACGCATACTGACACATCCCCGCTGGCCCATGCAGCGGTGGCTCTATGTATCGACGATCGCAATAACTGCTCTCGCAGTCCTGATGGCGGGGCTGGGAATGGGCGTCCTCGAAGCATCACGCCCCTATACTCCCTATCTTGAGCCAATACTGATACTGCTCTGGATGCCTCTCACATCTTGGGCGGCTCTCCTCCTATTTGCCGGACTGCTCATCGGCCAGGTTCCGCGCATTCTTGTGCCCCTGCCCGCCAGGCAAGCAGCTCTGCGTCTGATTCTACTTTCATCCTCAGTCGCAATCCTCACAGCCGCCAACCTTATGATCCTCCTTTCGGCCTGGGGCGTGCAGATATTGGTATTGTTGCTTCTGCGTTCTATCGAGCAGACAGATCAGGTGCAAAGATCGAGCCCCTGGGAGGTCTGGACCAGTCTGCTTTCTACGGGCCTGTTGATGATTGGGGCACTGGCCGTACTGGCAGGGCAAGAAGGCGTCTTGTTTCTCATAGAGGTCTGGCCTGGCGTGGCCCTGAGCGCGCTTTCGGGCGCAGTCGCCTTGCGGCTCGTAGCATGGCCGCTGGCGGGGGGCCTCCGGAGGAACTGGGACGTCCATCTGATGTCCCTGGTTACGGGGTTCTACCTTTGGCTACGCATCGGCTACTCGCTTGAGATCACCAGCGCATCGCTGGGTGGAGGCATAGCTTGGGCGATACTTCTGGCGATCCTCAGCCTCGTGGCGGCCCTCTATCGTAAGCCTGACCGGGGGTTGCCATATGTCGTGCTCCATTGGATCACTGTCGCCCTCCTGGCTCCCTTTATCAATCCCGATGTCGGTTATGTCGCGAGCCTGCTCATCACCCTGCATCTGATCGCCTGCCTCTTGGTACTGCGCATGTATCAGACGACGCGCATCGCCTCGCTGCGCCTGGGCCAGATATCGCATCTCGTCGCGTGGGCATCGCTGGGTGGCATTCCCTTTACAGCCGGCTTTGTCGGACATTGGCTCCTGGTGCGCAGCATCTGGCAGGTGGGCGCCTCTTGGCTGAATATCTGGGTGCTGCTCAGCTATTTGGCGATTGCCATACCAACATGGTCGCAATGGCGCATCATACGCCAGGACAATGCCGCGGAGCAGGCTACATCCCTAGAGGAACATTCGTCGAGACATGCACAGCTGTCATGGGGCCTGGCAGGCCTGCTCGCCAGCATGCTGATAGCCCTGGGGATATACCCGAGGTTGGCCGATCTCCTCTGGCCCGACATCCAGCTCGATCTAGCGCTTTTGGACCATCGTGTGCTTTGGGGCGAGTCGCCCGGCGCCCTCGGTATGGTCCTGGCCACGGCCCTGGCCTCACTGCTTGGGGGTCTCACCTGGCTTTGGGATACCGAGGAGAAACGCATCCCATGGCTACAACCGATCGATCGCCTGCGAACGGTGTTGGACGCAAACTGGCTGTACCGCGTCATCCGAGACCAGATCGAGTGGGGTCTGGAAGCTATGGAGCGGGGTCTGAGAATTTTGGAGGGCTACTTTTCCTTGGGATGGGTTTTGCTCTGGTTCATTGCGTTATTCTACTACTTGGCAGGTATCTAGATGGCCTATATCGTGTGCTCGGTGGGAAATGAGGAAACATGCCTACCCTCTTGAGCATCCACCCCGAGATCCTTCGCGTCGCCGTCACTGTGGGAGTGATGGCTGTCCTACTGGCGCTCAGCAACAGGCGGTTGATCGTCGTGCCGTTGATGCTGCAGTATGTGCTTGTGGCTACGCTGGTTGGCAGTGAGCTCACCCAGCCCATCTTTATCATCCGACTGACGCTCGGAGTGGCGATCTCGACGATTATCTTTATCACCAGCGCCCATATGCAGCAGGCCCTCGATGACAGACAGACCACGGATGTGGGCCGTAGAATCGCACGACCTTCGTTTCCGCTGAGCATGGGGCGTGGGTTCCGGCTCTTGACCCTCGCCCTTGCGATGCTCATGGCGTATGGTCTATGGGACGCCTATGCTTGGGGAACCGTGCCCGCCGATGTGGCGCTGGCCGCCTGCATGCTCCTGGCCATAGGCCTGGCGTTGGCCCTGATTAGCACTGATCCCCTGTATCTGGGCGTTGGAGCCTTGATTCTGCTTTCCGGGTTCGAGACCATCTATCTGTACCTGGAGGCGAGCCTGCTTGTGGTAGCTTTGCTCGGCATGCTGGACATTCTTGTGGCGATGGCCGTCAGCTTTGGATGCGAGAGCTGGCTGGATGCATTCGTCCAGAAGGAGACGCCATGATTCTGCCGTTGCTGGCGGCTCCCTTTGTGGCGGCGCTGGGCGTTTGGCTCGTTCGCTATCTGCGTTCTGTGGCGGCTACCATAGCGGCCCTGGCGGCTCTCACTGTGGCATTTCTGGCGCTCTATGGCATCGATACGGCGCCATTCATCGTGCTGGGTCGCACGCTTGCGCTGGATGCGGCCACGCGGGTGCATCTCGCCGTTCCGATGGTGCTCTTGGCCATCACTATGGCTTCATCGGCACGATTGCCCGAACGTGACACAGCGTGGCCTCTGGCATTTGCAGGGATCGGTCTGATAATCCTTTCGCTTGCTATCCAGAACATTCTCTTGGGCACGCTCATCCTGCAATCTGGCCTGGTTGTGCTTGCCATGCTCATTCCTCTGAGGTCGGATGATCCGACACCCATCAACCTGCGCGCCCTACTCATCCTGGTCATGGCGGGGATCCTGCTGTCGACGGCGGCCTGGCTCATCGAGCATCCTGCGGCTGGCACCGAGGCAATCCCCGAATATATGGGTCCCGTCGCCCTGATCGCCGGATATGGGGTGATATTGGGCGCGTTTCCGTTTTTCGTCTGGAAGCTGCCCATCTATCGGACCGAGTCGTCGATCGCGCGCACAATGTTTGGGGTAGTGTTGCCGCATCTGCTGCTGGTTCGCATCATCGGTCTGCAGATGGGTGAGTTGGCGCCTGCCGGCGATATGCTCGCGATCATCTTGCTCAATGTGGGCATCGCGACATTTATCGTGGGCTGTATCGGCGCCCTCGTGCAACGGTCTGTCAGTGGCCTTCTGGGCTATATGGCCATCAGTGAGCTGGGCGTGGTGCTGATGGGCCTCGGTTCCGATACGATGGCGACACGGGCCCTGGGCATGACGCATCTAATCCAGCGGGGCATGGCCATCGTCGCCATGAGCATGGGGGTTGCCATCCTGCGACACAGCTTTGCCAGCGATCATCTGTCGGATTTGCGCGGCGCCTTTCGTCGCGCACCGCTGGCATCTCTCGGCATTCTTCTGGCAGGGTTCTCGCTGGCCGGCCTCCCTCCCTTGGCCGGCTTTGTCACCCGCTTTGCCCTCTATCGCATCATCGCCATCGAGAACCTGCAATGGGCCATCGCCCTGGCGGTCATTGGTCTGGCCCCGGCCTGGGCGATGGTGCGCCTGGCCATAACAGCATTTCAGGTGACACCGGTTCCTGGCAGCCAACAAGAGCCGGTCTGGCCTGGGGCATGGGTATTGGTGATGGGCCTGGTCACGCTGGCCTGGGGGCTGGTGCCCCAAGCCCTGGCGCATCTGCCAGCCAACTGGGCCAGCCTACTCTATGGCCTGACGGGGTTTGGGAACTAGAGGAGCCCTGGGTTCAGGCGTCGCCCAGCGAACGCAGAGCCAACAGGATGCGCTCATCCAGCGCATCGGTCTCGGGCGGCACCAAAGCGAGGGCATCCCTTGCCTCTCCCAGACTATAGCCCAGCGAAGTGAGGGCATTGATAACGTCGGCATCCCCTTCGCGCAGGGGAGCGCCCGCCCAGCCGGACTCGCTCGGCGCCCCGATCTTGTCCTTGAGATCGAGCATCAACCGTTCGGCGGTCTTGCGCCCAATCCCGGGGATACGAGTCAAGGTGGCAATGTCGCCCTGGGCCACCGCGCCGCGCAGCACCTCGGGCGAGAATGTGGAGAGGACGGCCAATGCGGTGCGAGGGCCAATGCCCGAGACGCCCAGTAACGTGACAAAGATGTCATGCTCAGCGTTCGAGGAAAACCCATAGAGGGTCAACTCATTCTCCCGCACATACAGGTGGGTGAACAACTCGATGGCGCGACCCACCAGAGCGCCGTCTAGCAGGCTCTCGGGGACCCGCACCAACAGCCCTACCCCACCGACCTCGACGATGAGACCCTGCGGGCGGAGCGCCTGGATTCTGCCCTGCACAGTGGCGATCATCTGCCCTCTTCGTGAGAGCATTGGCTCTCATATGTTGCGAGCAGCCTAGAGAGATTCTGGCTGCTCGCGAGTCGAACGTTATTGATCCAGCAAGGTGCGAAACTGCGCCGAATGATGGTGGCAGATGCAGATTGCCAGAGCATCGGCGGCGTCGTCCGGGCGAGGCAATTCTTCCAGGCCCAGCAACATGCGCACCATCTCTTGTACCTGAAGCTTGTCAGCCCCGCCATAGCCGGTAACGGCTTGCTTGATCTGCATCGGCTTGTATTCAGCAATGTCGATTCCTGCCCGAGCAAGGGTCACGAGCAAGACCCCGCGAGCCTGCCCAACTAGCATCGCCGTCTGGGCGTTGGCGCTGAAAAAGAGCTCCTCAACGCCTGCTACGCTGGGGTTATGCCGCTCCAGCAGCTCGTTCAGCCGATCATGCAGCATCAAGAGTCGATCTGGGAGCGGAACTCTTGCTGGTGTCCTGATCACACCATAGTCGATGACCTCGAGCCGCTCGCCACGCCCACGCACCAGGGCATAGCCTGTGGTGGCCAGCCCGGGATCCAAACCAATGACCATCATCGCTATGCGGCTTGGTTCTCGAACGTGGTCAAGACCTCGTCACTCATCTCGAGATTGGTATGGACCTGCTGCACGTCGTCCAAATCTTCCAGCGCCTCGATCAGTTTGAGGTTGGTCATGGCATCTTTGGTAGAAAGCGTCAACTGGCTCTGAGGCAACCACGAAAGCTGCGCATCGAGCAGATTGAAACCGTACTCTTCCAGCGCATCGCGTACAGCCCGAAAGTCGGTCATCTCAGTATAGACTTCGACCGTCTCCGAGCCCACCTCTACATCATCAGCTCCGGCATCGATGGCCACCAAAGCCGCCTCATCGGGATCGGCATCGCCCACCTCGACTGATATGACTCCCTTGCGGGAGAACATCCATGCGACGCATCCATCGGCCCCCAGGTTGCCGCCATATCGCGAAAAGACATGCCGGACCTCAGAGACCGTACGATTGCGATTGTCGGTCAGCGCCTGCACGAGCATCGCCGTGCCGTGCGGGCCATAGCCTTCATAGGTATATTCTTCGACCTGTGAGCCATCTACGCTCTCACCCGAGCCACGCTTGATGGCACGTTCAACATTCTCTTTGGGCATATTGGCCTGCTTGGCCTTGTCCAACGCAAGGCGCAGCCGGACATTGGACTCTGGGTCAGGCCCACCCTCGCGCGTGGCAACAACGATCTCACGACCCAGCTTGGTAAATAGCTGGCCGCGTTTTGCGTCATTGGCCCCTTTTTGCCGTTTGATTGAGGCCCATTTACTGTGTCCAGACATCGAAAACCTCCTGGTAGGGTTGCGGAGGGTGCACGTTTACACCTTATTATACCATTGGGGGGAACCGACTCCAACCAGGCCCCGGAGGGACCTGTGGGCATCGTGTTGCCCGCCTGCCGCAGAGGATCCGCGTCAGTCCTGCGGTGGTACACCACTCCGAATCGGCCCTGCCTGGATAATCATGTAACCGTCCCTTCCAAGCCGAGCAGGAGCTTGAGCTGGCGCGCTGTATCAACGGCCTGCCCCACCCAATGATTATTGGCGTACAACAGGGTCAAGCGCGTGTTCGCAGCCATCTCGCGCGCCTTGGTAGCCCATGGCTCTAGCTCCTCACGGCTATAGCTGTAATCGTAGCGCTCCCAGGCCTCTTGATGGTCCCACCACTTGGCCGCATTACGACCGTGCAACCGCACATAGGCAATGTCGGAAGTGGTCACGCCAAAGGGGGGCAAGAGCGACGTCAGACGCGGCTGATCCACACAGCAGATCCCCATGTCAAGCTGTCGCAGCTGCTGGAATACGCGCCCTGACACCCAGCAAACATGGCGGAACTCGACCACCGTGGGAAGCCCCTCGAGCCGGTCACGCAGGGCGCGCAGCATATCCAGGTTCTCCGGAGTGCAGTGAAAGCTGGGAGGGAACTGCAGCAGGATACATGCCAGACAGTCGCGCTCGATCCAGGGCGCAAGCGCCTCACGAAAGCGTGTGGTTACAGCCTCGCTATTCTCGCGCTCGTGGGTCATCTCGCGATGGGCCTTGATGGAAAATACAAAGCCGGGGGGCGTCTTGTCGGCCAGCGCCTCGAGGGTTTGCGCGGTGGGTACCCGATAGAAGGAATAGTTGAGCTCGACCGTGTCAAACTCTTGGGCATAGAACGCGAGCTTGTCACGATCGGCGAGGCCCTCCGGGTAGAATGGCCCCTCCCAGTCGCGATAACTGAATCCACTGGTGCCTACGCGAATCATGCTTCTTCCTCTGCAGGCGAATCATCCTCTTCCTGGCCTACGAGCACCTGGCGCGTACGCCCGCCATCCTGCTTGGGCCCCACCACGCCACGCTCCTCGAGCTGATCGATCAGTCGGGCCGCTCGCGGATAGCCGATACGCATCTGGCGCTGCAAGAAGGATGCAGATGCATTGCGATGCTCTCGCACGAGCTGCTCGGCATCCTGCAGCAGGGCCTCGTCCGAGTCATCCTCCATGGGCATGTCCTCCCAGGGAGGGGCATCCTCCTCGGGCGAGTCCTCTTCGGGCACAGCAGCCTGCCGCTGCTCGAACCAGGCCATCAGGGCGTCGATCTCGCGATCCGATACATAACTGCCCTGGATGCGCTGGAGCTTGGATGAATCTGGCGCCATAAACAACATATCGCCCTGGCCCAGGAGCTTTTCGGCCCCTGGCGTGTCCAAGATGACGCGTGAATCGATCTGCGAGCTGACGGCAAAGCTGATGCGGGCCGGAAAGTTGGCCTTGATCAGCCCCGTGACCACATCCACCGAAGGTCGTTGGGTGGCTACGATCAGGTGTATACCGGTAGCTCTGGCCATCTGAGCCAGGCGACAGATAGAGCGCTCCACATCCTCAGGGGCCGCCAGCATCAGGTCCGCCAGCTCGTCGATGACCATCACGATCATGGGCATCAACTCGACGCGACCTTTCTTTGCCTTCCGATTATACTCGGTCAGATTACGTACACCAACCTCAGCGAACGTTTTATAGCGCGAGTCCATCTCTCGGATGAGCCAACGCAACGCCACCACGACCTTGCTGGTATCTACGACAACGGGAGCGATGAGGTGAGGCAAACCGTTATATTTGGTTAGCTCCACGCGCTTGGGGTCGATCAGCAGCAGGCGCAAAGTATCCGCCGTATTTTGATAAAGCAGAGATACGATGATGGCATTGAGGCAGACGCTCTTGCCCGAGTTGGTGCTGCCCGCAATGAGCAGGTGCGGCATCTTGGTCAGATCGGCGACCACCGGCCGACCCGAGACATCACGCCCGAGCCCGAGCTTGATGGGTGAGCGCAGCTTGCCAAAACTCTCTGATGCCAGGATATCACGCAGCCCCACAATGCTCTTGTCCTTGTTAGGGACCTCGATGCCGATGACGCTTCGACCCGGCACGGGCGCCTCGATGCGTATCGGCGCTGCCGCCAGTGCCAGAGCCAGGTCATTTTGCAGTGACAGGATCTTGCTCACGCGGATCTTGTAGCGGCGGCCATTCTTTTCCACAAAGCCCGGCTCGACCCCGAACTGGGTCACGGCAGGGCCTCGATTCCAGTCGACCACCTCGGCCGGAATGCCAAAGGCTGCCAGCGTCTCTTGAATGGTTTCGGCGTGCATCCGTGGCCCCGCATCATCCTCGCCCGTGGCCTCATCCGAGACCATCAACTCGAGGGGGGGAAGGTCTTCTGGCGAAAAAGAGACCGGCATGGCCGGTGCAGACGTCTTCTTGCGACGCGCGGCGCGACGTCGGGGCTCTTGGACAGAGGTCTGCCTGGATCTGAGCTCAGCCTCCCAGTCGGGGACCTCTGCGGGCCTTGACGCAGCGGTTGGCACCCGCCGTAATGCAATAACACGGCGCAGCCGGACAGCCATCTGGGCCAGGGCCCAACGCAGCCGCCAGAGCAGAATGCGCCACGGGATGCCCGAGGCCAGATACAGCCCCGCCAGAGCTACAATCGCCAGCAGCGCGGCGCTGACACCGCGACCCAACGCGGGTACCAGCAACCGCCACAGAGTCCAGCCGACATATCCGCCACGCCGTCCCTCTTGGGCCAGCGTGAGGGGATTGGCGGAGCTTGTGAGATGCAAAACCCCAAGCCCCGCGAAAAAGAACAGCTCACCCCCAACAATGAGCTGCCAGCGAACAGCAAGAGGGCGTTCTAGCGCACCGTAGAACAGCAGCAGGATACCCCCCAGGAAGACGAGGAGCGCCACCGGATAGGCCCCCACGCCAAAGAGCTGGGTCAAGAAAAGGGCCCATGCCGCGCTCACCCTGCCCTGATCGCCCGAGAGCAATGTGACAAAGGTGATGGCGCCCACCGTGGCCAACAGCACCCCGATGACTTGCCGACGCAACAGCCAACGCCCCACATCGCTCCAGGTGATCTGGGGCGATGTGGACTGGTGACTCGCGTTCTTGCGCGTCGCTCGTTTGGCCATCAGGATTCACATCCGGATCGTTGCGTCATGGTGTGCTGCTCGATGCCGAGCCAGTCGAGACATCCACTGGCAAAGTGCAGTGGTCGTTTGGGGCAAGGGAAGCGGACTCGGCGTCCTATGTCAGAGCGCGTCACGGACCGGGCCAAGAGTCTCCTCTTGCGATACCCTCGTCGCGCCTCAAGTCAGGTCGTACAGTGCGCCCCTAGTACAAAGAAGCATCGGGAAGATCGTCAGTCTCTAGGCCCGATGTGTCGATATCATAGCTATCAGTCAGCGGAGTATCTTCGGCCTGCTTCATACTCAGGCTGAGCCGATGCTTTTCGCTCTCTATGCGCAAAATACGCACGCGCACGCGATCTCCGACCTGTACGATCTGACTGGGATGGTGCACCCTGTCGTAGGATAGCTCCGAGATATGCACCAGTCCCTCCAGCCCCTCTTCGAGCTGGACAAAGGCGCCAAAGTCTACGACATTGGTGACCGTGGCCTCCACGATGTCACCCGTGGCATACTTGGTCTCAGCCAATGACCAGGGATTGACCTGGAGGCGTTTGGCGCTCAGACCGACATGATGGCTGTCGTGGTCAATGCTAAGCACATACACGTCGAGCTTGTCCCCGATCTGCATCAGATTCGAGGGGTGTGTGACACGCCCCCACGATAGCTCCGAAATGTGAATCAAGCCATCGATGCCGCCCAGATCCACAAATACGCCGAAATCGCAGACATTGCTGATTACACCCTCGCGCACCTGTCCCACCTTGAGCTCGGTCATCAGACGTTCGGCCTGACCGGGCCCCCAAAGAGCCGCTCTTTCCGAAAAGACCAGCCGGTTCCGATTCGGATCAAGCTCGATGATCTTGAGCGTGAGCTCTTCACCAACCCATCGTGAGAGCAGGTCATCACGCGAGGCATCGTCCTCAAAGACGGGAACATCCTTGAGTTGAGAGGCAGGCACAAAGCCCTGCAAGTCCTCCCACCGAACCAGTAGGCCGCCACGGTTCCAGCCGGTGACAATGCCGCTAACGGTGTCGCCACTTTCCTTGAGCTCCCGCAGCGTGCCCCACAGGCCCTCTCGATCGGCATAGTCGTCCGAGATGCCAGGAGGAAAGAGCCGCTGGGCCATCTCTCCTTGGAGGAAGGGATCTGGCACAACGCCATTGTAACGTTGCCTGGCATGCTCCAAGAAATCCATCAGCGAGTCTAGGCTGTAAGAGCTCATATCGCTACTACCCTCTCTGAAAACAATAGACACGGATACATCGAGCACGCACGCATTCGTTTCCTTGGCAAGATGAGGACTTTTTCGTAGACTACTGTATACGGCAACTAGACACACGTCAAGTCTCCCGAGCAACTCAGATCCCAATCCGTTATGTGGAGCGGCAGCCAGCAGCCAGCCCATCCAAAGGGACGGCTCGGACACCATAATGAGATTCAGGGCATGGAAATCGAGAAATCATGGCACAATTCAGGCAGATCTTACCGGGGGAGACGGGTCCAGAGCTCTTTGAATGGATCGCCGTCACGCTGATTCTGACGCTGGGCTTTTTGATCCTTCTGCAAGCTGTAGGGCCCCAAGTACAGACCGTTTTCGATTGGCTGAGCCAGTTTGTGGCTCGCCTGGCAGGCTAAGCAGCAGCTCTCATCCAGGATACTTTGACGTGTCGGGCGAATCGCCTATACTAGAGTAAGCGGGGTGTAGCGCAGCCTGGTAGCGCGCGGCGTTTGGGACGCCGAAGTCGGAGGTTCAAGTCCTCTCACCCCGACCTGTCACGCATCAGCGGGTGTAGCTCAGTGGTAGAGCTCCTGCCTTCCAAGCAGGTTGTCGCGCGTTCAAATCGCGTCGCCCGCTCTGACATAATCGATGAGTCATGCCTTTTCGATGCCTCCACATTCGTCATTCCCCGACACTTTTTTACGGTAACATGTCCTGTCATGATCCACAAGCCTCTCCGATGATGCCCGCCACAGCGAGTCAGCTTCTTCTGCGGACCGGCCTATGAAGCGGACCCTCGCTCGAGCCATTGGGCCGCACTTGGCCAACACGCCCATTCCAGAGACGTTCGTGGCGTCGCTGGTCTTGGGCGGCCTTCTACACGCTTTGGCGCGGCGCCCGATTACTCGGCAAGGGCAAACCCTGCGCCTCCAAGGCATCGGGGTGTTGGCCTTGGGCCTGCTACTGAACGCTTGGGCTATGTTTGCCGTGCGACAGATTCGGATCGATCAGCCCGAGCGGCTGATTACCAGCGGCCCCTATGCCCATAGTCGCAATCCCATGTATCTGGGCTGGGGGCTGTGCAGTCTGGGTGTCGCGGCGCTGGCAAACTCGTGTTGGCTCTTGGCGGGCACCCTGGCCGCCGGGCTGTATCACCACCTGATCGAGATTCCCAAGGAAGAAGCTGCTCTACAGGCCCGCTTTGGCGAGATCTATCACGCTTACCGGCGGAAGGTCCCTCGTTACTTGTAGGACGCAGACCAACCATGCCGGGCGGGCAGAGCACGTGTGTATCATAGGGCCGGCGCGCTGTTTCCGGCGTCGCC
>SLPC01000231.1 GCA_007132185.1 Anaerolineae bacterium | reverse complement strand
GAGGTCACCTTCCTGCATCGCACGCTGAACCGTCTTACCCCCTGATCCTACCTCCCCGGCAAAGCGTCCCTGGGCCTGCTGCCGGTTGCGCTTCCTTTCCCTGCCGGTATGCGCAACGCCTTGTCGCGCCCGTCAGCTTGCGTTACACTGCCAGTGTTTGCCCGAGTCAAGGGTCGCGACGGTCGCGGCCCACCATCAGGACGATGTGGAGGCAGAGATGAAAGAGAATGTGGTCGTTGCACAACTATACACCGTGCGCCAATTCTGCCAGGATCTGGAGGGAGTCAAAAAGAGCCTGGCCAAGGTCGCCGAGATCGGCTATACCGCCGTGCAGGTGTCGGGGTTTGGCGATGTATCGCCCCAGGATGTAGCGGACATCTGCAAGGCCAATGGCCTGACTATTGCCTCCAGCCATATGAGCTGGGAGCGGTTCCTCACCGATCTGGACGGCATCATCGAAGAGCACCAGCTATGGGACTGCAAGCATCCGGCCATCGGCGGCATCTTTCGCGGGTATGAGGGCGCCGACGGAGTGCACAAGTTCCTGTCAGAGCTGGCGCCTGTGGCCGAACGGCTGGCCGAGGTCGGCATGGACTTTTCGTACCACAACCACAACCACGAGTTTGCCAAGTGGGATGGCAAGACCTGGTTCGAGATGCTGGTAGAGCAGAGCGATCCGGCCCATCTCAAGCTCGAGATCGACACCTACTGGGTGCAGGCGGGCGGAGCGGACCCGGCCTATTGGGTTCGCCGCTGCGCCGGGCGCCAGCCGCTGTTGCACCTCAAGGACATGATCGTCACGCCGCAGCGCGAGCAGCGCTTTGCCGAGATCGGCGAGGGCAACTTGAACTGGCCCGCCATCCTGGAGGCCGCCGAAGAGGCCGGCGTCGAGTGGTACTGTGTCGAGCAGGACCAGTCCTACGAGCGGGACCCCTTTGAATCGCTGGCCATCAGCTACCGCAACCTCAACGAGATGGGGCTGAGCTAGTCGGTTGCTGGATACGTCAATCAATGAGCAAGATCGAAAGAGGAGCATGATGAAGATCACAGGAGTTCGCTTCGTCCAGGTCGATGGCACATGGGACTATGAGGGCCCCCTGCAAGAGGAGCGCCTGGTGCGCCCCGTGGACATCTACCCCGAGTTTCGAGCCATGGGAGCCACCTGGCATGCCCGCGGCGGCCCGGACGAAGGCCCACCGTACAAACTCTCGCAGATATTCCTGTTCATTGACACCGACGAGGGCGTCAGCGGCATGTGGGGCCCGGTGCAGGAGAATCTGTGCCGCATCATCGCTGGGCAGGCCCGCAGCATCCTGATCGGTGAGGACCCCCACGCCATCGAGCGCCTCTGGGACAAGATGTACCGTATGGCGATCCATGGCCGCAAGGGCGAGACCATGATGGCCATCAGCGCCGTCGACCTGGCCCTCTGGGACCTCAAGGGCAAGATCCTCGGCGCCCCCGTCTACCAACTCCTGGGCGGCCCCTCCCGCGATCGCATCCGCGCCTATGCCTCCATGCTCGGCCACTCGATCGAGCCCGACAAGGTGCGCGAGCGCGCCCAGGCCGTGGTCGAGGCGGGCTATACGGCCACCAAGTGGTTCTTCCGCCATGACCCCACCGAGGGCGAACAAGGGGCCCGCAAAAACCTCGAGCTGGTGCGCAACGTCCGCGAAGCCGTCGGCCCCGATGTCGAGATCATGTTCGACGCCTGGAGCAGTTGGGACGTCCCCTATACCCTCAAGATGGCCGAGCGTATGCGCCAGTATCGCCCCTGGTGGATCGAGGAGCCCGTCATGGCCGACATGATCCCCCAGTATGCCCGCCTGCGCCGCGAGGTCCAGGGCATCGCCATCTCCGGCGGCGAGCACGAGTATACCCGCTGGGGCATCAAAAATCTGCTCGATGCGGAGGCCGTAGATGTCATGCAGGCCGATCCCACCTGGGCCGGCGGCATCACCGAGATGCTCAAGATCGCGGCCCTCACCTCGGCCAACGGCATCCCGCTCATCCCACACCATGGCGCCATGGCTTCGACCCAGTTTATCGCCTCACAGACGATCACCACCTGCCCCATCCAAGAGTGGCTGATCCAGCACGGCAAGGTGGGCCAGGCGTTCCTGACCTACGAGATCCAGCCCGAGGACGGCTACATCGAGCTGCCTACGGGCCCCGGCATGAGTATGGAGCTCAACGAGGACATGATCGAGTCCCGCCAAGAGCTGGAATTCTAGCTCGGACACCGAGAGAGGGTGGGGACGATCCCCACCCTCTTTATTTATGCTTGCCACCGCACACCCTATGGCTTGCAGTTCCCACAGGGCCGAAAGCCCCGCTCGATCGCCTCTTCCCGTGAGGTCAGGCAGACCTTGTTTTCCTCGTTCATCTGGCGCACACTGCCGCACGACGCATAGTGAAACACGCCGCTATTCCTGTTGCCTACATAGGGGCACCCTTCTCCGTCGGGTGGGAAGGTAGGGAGAGGCGTCGGCGTGTTCGTCGCTGTCGGTGCCAGGGTGGGAGACATCGTTGCTGTTGCCGTGGGAGGAATCTCGGTCGGCGTGGGCTCAGTGGTTGGCGTCGGCGTGGAGGTTGGGGCGGCGGTTGGACTCGGCGTTGCCGTGGCGGTCGGTGCTGGCGTGGGAGTGGCTGTCATGGTGGGCGTAGCAGTGGCCGTCGGCGACGGTATCACCGTCATTGTCGCCGATGCAGGCATGGTCGCCGTCGGCGTACCGAGGTCATGCTCGACGTCCGCTGGCTCCGGCCCAGCAACCCCGCCGCCGCAGCCCAATAGCGCCAGCATCACCAGTAGGGCTATGGCAACGAGGGCGCAGCCGCAGCCCGAACCCGTCGCGGCCCGGCTGGTACGGCGCCGACTACCCCCCGTAACGGCACGCCCTACCTTGCGCTGCATCCCCGCGCGTGTCGTCGGTATGCCGGTCTTGCGAGCGAACTGCTGCCGAGCCCGCGTCACGCCCAGCGCTCGCTTCCAGGAAAAGGACAGCCCGGGGATCCCCGTGTTCGATCGGCGCCGCCTTGCCATGAGCAACTCCCCCCTTGGATATATGCGCATCACGCCCTGTCAATGCACTGTATGCCCTTGCCCAGCCCAGAGCATATCCAGCGGCTCGCACGATGTCAAGGATTTTGGCCTACAGGCAGTGCCCGCCCGACACCTTGATCACCTGGCCGGTGAGCCAGGCCGCCCGCTCGGACGCCAGAAACACGATGGTCTCGGCGATGTCGACGGGCGTGCCCAGCCTGCCCAGCGGGATCTCGCGCACTAGCCAGGCCTCGGCGTCGGCATCCAGGTAGCCGGACTGGGTGGGCCCCGGCGCCACGGCGTTGACCGTGATCCCCAAAGGCCCAACCTCGATGGCGACGCTGCGGGTCAGCGCCTCGACGGCGGCCTTGCTGGCGCCATAGGTGATCTGCTCCGCAAACACCTGGGCCG
Source organism: Anaerolineae bacterium (assembly GCA_007132185.1). GTDB lineage: Bacteria > Chloroflexota > Anaerolineae > UBA1429 > UBA1429 > UBA1429. Next base: position 13,543 of record SLPC01000231.1, on the reverse strand, counting down.
CGTCGGTGCTGAGGTTGACGATGCGCCCCCAGGTGGCCCCGCGGGCGCGGTGGCGGGCCACGAACGCCCCCATCATGAGGGCCGTGGCGCGGGCGTTGACGCCGAACGTGCGATCGAAGATGCCGGGCGTCAGGTCGTGGATCGTGTCGCGGGGCTCGTAATGGGCGGCGTTGTTCACCAGGATCTCGACCGGGCCCAGGGTGGCCTCAACGCGGTCGAACAGGCGGGGCACGTTCTCGGCCTCGGTCAGGTCACACTCCCAGGCCTCGGCGACGCCGCCCGCCGCCCGGATCTGGGCCAGCAAGGCGTCGGCTCCCTCTGCCCGGCGCCCATGATAGTAAGCCAGACCGGGCTTGGTCGCCGTCAGTGCCTCCTCCGGCGAGATGCCGTGGTCCTCGGGGTCAAGCCTCCAATAGTGCACGAACACCCGCGCCCCCTGGGCTGCCAGTGCCCGCGCCGTCGCTGCGCCAATGCCATGCTGTGCACCTGTAACCAGTGCGACTCGCCCTGCCATGCCAGAATCGGCCATGCTTTCGCCTCCCGGGGCACTAGCCCATGTACATGCCCCCGTTGATGTCCAGCACGATGCCGGTGATATAGCTGGCCAGCGGCGAGGCCAGGAACAGCACGGCGTTGGCCACATCCTCGGGCGTACCGATGCGGCGGAGCAGCGCCTGGGCGGCAAATTCGGGTTCGCGCCCCTCCAGCAGGCCCAGCACCGTCTCGCTGCCGATGATGCCCGGGGCGATGGCGTTGACCGTGATGCCATAGAGACCGCACTCTTTGGCCAGCGTGCGAGTTACGCCGATCAGGCCTGCCTTGGACGCAGCATAATGCATGCCCGCCTCGATGCCGCCCACCCGGGCCGCCAGCGAGGAAAAGTTGATCACGCGGCCATCGCGCCGACGCTTGAGCCCCTCGACGAACGCCCGGCACACCCACACCGTCCCGCGCAGGTTCACGTCCAATACGCGATCCCATTCGTCCCGGTCAAAGCCCGCGACGCCTCGGGCATAGGCCACGATGCCCGCGTTATTGATCAGGACGTCCATATCGCCCACCTGGGCCTCGACCTCGGCGGCCATGGTCAGGATGGCATCGGGATCGCTCAGATCGCACTGAAAGGCCACGCCCTCAGGGCACGCTGCTGCGGTCTCCTGGGCACCCTCCAGATCGATGTCTACCACCACAATGCTTGCGCCCGCCTCGGCCAGGCGCAGAGCGCAGGCACGCCCCAGGCCCCTTGCGCCGCCCGTCACCAGCGCGCGCTTGCCCGAGAGTTCGATCGGAATCATGGTATCCTCCCCCTACGATGGTGTTAGACGCGGAAATACTGAGATACCAGATCCAGGGCGTAGGAAAGCTGGGCATCATCCACCTCGTCCAGCATCAGGGGGCCCTGGTTGCGAATGGCCGCGCATGAGATCACACCACGCCGCCGCAGCACCTCTTTGGACGAGAGCCACCCGCCTCGCAGGCTGCTGACGGTGCTCTCCAGAACCATTTTATCCTTGTGCACCTTGCGCGCGGCCTCCAGATCGCCGGCTTCCAACAGCTCCCAGATTTGGACATCCACGTCGACCATGTGGGCGGCGGGCATGGAGCCAGCCACACCGCGGGCGTGGTCGGCAAGGAGATAGGCGCACTGGCTGCCGGAAAAGACTCCCTTTACCTCGGGGCTATGGGGCGCCAACACCTCGCTCAGCGCCTGGCCCTTGGGATCCTTTTCCTCCTTGAGGTACTGCACCAGGGGGATGCGCTCGCACAGCTCGACCACAAAGCTGCCTGGCAGGCTGGACCCCAAAGGCGGGCCCACGTTTTGAATCATTACCGGCAGCCCCGCTGCCTCGGCGATGGCCCGGTAATATGCCTCGACAAGGGCCTGGCTAGCCAACTTGGTGCTCCAAGGCGGCATGGCAATAACAGCATCGGCGCCGGCCTGCGCAGCGGCCTCGGCCAGCGCCACGGCGCCAGCCTGGCTTGTATCGGCGACGCCTGCAACCACGGGCACACGCCCGGCGCTCACCGCTACGGCCCGCCGGAACCCCTCCACCCGCTCGCGAAAAGAGATTACGCTGAACTCGCTGGCCATCACCGGCCACACCAAGCCATGGCCGCCCGCGCGGATGACCCAATCAAACGTGTTCTCCAGATCATCCCACAGAAGCGCTCCTTCGTTGTCAAAGGGGGTGTTGGCAATCACGAATATACCGCGATAGTCCGCATCCATCATGGGGGTTCCTCCTTGGCTCTCTTGATTCCGGGGATTACGCGATCTCGCCATCCAGGATCGTCGCCGCCCAATCGCAATGGCCCTGCTGCACGGGCCAGGGGCACACGTCCAATGGATGATGCATCGTTACGCCGCGACGGAGCAGCGCACGGTACAGGTGGCAGAGGGGCAGGCCCACTACATTCGCATAACAGTCCTGCAAACGCGCCACCGGCGCAAACTGCTCGTTCTGAATCGCATAGGCGCCGGCCTTGTCCATAGGATCGCCGCTGGCCACATAGGCCCGCATCTCGTCCTCTTTATACTCGCGCATCGTGACGGGCGTAGTAGCCAGTTGGGTACTTTTATCGTCCATGATACCGTGACGCAGGGTCAGGCCGGTCAGAACCCGGTGAGTGCGCCCGCGCAGGCGGCGCAGAATCCGCAGCGCCTCACCCGGCGACGCCGGCTTGTCGAGCACGACATCATCCAGCACCACCAGCGTGTCCGCGGCGACGACCAAGGCACCGGGCGCGTTCTCGGACGCCACAAGGGCCTTGGCGTGGCTCAGGCGCTGGGCGAGTTCGTCAGGGCGCTCCCCGGGCAGTTGTGTCTCATCAATGTCGGTGGGCTGCACCACAAAAGTCAGACCGAGCGCCGCCAGCAACTCGCGGCGCCGGGGCGATTCCGAGGCCAGTATGATGTCAGGCTGAGATACAGTCACAGGCTACAATGTCCTATCTTTTTTGGTCGGCGATTGTCCCTATTATAGCCATCGCCGTGAGGCTGTATAGCCGTACTGAGAGTATCATCGGGAACAAAAGAGAGGGGACGGCTCTCGCCATCCCCTCTGCGCTATTTGTGCATGTATCTCTTTTGTTAGAATTATCGGTGGGGCCGGTCGGTAGCTCAGGCCCCAGCCGCTTGTGCCATCAGCGTTACTCGTTCATTATCCTCGGAACTTGCGACGGGCCCAGAGGCCAGCTGCGCCAGCGGCGGCCGCACCCAGCGGCGCCAACAGGATCAGAGAAGGACCCATGGCCTCGGGCGCCACACCGACCGCGGGCAACTCGGTATGAGCCTCCTCAGCCGCCGGCGGCAAGAGCACTGCATCGATCACGTGAATCACACCATTTGATGCCTCGACATCGGTGATGATTACTTCGACATCTTTATTCAGGAACACGCGCCCGTTCTCAACCGTGATGCTGATGCTATCGCCTTGCAGGGTCTCGGCCGATGTCAGCTCCACAACATCGGCGGCCATGACCTGACCCGATACGACGTGATAGAGCAGGATATCGGTAAGAGTCGGGATGTCATCCAGCAATGCCTCAACGGTTCCCTCGGGCAGTCTGGCAAACGCATCATCCGTCGGCGCAAACACGGTCAGCGGGCCCTCGCCTCTGAGCGCATCCTCCAGGCCGGCGGCCTGTACGGCTGTGACAAGGGTTGTGAAGCGACCATCTGCAGCGGCGACATCGACAATGTCACCCTGCGCCTGGACGATGGTGCCAAACGGAAGCAGCAAACCCAGCATAAATGCGGCGGCGACCAATAGACGTGCGATCTTCATGTCCGTTCCTCCAGAAAGTGTGATAAAGATTGAGAAAACTATCCGATTGTCGATCATCTACAACCTGATTAGGGCAGCAATACGGTATCGATCACGTGGATGACTCCGTTGGATGCCTCGATGTCAGCGATCAGAACGCGTGCGTCACCGATCATGACCGTGTCGCCGTCAACCATAATTCTGAGCTTGCCCCCCTGAACGGTCTCTAGCTCATTCAGGCCTGCCACGTCGTCAGCCTTGAGACGTCCAGCCGCCACATGGTACAGAAGGATCTGACTGAGCTGCTCCTGATTGGCGAGCAGATTCTCAACCGTGCCCTCGGGCAGCTTGGCAAAGGCGTCATCCGTGGGGGCAAATACCGTGAAATCCCCCTCGCCTGCCAGTGTGTCGACGAGGCCGGCAGCGCCTGCCGCAGCCACCAAAGTGTTGAACCGTCCGTCGCTGGCAGCGATCTCTGCTATACTCTTCATTTTGTGTACTCCTCATCACTGTGTTTGATTCAATCTATTTCGAATCAACTGTCACTCAACTGTCCACAGAATAGAGGTTTTGCCGTCTAGGCGCACCGGGCGTATGTCCAGTTCTTGCACTAGATGAATGTCCAGCATACGCGGCTCATGACCAGGGGCATCGGCCTGGGATTGAAGGTCACAGGGCAGGAGGGATCGAGGCGTGCTGGTCAGCGGGATTCAGGGCACGAGATTATGCTTGACGGCGAGGGCAGCTGCCTCCGCGCGGTTGGCTGCGTCCATCTTGCTGAGTATGGTGCTTACGTGAAAGCGGGCTGTGGCCAGGGTAATGGTCAGTGCCTGGGCGATCTCTGCATTGCTCTTGCCCTCGACCAGCAGAGCCAGAACCTCTAGCTGACGCGCTGAAAGCCCATATTCCGGCTGCGCATCAATGGTAGCGTCGACAAGGGCTCTGGCGGCCTCGGGGGCCAAGCTGCGGCGGCCCGCATGGGCGTCGCGAATCGCATGGGCAAGCTCATCGGCCGGAATATCCTTGAGCAGGTAGCCAATGGCCCCTGCATGCAGCGCATCGCGAATGCGCTCCCCCTCCTGAAAGCTGCTCAGGGCCAGCACGCGGATCTCGGGATTTTGTGCGCGCAGTTGGCGAATAGCGCTGATGCCATCCATGTCGGGCATCACCAGGTCCATGAGCACGACATCGGGCGCAAGCTCCTCACACAGGGTCAGCGCCTCAGAGCCATTGGTTGCCTCTCCGAGAAGGTCGATGCCCTCCATGGACATAATAAAGAGGCGCAGACCCACGCGGACCATGGCATGGTCGTCGACAATCAACACGCGAATCGGCCCGGTCGATGACATATTATGCTCCTTTGGAAGGCGCCCAGGAGACCTCGATCCGTGTCCCATCTCCCGGCTCGGAAGAGATGTTCAGTGTAGCCCCCATGCTCTCGGCGCGCTCTCGCATAATGCCGAGACCGAGGCGTCCTACGGGGACCACGTCTGGCACAAAGCCGATTCCATTGTCGGTGACTGCCAGGTGCACCCCCTCGCCCGATTGTTCCAGCACAATCTCGAGCTCGGTAGCACGGGCATGCTTGACGGCATTGTTGAGAGCTTCCTCCGAAATGCGGTAGAGCGCGATCTTGATAGCCACGGGCAGATCGAGGGCGGCATCAATCCGCTCGTGGACGGGAATTCCGCTGCGGCTAGACACCGCATCCGCCAGGCGGCCCAGCAAGACGCCCAGAGGCTCTGCCGTCACTGCGCTTGGCCCCAGATCCAGTAACAGGCTCCGAATATCGGCATGGGCCGTGCGGGTCAACCGCGTCAGCTCTCGCAGTCCCTCTTCCGCCTCCTCGGGATGATGCTCCCACAAACGCGGCAGCGCATCGGCAATGAGATTGGCCGAAAAAAGCGCCTGGCTGACAGAATCATGCAGCTCCCGGAGCATCCGACTGCGCTCCGCAGCGACGGCCTGGCTCTCCACCCGCTCTCGGAGTTGCGCATTCCCCACGGCAAGGCTGATCTGTGTCGCCACGTCCTTTACCAGGTCGACCTCTTCCTGCAGCATCGTGCGGGGTCTGGCATAGTCCACGACCAGAACGCCAAAAGACTGACCCTGAACCCATATGGGGGCCACCAACACGGTGCCTGATTGGGCCTGGGACGCATCGCCGAGCACCGATCTGTCCAGCAGCAGGATCTCTCGCCCGGGGCCATCACGATTCAGACGTTCCCAGAGGCTGGCATCCAGGGCGCCCCACAGCGACGCATCATTTATATCCGTGGTCCGCACGAGCAGGGGCTCTTTTTGCCTGGTCTCGAGTAGTGCCACCGTCCGGGCACCCAGCAACCGCAGTGCAAGATCGACGATAAAGCCCAGGACGTCGAGCAGGGGACGATCCGAGTTTAGGATGCCAAGCGCCTCGCCCAGACCGGCGGCGATGGCGCCCCTGCGCTCGGCAATACGCCGTTGCTGCGCCTCTGACCGCCGGGCCGCCTCTGCCCCGAACTCGGAGAGCTTGCGCGCGGTAATGTCCTCATGAGCAATGACGGCACCACGCTGACCACCGAGGTCCAACGGCGTGACCCACATGATGTACCACCGATCCTGGTCGGGGCTGTGACAGGGATACTCGAGAGAAAAGCGCTCCAGATCTCCCGCCATGACCTGACGAATGCCGAGCGCCGCATCCTGAGCTTCCGAAGATTCATCGCCCTCAGCAGCATCTATGGTCGCCAGATAGTTGTGCCCGATGCCATAGTCGGGCCAGGCCAGGTCATTCTCGTCACCAAAGTGGCGCCACGAGGCGTTGACCGCCATGATGACGCCACTCTCATCCAGAATTGCGATGGTGGCGGTCAGAGCGTCAAGGACGGCCTGCAGGAATGGGGCAGAACCGGCGACAGCAAGATGCTTCTGTATGTTCATCAGATGCTCACGTAATATCGATGCGTCGAAATCACCGATCCTCCTGACCCAAGCTGAGCACTAGTGCCAATCAGGCTGCAGGCGCTCGCGGCCCGAGATATGGCGCTCGGCGGCCCGTGCGGCCATGGCGCCGTCTCCGGCGGCGACAACGAGCTGCTTGAGATGGTTGCAGAGCAGATCTCCCACGGCAAACACGCCTGGGATCGTGGTCTCCATCATGGGTCCCACCTGAATGCAACCGGTCTCGCTGCGCTCCAACTGATCGTCTACGAAATCGGTAATAGGAACGCGTCCCTGCAGGTAGATGAATACGCCGCTCACGTCCAGGGTGCGCTCCCCTTGACCCCTGGGCCGAATGCGAATCCCGGTCACCTCGTCATCGCCAACCACCCCCAGCAGACGTGTAGCGAGATGTACCGTAACCTTGTCGTGTGAGCTGATCTCTTGTACCAGGTGTGGGTCGGCGCGGAGTTCGGGGGTTTGAGCCAGCAGATGCACCTCCCTGGCAAAGCGAGTCAACAGCAGCGCCTCTTCTACAGCCTCGTTATGATTGCCGGCCACGGCCACCACCTCGTCGCGGTAAAACGCGCCGTCACAAGTGGCGCAGTAAGAGACACCGCGCCCAACCAGATTCTCCTCACCAGCCACCTGCTCGCCGCGCCCCATAGCGCCCGAGGCAATGATGATGCTGCGCGCGCGATAGTATCCCTGGTTGCCGCTGGCGGATTTGGGCTCGCTCTTGAGATCCGTGGTGAGGATCGCATCCTGCACGAATTGGGCGCCAAAGGACTCGGCCTGGGCATGCATACGCCGCACCAGCTCATCGCCGGTAATCTCCTCGGGAATGCCGGGATAGTTGACGATGCGTTCCGCCATCGATGCGGCGCCGGTGCCCAGCCCCCGATGCACCACCAGGGTGCTCAGCTCCGCACGGGCGGTATAGATGGCAGCCGTGGAGCCTGCTGGCCCCGCCCCAATGATCAGCACGTCATAGACCTGTTCCATCGCTTGTTCTGGTTCGATGCTCATGGATCGTCTCCTGGATACACTTGTGCATATGGCATACGGCACAGCCGCTGCGGTAGTTTCTGTTCGCCGCTATGGTACCATGCGACGGGTTCGTTGTCGAGGTGCGTCCGCGCCAAGGTCCATAGCGATGCACTACCCTCATGCATAGAAAATAAAGAGCGGAGCGGTTTTGACAGATAAAGCCACCTCGGATATAATTTAGTCGACTGACTATTTCCCAGCTAATGAACAAGGAGTCCTATGGTGCCGCTAGAGCAAGAGATTCGACTCAGTCATCTGCTTGCGCAGATATGCCGACTACATCACACCCGCGCTCAGGCGCTCTTTCAATCTATCGGGCTACACAGGGGCCAGCCATTTTTGCTAAACGTACTGTGGAACGAAGAAGGCCTGGCGCATTCGGAGCTTGCCGCTCGGATGCACGTTACCCCGGCCACCATCACCAAGATGCTACAGCGCATGGAGGATGCGGGGTTCGTTACCCGCAAGCCCGACCCCGACGATCAGCGCGTATCGCGCGTATACCTCACCGAGCACGGCCAGGTTGTCCGCCAGCGGGTTGCAGACATGTGGCAAACGCTCGAGAACGAGACCTTTGACGGCCTCTCCATGGAGGAGCAGGATCGGCTAAGAGAGCTTTTCACTCGAGTACGCGAGAATCTGGAGAAGGCGAACGGCGACACCAGGTAGTATTATCATCCGGTTCGCTATCTTTTTTGGGGGGGGAGTATGCTATTGATTCGACGGCTCTTGCCATACCTTCGCCCTTACTGGAAAGAGGCGCTCATTGCCCCGTTCTTGATGATGATCGAGGTGGCCATGGACCTGGCCCAGCCTCGGCTGATGCAGCACATCGTGGACGTCGGTATCGCGCAGCTTGACATGACAATCGTCCTGCGCACCGGCCTTACCATGGTCGGGCTCGCCGCAATTGGCCTGCTGGGCGGCGTGGGGAACTGTGTTCTTGGCGTGCGCGCCGGTCAGGGCTATGGGGCCGATCTGCGCGATGCCCTCTATCGCAAGATCCAGTCCCTCTCGTTTGGGAACCTGGATACCCTGGGAACCGGTGAACTGGTAACCCGCCTCACCAATGATGTCACCCAGGTGCAGGAGGTGGTCCTGATTACCCTGCGCATCCTGGTGCGCGCCCCCTTGCTGCTGGTGGGCAGCCTGAGCATGATGATCATCACCAGCCCCCGCCTGGCCCTGTTGCTGCTGGGGCTGGTACCCATCGTCGTAATCGGCTTGATCATCATCATCAAGTATGCTCACAGCCTGTTTAGCGCGGTGCAAGAGGCCATCGACGGCGTCAACACAGTTGTGCAAGAAAATCTTGCCAGCGTGCGGGTGATCAAGGCCTTTGTGCGCCAGGACCACGAACGTGAGCGGTTCGCGGGGGCCAACGAAAACCTGGCCGCTCGTTCGATTCGGGCCGAGCGCACAGTGGCCGCCTTTGGTCCGTTCCTCATGATGTCGCTCAACCTAGGCATTGTGGGGGTGATCTGGTTCGGCGGCGTGCAGGTTACTCAGGGACAGGCGCAGGTCGGACAGATCATGGCCTCGGTCAACTACCTCATTACCACCCTCATGTCGCTCATGATGGTGGGCATGTTGCTGACCCGTGTCAGCCGCGCCCAAGCCTCGGCTGAGCGCCTGATCGAGATCCTGGACAGCGAGCCTGTGGTGACCGATGCAGCCGAGGCGGTGGCGGAGATGCCTTGCCTGGGCTGTGTCGACCTGGAGAATGTGGTCTTTGCCTACGGTAGCGATGGTGAGGAGCCCGTCCTGGATGGGATCAATCTGTCCATCCAGCCAGGGCAGACCGTGGCCATCCTGGGAGCGACGGGGTCGGGCAAGTCCACCCTGGCGCATCTGATCCCGCGCTTTTACGATGTCAAGGCCGGGCGCCTGATGGTGGACCATATGGACGTGCGCGAGATCCAGCAGCGGGCATTGCGCCAACAGGTGGCCATCGTGATGCAGGACCCGTTCCTGTTCAGCGGCACCATTGCCGAGAACCTGCGTTACGGCCGCCCGGAAGCCACGGACGACGAGGTGGTGCAGGCGGCCAAATTGGCCCAGGCCCACGATTTCATCATGTCCTTTCCCGAGGGCTATGACACGATGCTGGGGCAGCGGGGTGTGAACGTCTCGGGAGGGCAGAAACAGCGCATGGCCATCGCCCGGGCGCTCGTGATGCGCCCCACGATCCTGATATTGGATGACAGCACGAGCTCGGTGGATGTCGAGACAGAGGCGCTGATCCAGAACGCCCTGAATGAGCATCTGACAGATTGCACATGCGTGATGGTGGCCCAACGTATCAGCACGGTGCTCCAAGCGGACAGTATCATTGTGCTGGATGGCGCGCGCATAGCCGCCCAAGGCACCCATCGGGAGCTTTTGGCGTCGAGCCCTATCTACCAAGAGATCTATGAGTCGCAACTCGGAGACGGAGTAATCATAGATGGCTAATCGTTCCAACGGATCAAAACAGCCTTCGCGCTCGGACTCGCCCTCGGGCCGACCAGGCATGCGGCGTGGCCCCATGATGGGCGTGGGCGCCTTTGAGCGGGCCGAGAACCCCCGTGGCACCCTGCGCCGCCTCTGGGGCTATCTGGGCGCGCAACGAGCATCGCTGGTGCTGGTCGCGGTGATAGTGGTCGTGAGATCGGCCCTGGGCGTGGCGGGCCCCTATCTGCTCGGCGTCGCGATCGACGACCATATCCTTCAGAACGACCTGCCGGGCCTGAGCCGGATCGCCCTCCTGATGCTGGCCGTGTACGGTCTGGCATCGGTGGTGCACTATGGCGAGTCGTATGTGATGGCCGGGGTCTCGCAACGCACGGTGCGGCATCTGCGCCGCGATCTTTTCGACAAGCTGCAGAGCTTGCCGCTGCGCTATTTCGACACCCGAGCCCACGGCGAGACCATGAGCCGCCTCACCAACGACGTGGACACCATCAGCGCCGTGCTGTCGATGGGCGTGACCCAGCTCATGTCTTCGGCGGTCACCCTGCTCATGGTGGCGGGCACCATGCTGGCTCTCAACTGGCGCCTGGCGCTGGTCAGCCTGATCACGCTGCCAGCCATGGCTGCGCTGACGCGCCATATCACCCGCTACACGCGGCGCGGTTTCCGGGAGCAGCAGGCGTCGCTGGGCAAGCTCAACGGCGTCATCGAAGAGACCATCACGGGGTTGCCCGTGATAAAGTCCATGGCACGCGAAGAGGACGCCATCCAACAGTTCCACAGCGCCAATCTCGAGTTCCGCGCGGCAGCGACCTTTGCCCAGACTTACTCGGGCCTGCTGGGACCGATGTCCAACATGATTCAAAACATGGGCCTGGCCATCGTTGCCGGGGCGGGCGGTCTGTTCACCTTGCTCGGCTATGCCACCGTGGGCACCATCGCCAGTTTCGTCAGCTATGCCCGCCAGTTCGGCCGACCCCTGAACATGATGGCCAACCTGTACAACATGCTACAATCGGCGCTGGCCGGCGCCGAGCGCGTATTCGAAATCATGGACGAGATCCCCGAGCCCGAGGATCTGCCTGACGCCAGGCCCCTCGACGATCTGCACGGCGATGTGGTGTTCGAGGATGTCTGTTTCGCCTACACAGAAAACGTGCCGGTGCTCAGGAACGTGAGCTTTCACGCCGAGTCGGGCCAGACCATCGCGCTGGTGGGGCCCACCGGCGCCGGCAAGACCACCGTCGTCAACCTGCTGACCCGCTTCTATGACATTGATGCTGGCTCTATTCGCATCGATGGCGTGGACCTGCGCGACCTGCAGATGGCCTCGCTCCGGCAAGAGCTGGGCATCGTGTTGCAGGATACGGTGCTCTTTGCCGATACCGTGATGGAGAATATCCGCTATGGGCGACTGGATGCCACCGACGAGGAGGTAATCGAGGCGGCTGTGCTGGCCAACGCCGATCACTTTATCCGGCGGTTGCCCCAAGGGTATGACACCAAGCTCTCTGAGCAGGGCGGGAACCTGTCCCAGGGCCAGCGCCAGTTGCTGGCCATCGCCCGCGTGATGCTGGCGGACCCGGGCATCCTGGTGCTGGACGAGGCCACCAGCTCGATCGATACGCGCACCGAGCAACATATCCAGGAGGCCTTGCTCAAGCTGATGGAGGGCCGCACCGCATTTGTGATTGCCCATCGCCTGAGCACCATCCGCAACGCCGATCAGGTGCTGGTGATCGATGATGGCCAGATCATCGAGCGGGGCACCCATCAGGGGCTGCTAAAGATGGGCGGCTTTTACCATCGCATGTACATGAGCCAGTTCAAGGCCACGGCGCCCCAAGCGGCGTAGCCCAAGTAACCCGGCCTCCTGATCAAAGCAAAACGCGAGAGCGGATGCCCGGTATGCTGCCGGGTCGCGCTCTCGCGTTTTCTGTCACCTGACAGGCTGGACGCTGGCTCGGCGCTAGGACAGCTCGCAGATATCCTCCGCCGTCAGGCTGGGGTTGCCATAGCCCTGGTACTCGAGGGGACCGGTCGGCTCGTCATACGCCTCGAGCTCGGCCCGGATCGCGGCACAGAGGGCATCCATCTCCTCAGGGCCAGCCCACTCTTCCACGAGGCGGCGGGCCGCGAGGGTCAGCGGCGCCCCGGGCTCCATGCCCTCGAGCCATGCCAGCACCGATTCGGCCTCCGCCATGTCCTCCTGGAGCAGCCGCACCAGGATCAGCCGAAAGGCCGCAAACTGCCGGATGGCGGCCTCGAGCTCGTCGGGATCTTCGCCCATGAACGACACCGTATCGAGATCAGGCGACATGGCCGCATCCTCAAACAGCTCGGCGGCTCTATCCAGTTCGCCTGCCGCCATGGCATCGAGGCCCTCGTAGAGGATCAGGTGGCGATAGCCGGTGGGATCCAAGAGGGTCTCTTGCAGAACGATCGCCTCGCCATCCCACGCCCATACCTCGGTATAGGTGCGCATGATGCCCGCACCCACCGAGCCGATGTGGCCGCCGTGCACATGCAGGGCGTTCTGCCCCTCGAACGGTTCAACCCACACGTCGGGAAAGGTCATCTCGATCCAGTTCTCGCCCGGGATAGCGCCCTGCACCAGGGTCCGCAGTTGCCCCTCGGCCAGGCCGATCACCTGCACCAGGCCATAGCAGGTGTGCGCGCCACAATCCGTGTCCATGACGATCAGCTCGGGCAGGCCATCGCCCGTGAGATCGTCCATGTCCACCAGCTCGGGCAGCAGCGCCGCCTCGTAGGTGGGAACGTCTGTATCGGCATGGTGCTGATACAGGAGGCCGTCGCCGTTGATCACCCACAGGTCGCCCGGTGTACCGAATACGGGGATAAAGAGCTCCTCGTCCACAGCAATGTCATGCAAGAGCAGGACCCACTCATCTTGGTCATCCCCGGTCAGGTCCGCTGCGTGCAGCTCGTCAGGGCTCTGCTGCCATCCGGCGTCCTGAAGCGCGATCTGCACCTCGGCGGGGTTGCGCCCCTCGAGCCAGGCATCGACCAGCCATCCCTCCAGACCGTCCCAGGCCTCGGGGGCGGGCTCCAGCGGGTCCAGCGCCGGCCAGACGGGCGCCTCGGTGGGTACCGGCGTAGGTGTAGCCGGCTCGGGCGTGAGAGTGGGCGTAGCCGTCGGGGCGGACGTTGCCGTAGCGGCCGCCATCGGCGTGGCGGTATTCTCGGCGGGCGTCACAGGCTCTGGCTCGCCCGGATGGCACGCCCCCAACAATAGCAGCATGGCCCCCAGCGCCCAGATCAGCCATCGCCTCATATCCCCTCCTCAGTCGAACGATTGCGTCGTTTGGCCCGGCAAGGGTAGCATGGGCAGG
>SLPC01000241.1 GCA_007132185.1 Anaerolineae bacterium | reverse complement strand
GTCCACTGTTTGTTCGAGCGCTCGAGGAGGAGAGCCTATGGATCAGATCAAGATTGTGATGAGCGACCTGCATCTGGGGGCCGGATATGCTCATGAAGGCAACCGGCTGGAAGATTTCGATCAGGACGAGGCCTGGGCCGAGCTGCTCAGGCGCCTGAGCACCGAAAGCCAGCGACGGCGGGTGCCCATGGAGCTGATTCTCGCAGGCGATATATTCGAGTTCCTGCAGGTCCCGGCCCTGCCGGAGGACGAGGCCTTTGATCCGGAGCGCGCCTACCCCACTGAGATCTATGCCCCTTCCGATAGCGCTGCGTCGCGCCGCAAGATGGACCTGATCATCCAGGGCCACCCCCGCTTCTTTGAGGCCCTGGCCGCCTTTACCTCATTGACGCCGCTGCGCAAGGTGACCATCATCAAGGGCAACCACGACGTCAACCTGCACTGGCCGAGCGTACAGGATGCCATCCGCGCCGCCCTGAACGCCTGGAGCGAACGGGAACCCTGCCTCGAGTTTGTCGAGCGCTACCTCTCTCGCGATGGCATCTATGTGGAGCATGGCAACCAATACCTGGAGTGGATCAACCGCTGGCCCGATTTCGAGCAACCCCATGACTCCAGGGTGCCGGGCGAGCTCTATATGCCCGCCGGCTCGCGCTTTGTGTACCTGCTCCTCAACGATATCGAGCGTCACCACTCCTGGATTGATGGGATCAAGCCCATCACGGCCCTCATCTGGTATCTCTTTGCTCTGGACTTTGATTTTGCCTTGCGCACCCTGCGCACGCTGCTGCGCTTGGCGCCTCTGCTGATCGTGGATAGCCTACCCTTGGCATGGGCTCTCACGCGCCTGCTCGAGGCACGCCAGCACGTGATCGATGTCGTCGATGACCGAGAGCGGGCCGATACCCTCAATCGTGATGTCAAAGAGCGGGCCACCTTTTACAATGAGGTGGATGCGGGCATCGAGCTGTATAGCGTGCCTCGCGAAGGCCAGCCCCTGACCCACTTTCGAGCCTATGGGCACGCGGTGCTGCCCCGTGGTCAGGAGGAGCAAAAGGCCCAGCGCGATCTGCTGGCTCGCGTGGCGGCCCAGAAACAGGCCCAGGACGGTGCCAAAGTGGTGGTCTTTGGACATGTGCACGATGCTAGAGAGACGCCCCTGCCCAATGACGCCATGTATATCAACGCCGGCACCTGGACGTTCTGCCTGGATATGGCGGATGCCGACTATGCCGCCTGGCAGGATCTCTTTCGCCATCCGGAGCGCTACACGCATACCCGCCACCTCACCTATGCCCGCATCGAGTATGATGGTGACAGAGGGCCCTCCGGCAGGTTGAGAGAGTTCACACCAAGGCCGACCCAACGAGAACCGTTTTGGCGGCGGCTGTTACATTGGATCCTCCGCATAAAGCGCAAATCATAGAGGGAGATCACCATGAACAAGAACGAACCTTTGCGTGTGTTGATCGTGGGGGCGCACCCCGATGACTGTGATATCCGTGCGGGAGGCGTCGCCGCCAAGTATGCCCGGGCGGGGCACAAGGTCCGCATGGTGTCGGTCACCAACGGCGCCGCCGGCCACCATGTTATGGGTGGTGCGCCGCTGGCTCGGCGTCGCCGTCAGGAGGCCGCCGCCGCGGGGGCCGTCCTGGGATGCGAGTACCTGGTGCTCGACTATCCCGATTCTGAGCTGCAGCCCAGCCTCGATGCGCGAGCCGACGTGGTGAGGCTCATCCGTCGCTTTCGCCCCGATCTGGTCATGGCTCCGCGCCCGTGGGACTATCACCCTGACCATCGCGCCACAGGTCAGCTCGTCATTGACGCCATGTACCTGGCCACCGTACCCAACTATGTTTCGGATGTAGAGCACCTGGACCACATGCCTGCAACCGTCTATGTATGGGACATTTTTGAGAAACCCTATCCTTTTGAAGCCGATGTGGTAGTCACCATCGATGATGTCCTGGACACCAAGATAGACGCCCTGCACTGCCACACCTCGCAGGTCTACGAGTGGCTTCCCTATAATCGGGGCGTGCTGGACCAGGTACCCGAGGGGGACGAGGAGCGCAAGGAGTGGCTCCGGGAATGGATCGTGGGACGCTTTGCCCAACAGACCGAGCAGTACCGCACACAACTGGCTCAGCGCTATGGCCCCGAGATAGGTAGAGCGGCGCGGGTGGTAGAGGCCTTTGAGGCTAGCGAGTATGGTGCGCCGCTGTCGGAAAAAGATATCGCGCGGCTCTTTCCCTTCTAGATCCTAAAGGACGCCAGCGGCACGGTCGCCCGATGCCACCGGGCGATGTATAATGGGGCGGTCTGTGCGGCCCATTGCTATGCAGCAAAGGAGATCCATGAAGATTCGAGAGATCCGCGCCTTTCCCATCGATATCAACCCACGGCCTACGACCCAGCCCCGCGTAGAGCCTCAGGCCAACGCCGCCTTTGTCTCGCCTACCTGGCGCTACCCCGAGTTTGCGGCAGCGGGACGCGCCCGCTCGCCCCATCAGCGCTGGGGTCGTATCGCCTGTGTCGTCACCGCCGAGGATGGCACCTGGGGCCTGGGGCTGAGCATCCTCAGCGGCCCGGTCCAAAGCATCATCGAGGATTTCCTGGCCCCTGCCCTGGTCGGCGAGGACTGCATGGCCACCGAAAAGGTCTGGGACCTGATGAATCGCATGACGGCCTCCTTTGGCAGCGCCGGGTTGGCCAGCTATGCCATCAGCGCCGTGGACACGGCCCTCTGGGATCTCAAAGGCAAGCTGGTGGGCAGGCCGGTGTACGAGCTCTTGGGTGGCCCGCAAAAGGAGCGCATCTTTTGCTATGGCAGCAACACCATCCTCTCCTATGGGCTGGAGCCCAGCCTGGAGTGGTTCCTGGAGCTGGGGTTCAAGGCCGTCAAGATCTTTATGGATGCCGGTCCCTGGGACGGGCTGGAGGGCCTCAACCGTACCGAGGAGCGCGTGGCCCGGGCCCGCGAGATCGTCGGCGATAATGTGGAGCTGATGCTGGATTGCTGGATGTCGCTCGATGTGGACTATGCCGCGCGCCTGATCGAGCGCCTGCAGCCCTATCGCCTCAAGTGGATCGAGGACATTCTGCTGCCTGAGGATCAAGAGTCCTGGGTTCACCTGCGCAATCGCGCCGGCAGCCAGACCCTGGCCACCGGCGAGCACTGGTACACGCCCTATCCCTTTGCCAAGGCCGCCAGCCAGGGCACCGTGGACATCTTTCAGCCCGACGTGCTGTGGGTGGGGGGCATCACCGGCGCCATGCGCATCTGCCACATTGCCGAGGCCTTTGGTCTGTCGGTTATCACCCACGGCGGCATGAATTTCCCCTATGGCCAGCACCTGGCCTATGCCATGCCCGCTATCCCCTGGGGCGAGCGCTCCGAGGGCGTGGCGCCTCCAGGCGTGCCTCTGGAAGAGATGGTCTTTTTGCCGGGCACGGCCGTCATCAAGGATGGCTACCTGGTGCCCAGCGATGCGCCGGGCTTTGGCATCGATGTGACCCTGGATTGGCTGGAGGAGCGGGCCGTCAAGTAACTGGCAACAGCCGTTGCAGCACGATAGGGGTCGAGCCCTTGGTTTGGCCCCGCACTGATGACGCTTACAGATTACGGGAGATATAATATGAAGGTCGTAGCCATGTTAGGCAGCCCCCACACAGAGGGCCCATCATCCACCCTGGCGCGCGAGGTGCTGCGCGGGGCGCAGGATGCGGGCCACGAGGTTGTGGTATATGAAGTGAACGAGATGAACGTACGCGGGTGCCAGGGTTGCCGCTACTGCAAGGACAACAATGCCGACTGCATCGTCGAGGATGACCTGCAACCCTACTGGGAGCAGCTCCATTCCGCAGGCGCCCTGGTGGTCAGCGCGCCCAACTATGCCGCGCAGGTCTGCGGCCCCATGATCACCTACATGAACCGCCACTATTGCTTGCTGGACGCCGACTGGAACGTCCGCATCCACCCCGGCATCAAGCTGGTGGGCGTCTTTTCTCAGGGCCGCCCCGATGCCGAGGCCTACCTGCCCCAGTACAACTGGTTCCTGGGCGATTTCCAGAACCGCGACATGGTCCTGGTGGATACCATCGTGCATACGCGCGAGCTATCGTATGCGCCGGGCAGCCCCCTGATGGAGCGCGCCTATCAAGTGGGACGCAACCTGTAGGTGCTGTGAACACGGGTGAACGAGCAATATAGGCCAACCCAAAGAAAAGAGCGACCAAGATGACCAAGATCGTTGTACACACAGGCGGGCCCGGACGCGACCTGACCCAGGAACGTGAATCGCTGGACCGGCCCGACATCGAGTTGCGCCAGATTGGCCCTTGCCGCACGCCCGAGGCGGTGCTGGAGGCGGTGCGTGATGCCGATGTGGCGCTGTGCGGGAGCGAGCCCTATACGGAAGAGGTGTTTGCCGGCGCGGCCAAGCTCAAGATGGTCATTCGCTATGGCGTGGGCGTGGATACCATCGACCTGGAGAGCGCCACAGAGCATGGCGTCGTGGTGGGATATCTGCCCGATTTCTGCCTCAGAGAGGTGGCCAATCACGCCCTCATGCTCCTGCTGGCCTGCGCAAAAAAGGTCCGCCAACTGGACCATGCCATGCGTCACGATGGCTGGGACGCCGCCAAGGCGCTCCTGACGCCCATGGGCCCGCTCCATGGCGAGACGGTGGGCCTCATTGCCTTGGGCAACATCGCTCGTGAGATGGCCCGCCGCTGCCAGGTGCTCGACATGCATGTCATCGCCTCGGACCCCTTTGTGGAGCCATCAGTCTTTGCCGAGGCGGGCGTCGAGTCGGTCAGCCTCGACGAGCTGGCCGCCCGCTCTGACTATGT
>SLPC01000009.1 GCA_007132185.1 Anaerolineae bacterium | reverse complement strand
TCGTCTCGGATCCCTCCGGGGCAACAGTCCGCCGCCCACACGTACCACTAGAGTCGACCGTAGGCGCCTCGTCCGATGGAATACCGTCACGGCACGCCGCACTGTTTCGCCCCACAAGCTGACCAAGACCGTCTCTTCGTGGTGCTTGAGAGGGAGATATGGGCGGTGTGTCGGAGCGGTACGATGATCCCACAGTCCGGAGCGAGTCTCTTTACAGGGGCTCCGAAACCCGAGAACCCGCCGGTCGCGTGCGTCCGCTCAAGGCCAAGGGCAGACTATGCGACTGGCGGGTTCGAGCACGCAATGGAGCAAGGTGACGCGAGGTAGCCACAGATCGCTTGCGGATCCAGCCCACGTCAAGTATACTGGCGGCGTAAGGGATGCCCCGGCGATACGTGGGATGCGGCTGGTGGTGCGAGATCGAGACTGGGCAAAGAGTCCAACAGGCAAGTGCAAGGAGCGACCGAGGACACGCCAGATCGATCAGGCTGTACAGCACTATTACAGCACTGCTACAGCACTACAGCATTATTACAGCATTCGTACAACACGAATACGGCATCAAACGACAGCGCTGAGGACCGCCAGGGGCCTGGACGACAGGCCAAACCACTACATCTAGTGGTATAGCACAATCCACCTACTATATCTAGTGCGCCCAGCAGGGGTCGAACCTGCAACCTACGGATTCGAAGTCCGGCACTCTATCCATTGAGCTATGGGCGCGAACACAATACTATTGTACGGCTTGCGCCGAGGGCTGTCAATCAGAGCCCGAACGCCGAAATGCCGAACGCGGCATAGGGATCGGCGCGCAAGCATTGGGCATAGCGCTGCACCACAGCCTGTGCCGCGAATAGGTGACACGTTGCCTCGCCGATCTGCGCTGTATACACGTCGCCGGCGGCCAGCGCTTTCTCCCACACAGCCTCCCAGGTCGCCGCTACCGATGGGCCGTAGCCCACGGCCCACTCACTCTCGGGATAATCGCCGGCCAACGACTCGGGCAGGCGCAGCATGGCGCGTATCTCCTCGGGTATGTTGCCCGTCTCGGCCACGTGCATGCACGAGCAGCGCTGGATACCCACCCCGATCAACAGCACCCGTCCGCCATCAGCCGGCAAGGCACCAAATCCCCCAGTATGTCTCTCCGCATGCCTGCCCCAAGCGCAAGTGCGATGACGACCCTGCCCACAGATAACATCGGCTCGCCGGCGGAATGCATCGGCGATGACACCCATGCCCGTACGCCCAGGGGCATCGGGATCCAGTACGCGCAGCTTCCACGCAATGCCCCGAGCGGTCTCTTCTCTTGTGAGGGGCAAAGGCGGGCTTACCGGTTGCGCGGGCATCACCAGTGTGCCCTCAGGACCCACGACTTCCATCAGGGCCTTGATGACTGTCCCGGGACCGCCCTCCACGCAGCCCAGGCTGCTGAGGGAGCTGTGTACCGCCAAGAGCATCCCTCGTTGCACGCCCAGGTCACGCAGGCCACTGGCGATTGCCTCTTGGGTAAGGCCCTGCTCATACATTACTCCTCCTCCGTGTTGCCTATCCGCCGCGATCACGGCTTTCCCTGCTCTCGCATGGGAATCAAATAGACCCTGCGCGCCATCTCCTCGAACCCCAGCTTGACCGCCACCCGCTGCGAGGCCCAGTTGTCCTCGCCGGTGCTCCATATTGGGGTTCGTCCGCTCGCAAGTATCGCTTCTGCCACCACCCAGGCAGCCGCTGTGGCATAGCCCCGGCCCCGGTAAGCCTGAAGGCAGTGCACACCGATGTCGCCGTGCAGCGGCGTGATGGCGCTGGTGTGCGCAAGTGCGACCAGGTCGCTATCGACAATGGCGCCAGCGGCAAAGCCCTGTTCCAACAGAGCTTTTGGACTCCCAAACCCACCGCCCTGCAACTCGGCGGGGGCCGCCGAAAACAGGGCCAAATCTGACGCATCGAGGAGCCGCACGTCAGGATGCTCGTGAGGAATCCGAGGTCCCTGAGGCGCGTGGTAGGCAATGTCGCCATAGTGGCGCATCACACAACCCATATGGGCCTCGAGCAACGCACCCAAGGGCCCGGCAAGGCTACCATCAACCAGTATGCATTCCCAACCCGGCACCTGTGTCAACAGGGCAGCAAGCGCAGCCGCATCGCGGCCATAGCCATCCACCTCTTGCGGATTGTCGTCGATCTGGATGATGGCAGCATCGAACGTGGGGAGCTGGCCCTTCATAAAGACGTCGCATGTGCCTCGCAGGAGATGATGCACGTCGATGGCGGTCAGGGGTGTGTCGCCTAACGCGTTGGCCAGGTCATGATACCGGTCTCGCGCGAGGCGTCCAAGGCCCTCATCTTGAGGGTTGTGGTCTAGCGGAGCTCTCACTTTTCATGCCTTTCGCAATGACAGGGTGGGCTCGCCAGTGCGTGATCAACGCCGCCTGCTAATGGGCATCTCAGAGCAGGTCTTCCAGCCGATACTCCATGAGCTTGAGGGCGGCCACGTACAGCATGACGGCAAAGGCTGCCATGGCCGCCAGGTTGATGCCCAACGGATGGACGGCGCCCATGGCCGATAGCCCTCGTAGCGCGTCCACCGTATAGGTCAGCGGCAGAAAGGCGGCCACGCGCTGCAGAATCGGATGCATGGCGCTGAGCGGCACAAAGACCCCGCATAGGAACACCATGGGAAAGCGTATCAGGTTCGAGACAGTCATTGCATCGAATACCTCGCGCATCATCAGGCTGATGAGCACGCCCATGAGGGCAAAGGTGGTGCTGCCCAATGCAATGGTAGCAAGGGCGCCCAGTGGCGCAAGGGGAAGCCCCCAGATCAAACTGCTGATCAGCCAGATCAGTATTCCTGTAGCGATCCCGAACACGACGCCGCTCAGGGCCTTGCCGATCAAGAGTGCGTGGATCGAGATGGGGGCCATGACCAGACGCTCCATGGCGCCGATCCGCTTCTCAAAGGCGATGGCGACCGCTTCCACCGAAGTGGCGCCGAACAGCACGGTGAGCGCCACCAGGCCAGGCGCGGCCTCGTGGATATCGGCCGGTGAGCGCAGATAGAAGGCCAGCACCATCACCACGGGAAAGAGTATCCCCCAACTGATGAGGGGCGGCTTGAGATAATAGGTGCGCATATCCTTGGCAGCAATGTGCCAGGCCCGTGCCATCTGCGCCCCCATACCCATGTCCAGGGCCGTTCGCTGCTGGCTCATGCCTGCCCTCCTGGCTGTCGGTTCGTGGCGCCGTTACGCATGGCCTGTGGATCCAGCTGGGTGAGCTGCACAAAGGCATCCTCCAACGTGGGGACGACAGATCGTGCGCCACGCAGGGCAAAGCCTCGCGCGCCCAGTACATCCAATGCCGCCTTGAGCCCTGCCTCTAGCGAGTCTACAGCCAGCGTGATGTGCTCGCCCGAGCGCGTGGCGCGCTGGATGCCGGGGAACTCTTGTAATGCAGCGAGGAGCGCCTGATCGGCGGTGGGCACATCCAACTCTAGCAGCGTCTCGCTCTGGCAGCGCTGACGCAGGGCCGCCGGTGTGTCAACGGCCACCAACCGCCCACTGACAATGATGGCCACTCGATCGGCCAGCGACTCGGCCTCATGGATCAGGTGGGTGGTGAGAAAGATCGTCACTCCCTGGGCGCGCAGGTCGGCGATGACGCGTCGCAAGCTGCGTGATGCCTGCACATCCAGCCCGGTGGTAGGCTCGTCGAGAAAGAGGATCAAGGGCCGATGCACTAGGGCCGCCGCGATGGTAAGCCGGCGTTTCATGCCGCCCGACAGCGTCGCAAAGGGCGTCTCGGCCCGTTCGTCAAGCTCAAACCGCTCCAATAGTTCATCGGCGCGGCGGCGCCACTCCCGCCGTGGCAGACCGTACAACTTGGCCATAAAGACCAGGTTGTCACGGGCGGTCAGCTCGCCGTACAGATTCGAACGCTGGGGGACCACACCCACCCGCGCCTTGACACCGAGCGGGTCGGTTGACAGATCGAGGCCATCCAACCAGGCCTGCCCTCCCGATGGACGAATCAAGCCGGTCAACATGCGAATGGTCGTCGTCTTGCCGGCCCCGTTGGGCCCCAAGAAGGCATACAGCTCGCCGCTTTCCACCCTCAGATCCAGGTGGTCCACGGCGCACAGTTCGCCATAGTAACGAGTCAGCCCACGGGTCTCTATGGCGGTCACGGTAGCATGCCTCCTCGTGATAGGGTGTCGCCTCTGCGGTCGAGCTCTCTCAATCCAGTTCGGCGCTGATCGTGCGGCGCCGACTCAGCTCTCGCAGGATAGCGGCAGCCAACAGACCGATGACAAAGCCGACGGCCATATTGATGATGACGCTAAAAAAGGCGGTGACCAATGCCAACCCCAGATCCCAGCGCCGCAGGGGTCGCATCGGCAACGCCAACTGGATGCCGACCATGAACATCATGCCACCAATGAGAGCCATGGGAAAGGCGGTCAGGATCGCTAACAGCGAGGCCCCCAGGAACACCCCCAGACCGATCTCGATGAGGCCCTCCAGGATATTGGTGCCGCCGGTGCGCGCCCCATAATAGTACTGCCCCACCAGCCCTTGCGAGCCGTGGCACATGGGCATGCCGCCAAACAGTGACGACGCGATGTTGATGAACCCCTGATTCACGAGAAGTTTGGTCTCGCTAACCGGCTTTTCGGGAAAGAGGTCCTTGATGACAACACAGGTCGCCATGGTGGCGTTGGTGAGTGTCAGGGGGATCTGCGCAAAGCCCGCCAGCACCAGAGCATCCCACACGTCCGACAGGGCGGGAATGGCAAAACGCGGCAGACCGATGCCGAACTGGAGATTGGGCAGCAGGTCGCCGCGCAGTGCCATGAGTCCCAATCCCAGCGC
>SLPC01000244.1 GCA_007132185.1 Anaerolineae bacterium | reverse complement strand
TCTAGCGTCCTGCTCAGGCGCGTAGGGCGATGACACATAGTTTTACGCCCTGTTTACGGCTCAGGTCATCTCTAGTGTAGGAAATCCCGGTCACGAACACAATCACCGATCGGGTGTTTCTCGGTATCAGTTTTTACCGTACGGGTCACGAAATGATGGGAGCGCGGGGCGCGACCGAGAGACGGCTGCAGGGCATGGCGCCACACCTCTGAACCATGGCGTCTGATGGGCAGAGCGCTATCGGCCAGAGTCGGCCGTTCTGCCCAATCCCGATTCTGCATCGTCCAGATCCGCGCCCGTACGCCGCAGCCAGGCAGCCAGTTTGACAGTCAGCAAGAGGGGGCTGATGGGGCGCTGCACGACCTCGGCGGCCCCGGCCTCATAGGCCTTGAGGATAGAGGCTTCGTCATAGGCGTCCCACAGGAGCAGGATGGGGCCGTCCGCTCTGCTATGGAGCGTTTTGCATAGCTGAACTGGTAGCGTATCGCGGCCATAGAGATCGATAATAGCCGCATCCCAGGGCGACTGTTTGCGTCTCGAGAGCTGCTCTTCGGGAGACGATTCGGTGCATACAAGGCCGCGTTGCCTGAGAGTATAGGCCCAAAACCGGCCAATATCCGGCTGATCGGTAATCAGCAATATCTGTGCTGTCATGGTTGTTATCACTCCAAAACGTTCTATCCTCAAAGGAGATAACCATAGCTCCTCGGTGGCTATGGCCCCGTTACTGCCTCGCACATCGCCTGGCATGCATACAACGCGATTATCCAGCCAGCACGATGCGTGCAGCGATATAGAAACTGCCCAACCTTCCTCCACCGACCCGACATCTGTGGAGACTGTAGAAGGTACAGCATCTCAGGCAAACGTAGTAGTTTACGTACTATTTACGCTTTATACCATCATACAGGGGCATGGTCGCAGATACAATCGCAGAACCGAGATCTGCGGTATCAATATGAGGTGCATGAGTCACAAATAACCCGCCCCTTGGTGGGGCGGGTCGCTGGATGGTACCACAGGAACAGAGGCCGGGGCCATCAGCCGCTAAAGCAGTAACCCTGGCCGGCAACAGTCTGGATATATTGGGGTTGGCTCGGGTTGGGCTCGATCTTGCGCCGCAGTCGGTACACCAGATTCTTGAGCTGGGCCATATCGGCGCCATCGTGCCCCCAAACGTGGGCCAATAGCGCCTCCCATGAGAGAACGCGCTGGGGTTGCTGCATTAGCGCATAGGTGAGGCGTAATTCGAGGGCCGACAGGCGCACCGCTTGTTTATCCGGCAACGTAAGTGTGCGAGTCTCGGGGTTGAGCTCTAGCTTGTTGCGCCTGAGGATCTCTGGTGCGGACATGGGGAAAATGGATGCGTGGCGAAGCCAGGCCCCGACTTTGGCGATGAGTAGTCGCGGACTGACAGGATGGAACAGCACCTCGGCGGCGCCTGCCTCATAGGCGCTCAGAACCGCCGACTCCTCGCGTGCATCCCAGATCAGTAGGATGGGCGCGCTGCACTGCTCGTGTAGTGACCGACATGCCCAAAGAGGTTTGGCGTCTGTGCTGTACAGGTCGATGATGGCCAGATCCCAAAAAACCGTGTCTCGCTCCAGCATGTCGTGGGAAACCACGCGGCAACTCAGATCCTGCTGCTCCAGGACATAACGCCAGATCCCGGCAGTCTCAGTCTGATCGGAAACAAGGAGGATCGATGTCTGAGGTCTCAATGCTGGCCCCTGGTACGAATCGAGCGCAAGCTCCTGAAATGTTCAGTAGGCTTCGGCTACAGTTTAGATGACGTAAAGACGTTTGTCAAGGGCTTTTCGACCTGACTATTGGGCCGGGGTTTTTCGATTCGATATCGGATCATGGTCTCCAAGAGGGGCTGTCAACTGATTAGGCCGTTGCTGCGTCGGCAGGCTCCTCGCGCGGTGCCGAGACAGGCCACAGCTTGTATAGAGACAGGCTCACGAGGTAAGAGAACCCCGCCACCAGGATGATGGCGGCGCCCGAGGTGAGGTTGAGGCTGTACGATAGCCACAGGCCCGTGACGCTAAAGAACGCGCTGAGGAGCATGGCCAGCACCATGGCCCTTTTTACGCTCTTGATCCACTGTACGGCGATGGCTGCCGGCATGGTCAGTAGAGCGATCACCATGATCAGGCCCACCACTCGCATCATCATCACTACGGCCAGGGCAATCATGCACACCATGGTCAGATGGATGCCCTCAACCGGCACATTGCGGGTGACGGCAAAGGTCTCGTCAAAAGAGGTGGCCAACAGCTCTTTGAAGAACAGCACCACCAACGCGATGATCAGCACGTTCAGGCCGGCCATCCACCAGAGATAACGCACCGGAACCGCCAGGATGCTGCCGAACAGGTAACTCATCAGATCGGCCTTGTAGCCGACGGTAAAGTCCAGCAGGATGATACCCGTAGCCATGCCAATGGCCCAGAGCGCTCCGATCACCGTATCAGCTCTTTGGCGCGACCGCAGCTCCACCAGTCCCATAGCCAACGCCGCTATCAGCGAAAAGCCTACAGCGCCGATCAGAGGATCCATACCCAGGTAGAACCCCAGACCCACGCCACCATAGGCGGCATGGGCGATCCCACCGCTGAGGAACACGATGCGGCGCAGCACCACAAGCGTGCCCACAATGCCACAGGCCACGCTCACCAGCAGCCCCGCCACCAGGGCGTGGCGCATAAAGGCGAATTGCAGCGCCTCGATCACGGTAACGCCTCCTGGGACTGTGCTGCCGCCGTACAGACCGCACAGGGGCACTGCTCCGAATCCATGTCCACGGGACATGCAAACGTACCCCGGATCGCCTCTGGCGCCTGTTGCGGCGCGCCATAGTAGACCAGGCGCCGGTTCAGGTAGCCCACCCGGTGCACATGGGGCAGGATAGAGCCCACATCGTGCGAGCTCATGATGATCGCCATCTGCTGGCTGAGCCCGGGCAACAGCTCGATGATGGCACTCCGTGCTTCCGGATCGACATTGGAGAGAGGCTCGTCTAGCAAGAGCACCCGTGGCTCAACGGCCAACGCCCGGGCGATATACACCCGTTGGCGCTCGCCTCCCGATAGCTCGCCAATGGGCCGCCGTCGCAGATGGAGGGCCCCCGTGCGGCGCAGCGCATCCGCCACAATCGTCTCGTCCTCCGAGTTGAATGGGCGCAGCAGGCCGCGCCGCCCCAAGCGCCCCATGCGGGCCACCTCCCAGGCGCTTACGGGAAAGTCGCTGTCAAAGCGGATCTCTTGCGGCACATAGCCTATCGCACGACGAGCGCGCTCCACTCGCTGCCCCAGGATGCGCACCTCGCCCCGCTTGGGCGCCAGCAATCCCAGAAGCACGCGGAGCAAAGTGGTCTTGCCGCCACCATTTGGCCCGATCAGGGCGACCAACTGACGATCATATATCTCGAGATCGATCGACTCGAGTACGTCGCCCTGATCATAGGAGGCCCACACATCCTGCAGAGTAATGACAGGCCCTGTTCGCTCGTAAGGAGACTCGCTCATAATTGCTCACCCACTACTCATATCGTAGTACCTCGGCAAAGATGCGCGCCACATACCGCATGTTGGCAAGCCAGTCAGGCTCCAGCGGGCTCACCAACTGCACGCCGCCGTTGATTTCGCGCGCGATGGTTTCGGCGGCCTCGGTGCTAAACTCGGGCTGCGCCAGGATCACGCGAATGTCGTTCTCGCGGGCAGTCCGGATGATCTCTGCCAGTGTCGCGGGCCCAGGCTCCACGCCGCCCACCTCGATTGGAATCTGCTCCAGATCATACTCCTCGGCGAAATAGCCCCAGGCAGGGTGAAAGACGATAAACCTGCGGTTCTCGATGCCGGCCAGCGCCTCGCGGATCTCGGCGTCCAACACGTCGATATCGGCCAGAAACGCCTCCAGATTCGCTGCATATTCATCTTCGTGCTCCGGATCGATCTCGACCAGGGCGCGATAGATGTGCTGCGCCTGCACCTTGGCCAGCCGAGGCGATACCCAAATATGCGGATCCGGCTCCTCGTCATGATGGTGATCGTTATGGATCTCGTCATTGTGATGATCATCGTCGTGATGAACATCATCATGATCATCGTCGTGATGGATGTCATTGTGATGGTCGTCATCGTGATGGATATCATTATGATCATCGTCGTGATGATCATCATCGTCGTGGGTGTGTGCCTCCATCATTCTTCGCTCGATGCCCTCGGACGTATCCACGATCCGCATGTCCGGGTTGGCCTCGGTGATGCGATCCATCCATACGTCCTCAAAGGTCACGCCAACGAGCATATAGGCATCGGCGCGGCTCAGGGCGCGCATCTGTGCCGGGCGGGGCTCATAGGTGTGAGGGCTGGCTCCACGGGGAACCATCACCGTGACGCTCGCGCGCCCGCCGGCAATTCGTTCGACAAAGTACTGCTGCGGCAGCACGCTGACCACGATCTCCAGCGGTTGCTCTGCCTCTGCAGGGGCTGCCTGAGGACGGCATCCCCATAGCACAGCCATAGCGATCAGGGCCACAATGGCCAATAACGGAAAGATCCTTTTCTCATGCTTGCTTTTCATAGGGCAAACTCCGAATGCATCACTCTAGTTGCGAACTGTTCTCAATTAGTAGTATCCTAGCATTGCACCGTGGCGTTGTCAAGAAAATACATCGTCCCATCACGGATGATGTCAAAAGTTGATACTATGCACATTGGTGTCTTTTTATCGGAACCTGAGCAGGCGAACACAAGGCTCACACCTACAAGACAGCAGGCGAGCATACCTGAGTCGAGTTGGTACCGGCAAGGCGCTTCTTTGACCACAAAGCCCTCACGGTCTATCACGATCAAGCCTCCTGCCAGCGTCGGTTCGTGCTACAATGGATTGACAGTC
>SLPC01000125.1 GCA_007132185.1 Anaerolineae bacterium | reverse complement strand
TCGGGATCGAGATCCGCTGGCAGTCGGTGACCCGTACGCTCCTGACGCAAAAGATCATCGCTAACGAGGAGCCGATGTCCCT
The DNA here is from genome assembly GCA_007132185.1 of Anaerolineae bacterium. GTDB lineage: Bacteria > Chloroflexota > Anaerolineae > UBA1429 > UBA1429 > UBA1429. The sequence continues at coordinate 4,825 of SLPC01000125.1, read as the reverse complement.
GTGGCACGGCGACGAGTCGGCTGATACCCTGTTCCTGCGTCGTCCCAAGTTCTTTGCACCGCTGGATGGTGACGAGTCCTGCTGGGGTGTGCTGTGGGGTCGCTGGTACAATACCGGCGGCGAGATGGGCGAAGAGCCCCCGCAAGTGATCAAGGACCTGTACGAGTGGATGGATGAGTATAACCTGACCGACGACGATGAGCCGGCAGCCAGGGTGCTGGAGAGCCAGGCCGAGCATGTTTGGACCATCGGCGCCGTCGGCAATGCGCCCCATCCGCTGTTCGTCAGGAACACTCTCAAGAACGTGAGCGACACCGGCGGCTTTTGGACCTGGGATAGCCTCTGGGCCTTCCCCGAGTACGCCGAGCAGTGGTACTTTGAGCGGTAGAATCCGATGAGAGCCTGAGGGCTACTCACTGAATGCATGCTGGTCTGCTAAAGAGATCAACGGCCCCCAAGGTAATTCTTCCTTGGGGGCCGTTCGCGCATCAGATCTAGCGGATTGGGCCTAGTCCTCTTTGCGCCGAGCACGCGACCCGCGTCGACGCAGCCGCTCGCGCTTGGCGGAGATTCGGCGCCGCATCTCGGTTGTCGTCTCTGGATCAGGCGTGACCTCTATGAGCGCATCCCCACAATAGCGGACCTGTAGCCAATCCCCTTCAGCCACGTCCGACGGCAAGCGCTCTACCGGCTCGATGTGCTCGATCTGTGCATCGCCTACCAACAGAACCGCATGCCTGCCATCCACGATACGATCGATCACAGCACGCTCGGCCACGTCAGCCTCCTCATTTGGCCACCTATTCGCCGCTCACGTGCTGCACATGCGGGATCCATGTCACGACCGCCCGGCTCTGTTCTTGTAGACGCCCCTCGGGGCCGCGGTCCAGCTCGAGAGCAATCTGCTGCCCATCGGTGATGACGAGGATCGTACCATGCTGGTCGGTGCCGTATACTGGAATGCCAAGGGCCTCCAGAGCTTGGAGCACCTCATCATGGGGGTGGCCATAACTATTTCCCAGAGCCGCCGAGTAGATCGCGATCTCGGGCGAGATGGCCCTCAGAAAGGGGGCCGAGTTGGATGTCCGCGACCCATGATGGCCCAACTGGAACACATGGGCCTGTAGGACATGGCCTCGCGCAAGCATCTCTTCCTCAGCCTTTGTCTCGGCATCGCCCGTGAGCACGAATGCCACCTCGCCATAGACGATGCGCAAAGAGATCGAGCCATCGTGTAACCGCCCACTGAGGCGGTCGGGATGGAGGACCTCGACACGCATGCTGCCGAACGTGAACACCTCCCCCGCCCGCGGCTCATGGTAGCCTGCGTCCGAGGCCAAGATCGCGTCCAGCGCCCGCTCATAGGTCAGGGTAGTGTGCTCATCGCCCGAGAGCCATACCTCGTCGACCGTCAGCGCCCCCAACACCTGGGGAAACTGGCCGATATGGTCGGCATGGGGGTGGGTGCCCACCAGGAGATCCAGATGGTCGATGCCAACGGACTGGAGATAGGGAAGCACGTCGTCGCGGTCGTGCCGCCCCGCATCCACAAGGATTGCGAAATCGGGCCCCACAAGGAGGGTGGCATCGCCCTGGCCCACATCGATGAAATGTACGACCAGATCGCCCCCTAGGCGCGTCGCTGGCGGTGGTGGAGACGTCGGCGGCATAGTCGGTTCCGCGGTAAGGCGCCCTGAAAGCCCATCCGGTACCGGCGTTTCGATCTCTGGAGGGACCGCAGGACTCGGCGCCCTAAAGCCGGTCAGCCACAGACCCGTAAACAGGCAGGCGCACAGCAACAGAAGCAGAATCGCACCAAGAACGATCCATAGACAGGAGGATCTCTTTGGGCCAACGGGTCGTTGGGCGCTGGCCAGCTCTTCCTCCTCTGGGGAGATCAATGGATCCTCACTTGGCGTGTTCAAGGGCTCTTTGGTAGGAGGGGTGCTCAATGGATCTTCCTTTCCGGGACAGATGATGGGAAATGGATCTCCTCAGGGAAAACCCGAGGCGGATAGGATTTGCGGACGACGGGCAAAAAGCGCATCACGAGCGCGCGATCAGGCCGATGGTTGCCCGGCTCCCGGCGTGCCCAGTAGTGTCATGGAATCAAAGTACCGCAGCTCGTCCATATCCTCCAGGATTCTGGCGTGCTGCATCACGGCTTCTACGCTGGGGAAACGCTCCACGCCCCAGATGGTCCACTGCTCCGAACACCACGCCGAGGAGCAGATGACGATATACTCACCGCCAACCTCTGCCAGGGCAGACTGCGCCCGTTCCTGAACGTCCTGGCGTTCCTCTTCGGAAAGCTGGTAAAAGGCCTCTTTGGGTCGAATCATCCATAGCTTGTAGATCTCTTGCGACATGTTACCCTCCTGGGCAGACAACACCCGATTCGGCTCGCGCGAAAGAGCGCGGCCTCGGGATGTAGATAGCTCACCAACCGGTCGGCCAGAGCAAATCTCACGGGAGATGCTCAAAGGCTCTTGGACAGGCGGATAGCACCCTATCTATGCTCATTATAGCCGTTGGCTTATCTCGAGTCTATCCCTTGCTGTAACGATGGGCTACAGCTACAATGAGATCGTTCCTTATCAAGAGTGGCCGACCGAATTCCAGGAGTAGTTACTATTGATGAGCGCCATCAAGAGCAGGCGGCAGGCGGATCGAGCCTTTACGGCAGAGGAGTTTGCGACGCGGCGAGAGCGCATCATGGACGCCATTGGTCAGGAGGCCCATGCGTTACTGCAGGGTGCGCCTCCGCCGCGGGGCTATGTGCGCTTTCGGCAGACCAACTCTTTTTATTATTGTGCGGGCTTGGAGACGCCTCAGGCCTATCTGCTGGTCGACGGCGGCGCCCGCACCTCATCCCTCTATCTGCCGTGGCGGGGCCAGGCTGATCTGGCCGAAGGGGCCTGGCCCGGTGCTGAAGATGAGGCGCTGGTGCGTGAGATCACCGGCGTCGAGCAGATCTATCCTCTCGACGCGCTCTCTGAGCAGTTGACGCCTGTCAAGACGCTCTATACCCCGCATGCGCCGGCCGAGTTGCAGGCCGCCACCCGGCCCGATCTACTCGCTGCCGATCGCGCCCGAGCCCAGGACCCGTGGGACGGCGTGCTCTCTCGCGAGCAGCGCCTGATCGCTCTCCTGCGCACGCGTCTGCCCGAGGTCGTGGTGCGCGATCTCACGGCGATCCTCGATGAACTTCGCTCCATCAAGAGCCCCAGTGAGGTGGCTGTGATGCGCAAGGCAGGCGCTCTGGCGGCCCAGGCCGTCATCGAGGCTATGCGGGTCACGCGCCCGGGGATCATCGAGGGGCAACTGGGCTCCCTGGCCAACTATATCTATGCTGTTAACGGGGCACAGGGCGAAGGCTATCGGCCCATCATCGCTGGCGGCGAGAACATCTGGTACGCCCACTATTTCCGTTGCGACGCGCCGCTGCAAGAGGGCGATCTGGTGCTGATGGATCACGCCCCCGAGTGTGACTATTACACCAGCGACATCGGGCGTCTGTGGCCGGTGAACGGGCGTTTCAACGCCTGGCAGCGCGAGCTGTACGGGTTCGTGCTGGCCTATCACAAGACGCTGCTCCATGCCGTGCGCCCGGGCGTCATGCCCGATCAGGTTCTGGATGACGCCGCCGAGATCATGCGAGGCGTCTGGCAGGATTGGCCGTTCAGCAAGGAGGTATACCGCCGGGGCGCCGAGCGTATGCTGGCCTTTCGCGGGCACCTGTCGCATCCCGTAGGCATGGCCGTGCACGATGATGGCGCCTATCAGCACCGTCCGCTGGCGCCGGGGACCGTGTTCGCCATCGATCCGCAGCTCTGGGTGTCTGAGGAGCGCCTCTATCTGCGCGTCGAGGACACGGTTGTGATCACCGAAACGGGCCGCGAGTTGCTGACCGACGCGGCGCCCATTGAGATCGAGGAGGTCGAAGCGCTCATGCAGGAGGGGCCTGTCGCGCTCCCCCACGTCCTAACAGGCATCTGAGTGTCCGAAGCATGTCCCGTGTCGTCTGTTCAGCCCGCCACTCGATCGTCCGGACTCACTTGTAGGGAGGAATCACAATGCACGCAGATACCGCCAACAGCCCCCATGCGCGCTGGCGCTCGCTTCCTCTGGAAGCCATTTCGGTGACCGAGGGCTTTTGGGCCCACAGGCAGGAGGTCAATCGCCAGGTGACCCTGCGCCACGGCTATCGCCAGCTGGAAGAGGCCGGCAATCTCAACAACCTGCGGCTGGCCGCCGGCCAGGGCCAAGGGGAATACCGCCCGCCGCTGTTCATGGATTCCGATGTCTACAAGTGGCTGGAGGCTGCGGCCTACGATCTGGGGAACCGACGAGACCCCGAGATCGAGGGCATGGCGGAGGAGCTCATCGATCTGCTGGAGGCAGCCCAGGAAGAGGATGGCTATCTGAACTCCTACTATCAGGTGGTGGCCCCCGAGATGCGCTGGGTCGACCTGGATCACGGCCACGAGCTGTACTGCGCCGGGCACCTGGCAGAGGCTGCCGTGGCGTTGCATCGCACCACGGGCAATACCCGGCTGCTGGGTGTGGCGCAGCGCGTCGCCGACCATATCGACTCGGTGTTTGGCTCAGACAAGCGCGAGGGCGCCCCCGGCCATCCCGAGATCGAGCTGGGGCTGGTGGAGCTGTATCGCGAAACGGGCCAGAGGAGCTATCTCGACCTGGCCCAGTTCTTTGTCGACCAGCGAGGGCGCGGCCTGATGCGCGGCGATCGACGGCACTATGGCGCCGAGTATCACCAGGATCGCGTCCCTGTGCGAGAGGCCGATATCGTCGAAGGCCACGC
>SLPC01000099.1 GCA_007132185.1 Anaerolineae bacterium | reverse complement strand
TTGGCGACGGTGACACCGTCATGGGTGATGGTGGGAGCGCCCCATTTCTTGTCCAGAGCGACGTTACGGCCCTTGGGGCCCAGGGTGGTGCCTACGGCCTCGGCCAGCTTGTCCATACCGGCCTTGAGGCTACGACGCGCCTCGTCAGAAAACTGCAACTGCTTTGCCATTTCAGATCCCTCTTATGATTGCTAGTTACTCGACGATGGCGAGCAGATCGCTCTCGCGCATCACGAGCAGATTGCGGTTGCTACCCAATTTGAACTCGGTGCCTGCATACTTGGCAAAGAGCACGACATCCCCTTCTTTTACGTCCAGGGGCACGATGTTGCCATCCTTGTCCCGTGCGCCAGGGCCTGTGGCCAGGATCTTGCCGCGTTGCGGCTTTTCCTTGGCTGTTTCGGGAAGCACGATTCCGGATGCAGTAGTCTGTTCTTCGTCGAGCGGCTCGACAACAACGCGATCGCCCAGCGGCCTCAGATTGATGTCCGACATCTCCTAGCAACCCTCCTCAACAAATCATTGGATGTGATCTGCACAGAGCAAGCCTAGACCCCATCGATCTGGCACTCTCTGGCTGCGACTGCCAGCATAGTACCATATCAAGTTAGCAATGTCAAACGTCGAGTGCCAAATTGCAGGAAATCGAGTGGCGCTGGTTCATGGATTTGGCCTGCTCTGTCGCGTCGGCCTATAATGGATAGGTGTGCAGAGCATCCTGCCGGGCTTCCGATGGGGAGTCTGGCCTCGAACGGAGTTACTATGCGTATCACGCTGCTTGGCACGGGCACGTCGCACGGCGTGCCGACGCTGGACTGTATGATCACAGACTATGCGACCTGTCCGGTCAAGGTGTGCCGCAAGGCCCAGGATAATCCCCGTCATCGTCGCACCCGAGCCTCGATTTTGGTGCAAAGTGGGGAGGCGCACATTCTGATCGATACCTCCCAGGATTTTCGCCATCAGATGCTGATCAATCGGATCACGCATATCGATGCCGTGCTCTATACCCACGGGCACGCTGACCATATCTATGGCCTGCCTGATATACGCTCCTATTGTCGGCGTCAGAACGATTCTATCTCCATCTATGGATTGGAGGAAACGCTGCGCATTCTGGATGGCGCCTTTGACTATGTCTTTCATCCGACCGAGTATGTAGGCGGCGGCATCCCCACCCTGACGCCCTATCTCCTGGACGACGGCTGTCAGATGAATGGGCTCACCATCGAGGCGATCCCGGTAGTGCATGGGCCTCTTATGGGGTGCCAGGGCTATCGGCTGAACGACGTGGCTTATATCCCCGATGTCAAGCATATACCGCCCGAGTCGTTGGCGCGCCTGCGTAATCTGGATCTCCTGATTCTGAACTGTTTGCGGCTGCGCCCCCATCAAGGCCACCTCTCGCTGGAAGAGAGCCTCGACTATGCCCACCGGATCGCGCCCCAGCGCTGTCTCTTTACCCATCTGGCCCACGACATTGACTATGAAGTGGAGACAAGGCGACTTCCCGACTGGATTGAGTTTGCCTATGATGGCCAGTCGGTAGAGGTGCCGTAGCATGACAGCGGGACAGTCGGTGAACGTGAGAGCCGAGGAAGGGCAACGCACGAGCATCGGCTGGGTCAAGCTTCTCTATCTGGTCATCTATGCCTCTTACGGCACAACGATGATCTACCGCAACCTGTTCTATCGTCGCGTGGGCATGGATGGCAATCAGATCGGTTTGCTCATCGCGTTGCCGCCCCTGATCGCCATTGTGGCAGGGCCCGTCTGGGGCTTGATCGCCGACCGGCTGGGGATCCATGATCGCTTGCTTACCATTGTGACTGCTCTGAACCCCCTGCCGCTCCTGGCCATGATCTGGCTGCACAGCTTTGGTTGGCTGGTGGCGCTGGCCGCCATCCACAGTCTCTTTTGGAGCCCCATTCAGTCGCTGACCGACAGCATTGCCCTCTCAGCCCTGGGGCCTGATCGCTATCGCTACTCGGTGATCCGTGCGTATGGCTCCCTTGGTTATGCGCCTGTCGCCTGGCTGACGGGTATTCTGATCCAGGGGAACGACATCCGTTGGATCTTTGTGGGCTATGCATTCCTGATGGGAACCGGCTCGCTGCTTTCGCTGCGGGTGCGTACGCAGCAGCGTGCCCTTCCCCGGCGCATCGGCAAGGGCTTGGGGCAGTTGGTGCGCGACCGTCGCTGGCAAAGGCTCATGTTGGCTATCTTTTTGGCCATGCTGGTACAGGAGGTGACCAATGGCTATGGCGGCCTCTATCTTGATACGCTGGGCGCATCAGAGAGTCTGATTGGCTTCTCGGGGGCCCTCGGTTCTATCGTGCAGACCGTGGTCATGCTCACACTATTGCCGGCCCTGCTGAGTAATTGGGGCAGCGAGCGTTTGCTCAAACTGTCGTTTGGCATGTTCACCGTGCGATTCGCCCTGTGGGCCGCCCTGCCTTTTCCGGTGATCGCCGCTCTCAATCAGGCACTATTGGGGCTCTCCTTCGGGGCTGCTCTGGTCGCTGCCGTGGACCTGGCCGACCGCTATGCCCCCGAGGGCATGGCTGCTACTTCCCAGGCCCTGGTCACCAGCCTGATCACCGGTCTGGGACGTTCCTTGGGCGGCATGTTGGGCGGCGTTTCCTACGAGGGTATCGGTCCCCAGCCTACCTTTGCCCTGTTTGGAGGCGTCTCCATTCTTAGCGGGGCCTGGTTCGCCCTAACTGGCCGACGTAAGCGCAAACAGGCCGACGGGGATGATGCCTCAGCCGCTCAGAGATAGATTCGGATCGGTCTCCTGATTTGGTGTTCGCGCTATATCCCAGTAAAATATAGTGAGATGGGATCATGGATGGGAGTTTGGTTGCATTCAGAGATAGAATTGCGCCGCCCTGGCCCTGAGACATTAAAGCTATCGAAGGTAACAGCGCACCTGACCGCCCCTCGCGTAGCGAATGGGCGGATTCTTTTATATTAGCGAGTTGACAGAGAGCAAGGAGAAGTTTTTATGCAAAATGGATCGTTACGAGTGATCCCCTTGGGAGGAATGGGGGGGATCGGCAAGAACTGTAATGTGATCGAGACCGATGACGACATCCTGATAGTGGACGTAGGCATCCAGTTCCCGTCCGAGGAGATGCTCGGCGTGGACGTAGTCATCCCCGATTTCCAGTATCTGGAGGAGCGTCGCGACAAGATACGTGGCATCGTCATCACCCACGGCCATGAAGACCACATTGGTGGTCTGCCCTATCTGCTGGAACGCGTGTCTGCTCCGATCTATGCCCCGCCTCTGGCATTAGGCCTGATCGAGCGCAAGCTGAACGCTGCTACGCTCAAAAACACCTCCCTGCGTACCATCACCGATGGCCAGGGAATCGTCCTGGGCCCGTTCAACATCACGCCCTTTCATGTGAATCACTCGATTCCGGACTCTTTGGGACTGGCCATTCGCACGCCGGCGGGCCTGATCGTGCATTCTGGCGATTTCAAGATCGATCATACACCCCTGGAGGGACGCCCCAGTGACATGAGCGCCATGGCGCGGCTGTCGAACGAGGGGGTAGTGCTGCTCATGTCAGACAGCACCAACTCGGAATCGCCGGGCTACACCCCGTCAGAAAGCCAGCTCCGGGATGTCTTTGACCAGGTGTTCTCCCGTGCCAAAGGGCGCATCATAGTGGCAACCTTTGCCTCCCTCCTTTCGCGGGTGCAGCTGGTCATCGAGACGGCCGCGAAATATGGCCGCAAGATCGCCGTTGCGGGTCGCAGCATGGAGCAGAATGTCGAAACCGCTGAGAAACTCGGGTATATACGCTTTCCTGCGGACACGCGGGCACAGATAAGCCAGATCAACAATCTACCCGACGACCAGGTCGTGATCATGGCGACGGGCTCTCAGGGTGAGCCAAACTCGGCGTTGGCGCGCATGGCCGCGGGGCGTTTCCGCTATGCCAAGATTCGCGAGGGGGATACGGTCATCCTCTCCGCTACGGCCATCCCGGGCAATGAAACGGCCATTTTCCGCAACATCGATAACCTGTTCCGTCGCGGCGCACAGGTAGTGTATGGACGCCAGGCCGGGCTGCATGTCTCGGGTCACGCTGCCCAGGAAGAGCTCAAGATGATGCTGAATCTGTTGCGTCCCACCTATTTCATACCACTTCACGGCGCCTATCGGATGCTGCACCAGCATGCCCGGCTGGCCCACGAAATGGGGATGCCGCAAGAGAACATTTTTGTGATGGACAATGGCGACGTGCTCGAGCTGACGCCAGAGGGCGCCCGATTGGGTGAGCCGGTGCCCGCCGAGGGCATCCTCGTGGATGGCTCGCTGGTGGGCGATGTGGGGCGCAGCCTGCTACGTGATCGGATGAGTCTGGCCCAGGATGGTATCGTGGTAGTCAAGGTCACCATCAATGAGCAGACTGGGACGATTCTGCATCAGCCAGAGATCATTTCGCATGGCTTTGTGTACGTCCCCGAGGCCCAAGAGCTTCTCGAGGCCGGACAGGAGGCCATCTCGGGGGTGATCGAAAGCTACCAGGGCAATGGTGCCGGCTATGAGCCAGAGCAAGTGAGTATGCTGATCGAGCGGCGGCTCGGTAATTTCTTCTATAACGAGACGCGGCGTCGGCCCGTCGTGGTGGCGGTAGTTTCGACGCAATAGGGCTAATAGCGAATGTCGACATCGTGTCGATAGAGATTGACCACACCAAGGGCGCAGAAGTTCTCTGCGCCCTTGGTGTTTCTCGTTCCGGTGACGGCATGGCGCTGGGTCCATCTCTGCTTCAGCAAGCGTTGGACGGGGCTGCCTAGGCGTGGTAGCATGGCCCGTGACACTGCTGGCGCAATGTGACGCTGGTGGTTCATCGTGATGCAAGGAGGATCCCATGCCCTCGACATACCCCT
>SLPC01000063.1 GCA_007132185.1 Anaerolineae bacterium | reverse complement strand
CTCACCAAGCAGGACGTGCGCGACCTCTCGCGGCAGATGAATCTGCGCACCTGGGACAAGCCTGCCATGGCCTGCCTCTCCTCGCGCTTTGCCTATGGCACGCCCATTCGCGCCGAGGGCTTGGCTCGCGTCGAACGGGCCGAGGATTTCCTGCGCCGCGACCTGGGCTTTACCCAGGTGCGGGTCCGCGACGGCGAGCACACGGCCCGCATCGAAGTGGATGCCCCCGAGCTGTCGCGCCTGGTACGGGAGGATATACGCGCCAAGGTGGTGGCCCACCTCAAGACATTGGGCTATTCCTATGTTACGGTGAACTTGGAGGGCTTTCGCAGCGGCAGCCTGAACGACGTCCTGGAGCCTGCCTCGCGTGATGTGAACGCACAGCCCGTCAAGGCCGACGCATGAGACGACGCATCATCGTCGCCATGTCAGGCGGTGTGGATTCGTCTGTGGCGGCTGCGCTCTTGGCCGAGCGGGGGCACGAGGTGCTGGGGGTCGGTCTGCGCTTCCCGGACGTTCCCGACAGCGCCGCACGCTCGAGCTGCTGTGGCATGGCAGGCATGGAGGATGCCCGGGCCGTGGCGGGTGAGCTGGGCATCCCGTTTTACGTCCTGGACTATCGCGACGCCTTTGACGAGGCCGTCATTGCGCCCTTTTGTGAGGCCTACGCCAGCGGCGAGACGCCCAATCCGTGCATCCCCTGCAACACCGAGCTCAAGTTCGGCAGGTTGCTCGCCCTGGCGCGAGCCCTGGGGGTAGATCACGTGGCCACCGGCCACTATGCGCGGGTCGAGAGCGACGGGCGCACCGGCGCGCCCCGGCTGTGGAGGGGCCTGGACAAGGCCCACGATCAGAGCTATTTTCTGTATAGCCTGACTCGCGAGCAGCTGGCGTACGCTCTGTTCCCGGTGGGCGAGATGACCAAGGTGCAGGTGCGCGAGGTCGCGCGCCGACAGGGCCTGGATGTGGCCGCCAAGCCCTCGAGCCAGGACATCTGCTTTGTGGGCGAGGAGGGCTACCGGGCGCTGGTGGCGGCGCGAGAGCCCGCCGGCGCCGAGCCGGGCCCGATCCTGGACGCCAGGGGCCACACCCTGGGCACGCATCAGGGCCTGGCCGGCTATACTGTGGGCCAGCGTCGGGGCCTGGGCATCGCGGCCGCCGAGCCACTCTATGTCACAGGCCTGGACCCAGAGCGCAACGCCGTGCTCGTGGGTCCGCGCGCCGAGACCCGGACTCGCTCGGTGCGGGTGGGAAAGGTGCACTGGCTGGGCGACGTGTGCCCCGCCAACGCTATCGTACTGGATGTACAGACTCGCTACCGCACCGCAGCGGTCGCTGCAACGCTGCAATGGAACGGCGACGTGGCCGATGTCGAGTTTGCCGAGCCCCAGCCCCGTGTGGCTGCTGGGCAGGCAGTGGTGTTCTATGAGGACGATCGGGTGCTAGGCGGCGGCATCGCCCAGGCGGTATCAACGGCAGCACACTGATAGTCGACGAACACTTTGTTGGTAATAGTGCCCTGTTGGAGGGCACGCTACGTTTTCAGTAGGGAGGACAGGACATGTCGGACGTTCCATTTGACGGGTTTGATACGATTGCGCTGCACGCAGGCTTTAGCTCTGACTCTGCTACGGGCGCGCGCGCGGTACCGATCTATCAGACCACCAGCTACCAGTTCCAGGATGCTGACCATGCGGCGCGGCTGTTTGCGCTGCAAGAGTTTGGCAATATCTATACCCGCATCATGAACCCCACCACTGATGTCCTCGAGCAGCGGGTGGCCGCGCTGGAGGGTGGCGTGGCAGGGCTCGCCTTTGCCAGCGGTATGGCCGCCATCGCCGGCGCCATCAACACGCTGTGCACCGTGGGCGACGAGGTCGTCTCTTCCACACGGCTCTATGGCGGCACGGTGACCTATCTCAACACGACACTGCCGCGCCAGGGCGTCAACACGATTTGGGTGGATAGCGATGAGCCGGCCGCCTTTGCCGAGGCGATCACGGAACGTACCAAGCTTGTCTTCCTGGAGACCATTGGCAACCCCAAGCTCACCGTCCCCGACATCGCGGGGATCGCCGAGGTCGCCCATGAACACGGCGTGCCGGTCATGGTCGACAACACCACGCCGACCCCAGCCCTCTGCCGGCCCATCGATTATGGCGCCGACATCGTCATGCATAGCCTGACCAAGTATCTGGGCGGGCATGGCAACTCGATCGGCGGCATCCTGGTGGATGCGGGCAAGTTCGACTGGGGTTCCGGTCGCTTTGCCGAGTTCTGCGAGCCAGATCCCAGCTATCATGGCCTGAATTTCTACGAGACCTTTGGCCCGCTGACATTCATCCTGCGAGCGCGTGTGCGCACGCTACGCGATCAGGGCGCCTGCCTGAGCCCGTTCAACGCCTTTTTGATTCTGCAGGGCGTCGAGACGCTGAGCCTGCGGATGGCCCGTCACTCGGAGAATGCGTTGGCTGTGGCCAAGCACCTGAGCGATCATCCCAAGGTGACCTGGGTGCTTTACCCGGGCCTGCCAAGCCACGAGTCGCACGAGACGGTCCAGCGTTATCTGCCGAACGGCGCCGGTGGCCTGGTAGGCTTTGGCGTCGAGGGTGGTGTGGAGAGCGGCCGTCGCTTTATCAACAACCTCAAGCTGTTCAGCCATCTGGCCAACATCGGTGATGCCCGTAGCCTGGCGATTCACCCCGCCTCGACCACGCACCAGCAACTCTCTGAAGAGGAGCAATTGGCGAGCGGCGTGACTGCCGACTTTGTACGGCTCTCTATCGGCATCGAGGCGCTGCCCGACATCCTGGCGGACCTCGATCAGGCGCTGGAAGCCCTCTAGCAACACGTCGGCAGACATTGCCGAAAGGGGATGCACAGCAGTCCTGTGCATCCCCTTTTTCCTGTTCAGGCCATCACTATGGCTCTGTTGGACGGCTTGCGCCCTTGTGATTACGATAGGGTCTGTCGAGACAGAGGATCAAGAAGGGAAACACGATGAGTCAGGCGTTGGATGGGCTGCGGGTGCTGGATTTGTCCCGGGTGCTGGCGGGGCCGTATACAACAATGGTGCTGGCCGACCTGGGCGCCGATGTGGTCAAGATCGAGTTGCCCGGCACGGGAGACGATGCCCGTGCCTTTCCGCCCCATGTGGATGGCGAGAGCGTCTATTTCATGAGCCTCAACCGCAACAAGCGCAGCATGGCCCTGGACCTCAAGAACCCGAGCGGCCACGAGCTGTTTTTGGAGCTGGTGCAGCAGGCCGATGTGCTGGTTGAAAACTTTCGCCCGGGCGCCATGGCGCGTCTGGGCCTGGCCTATGAAGATCTTGCGCCTGTGAACCCGCGCCTAATCTATGCCGCCCTCTCGGGGTTCGGGCAGACCGGGCCCTATAGCTCGCGGCCCGCGTACGACTCGGTACTGCAGGCCATGGGGGGCATCATGAGCATCACCGGCCCCGAAGGTGGCCCCTCGACCCGCGTGGGCACCTCCATCGCCGATATCACGGCGGGGCTCTTTGGCACCATCGGCATCCTGGCAGCCCTGGCCAAGCGCCACGAAACCGGCGTGGGCCAGATGGTGGATGTGGCCATGCTCGACTGTCAGGTGGCCATCCTGGAGAACGCCATTGCCCGTTATGCCGCCACCGGCGTCGCGCCCGGCCCCATCGGGAACCGCCACCCCTCGGTGTTTCCCTTTGAGCCCTTCGACACCGCCGATGGGCAGATCATGGTAGCGGCGGGCAACGATGCCCTGTGGGCCCGCCTGTGCGCCGTCATCGATTGCCAGGATCTGGCCGATGACCCGCGCTTTGCCACCAACCCGCTGCGCCACGAAAACTATGACGCCATGCGGGCCGCCCTGGCAGAGGCCTTTCCCAAGCGCACGACCGCCGAGTGGCAGCGTCTGCTGGATGAGGCGGGCATCCCCAACGGACCCATAAACAGTGTCGCTGACGTCGTGAACGATCCCCAGGTGCAGTCCCGCGAGATGATCCAGACCGTCGACCACCCCACAGCTGGTGAAACGCTGCTGCCGGGCATCCCTATCAAGCTGGGCACAACCCCCGGGGCCATCCGGCGGCCGGCGCCGATGCTGGGCGAGCATACCGCCGAGATCGTGGCCGAGTGGCTGGGGTGCAGTCCGGAGCGCCTCGCCCGCTGGCGCGATCAGGGCGCCTTTGGGGCGTAACGATAGGCTTTTGGCTGGCTTGTCGCACCAGCCAATTTGTCGTATTATCGCGATGTGCATGGCAGTATCCGTAGATTATAGAAAGGACAGGGAGTCGTATGCCGAGCATCAAGGGAACCCAGACGGAAAAGAACGTGTTGGCCGCCTTTGCTGGCGAGTCGCAGGCTCGCAATCGCTACACGTTTTTCGCCTCTCGTGCCCGCAAAGAAGGTTATGAGCAGATCGCGTGGATTTTCGAGGACACGGCCAACAACGAAAAAGAGCACGCCGAGATGTTCTTTAACCTGCTGGAGGGTGGCGATGTCGAGATTCACGCCGCCTACCCTGCCGGGGTCGTTGGCACCACCGAGGAGAACCTGCTGGCCGCCGCGGCAGGCGAGCGCCTGGAGTGGACGACCCTCTATCAGGAGTTTGGCAAGACCGCCCGCGAAGAGGGTCTCCGTAACGTCGAGGTAGTATTCCACGAGATCGCCGAGGTGGAAGAGGAACACGAAAAGCGCTACCTGGCCCTGTATGACAACCTGCAGACGGGCAAGGTCTTTGAGCGGGACGAGGTGGTCAAGTGGCGCTGCCGCAACTGTGGCTATGTCCATGAGGGCACGGCCGCGCCGAACGTGTGCCCCGCTTGCCGGCATCCCCAGTCCTATTACGAGCTGATGCCCGAGAACTATTAGAGCAACCTATCACGAGGCCCCTGGCAAGAGCTGGGGGCCTTGTGGCT
>SLPC01000068.1 GCA_007132185.1 Anaerolineae bacterium | reverse complement strand
GGGCGTCCAGGCGCTCAAAGTAGGCTTGGGCGTATGCTTCTGGCATAGCTGGCTCTCAGCCGTCCTTTCGTTATCATCCCGATCGATTGCGGGCCGATCCCAGGCTGCGCTCTTCTTCGGCCTGGCGTTCGTCTCGCTGCATGGCCTCCAGGCGTGCGATCACGGCCTGTACGATCCGCTCCAACACCTCTGGGCTCAGCATGGCCGAGGCGTCGGTGACATTGACATTCGTCGTGACATCATTGATGCGCACATCTACCGGCATATGGCTCCATCCCTCAGCTTACTGAGAAGGGTTGCAGGCGCTCATGGGCGATCTCCAGAGTCTCGATGCTGGCCTCGCTGGCTGTGGCGTTGAGGCTCGGGCCGGACCACTTGATGGGCAAGCCCCGCTCAAACTTCCACGCCAAGACGGGAACCCGCGCCTCGTTGAGCAGGAGAATCAGGCCGTCGCGGCGCTGTGTCTGACCGCGCAGCAGGCTATCGTGCCATTGGCGCAAAACGGGATCCAGCGTCATGCCTCGCTTGAGAGTGATGTTGCTGAACGTAAAGCGGGTCGGGAACTTGTGCACCCGGTCATTGACGCCGCCCTCGTGGTATTCCTCCACCTCCAGCGTGGATTCGAGGCCGCTGCACTCGGAAAAGCCCGCCACGGTGCGCGTGACGCCATTGCTCTCGATGAGCTGTACGATAAAGTTGAATGCGGGCAACGGATTGTCGGGACCGGCCATGAATCAGACCTCCGATATCTGCAATTCGTCGGACGTGAGGCCCAACCGCATCACAATAAACTCGTAGGGGACGGTGGGCGCCACGCCCACCTCGGCGATCACCTGACCATTGGCCTGGACCTCGGGTGGGGTCGTGGTTTCGTCGCAGCGCACGTGATAGGCCGCCTCGGGCTGGTCTCCCAAAAAGGCGCCCCGCCGCCACAACCCATCCAACAGGCCCGTGATACTCAGTCGCAACCCCATGCGTAGCTGATTGTCGTTGGGCTCGAATACGGCCCACTGCAGGCCATCATGCAGCGCGACTGCCAGCATGCTCATCAGTCGCCGCACATTGACATAGCGCCAGGCCGAATCGCTGCTCATGGTGCGAGCGCCATAGACCCGGACCCCCCGACCGGCAAAGGCGCGGATGACGTTGATGCCACGCGGATTCATCAGCCCTTGCAGGGCGTCGTCGACGAGCGCGGCGACATCGTCCACAAAGGCCAGGGCCCGGTTGGCCGGCGGGCGAAACACGCCCACCGACAGATCGGTGGCTGCATAGACGCCTGCCATGTGGCCCGAGGGAGGCACCAGCCGCCCCTGGGCGGCCCCGGGCGTCAAGGGATCTCGCACCAGCAGCCAGGGGTAATAGAGCGCGGCAAAGGGCGTGTCAAAGCGCGCGCGCCAGCTCACAATGCCGCTGGTGTCCAGACTGTCGCCTTGCGCCGTCAGAGGGGGATCGATCAGGGCAAAGCGGTCGCGCAGCGTCTCGCATTGAGCAATCATGGCCTGCTGCCCATAGGCGATATCCACTCGATCCAGGATCGGCGGCAGGTCGATGGGCGTGAGTGCGATGTCGCCCTGATCCTGTACCGCAGGCCCTGCGGCCCTAACCGTTACCAGGTAGGGTCGCTGTTCATACGCATTCAGGCTGATAAGCAGGTCGACGGTTCCGGGCAAGAGCCCGGTCATTGTAAAGCGCCCGTCCAGATCGGTGATTACCGTCTGCAGGCCGTCGCTGACCTCTGCGCCTGTGAGCGGCAGATCGGTCTCCGCGTCCACCACGCGCCCGGTCAGATCAAAGCGCGCAATGGGCGTGCCCAGGGCGCATGGCTCGATCCGGCGTTGAGGCCTGCGTTGCACCAGGGGCGGCGGCTCGGGGTGAATGGTCAGGTCAGGGATCGCCAGAATGCTGACCTCCTCGATCTTGGCCAGAGCGGCCAGCCCCAATGGGTCACCCTGGGGCGTGCCGACCAGGTCATAGATGTCCAGCGTGCGCAACCCGTTGGCGCCGCCACCCAGCTGCCCTTTCCAGGAAATCTGGGGCAAGGCTGAAAGATCGGCGGCCTGCTCCAGGCGAATGAGCGCCGAGTCTGCGTTTACCACGTCGATCGCGTAGCGGCCATGCTCCGAATCGGGCGCCAACTCCCCAAAACGCTCGGCCACCTGGTCCTCCTGCCAGACGAGCAGGGTGAATTCCAGGCTCTCCACGCTGATGGGGTTGTCCTCAACGCTAAGATCAAGGCCGCTGCCGGCCAAGGGCTCTTCCAGGGTGAGCACGCCCAGCACAGGGTCTACGTGCTCTACCCGGCGGACCTGCAGATGCGTCGCATCGCCGATTCTCTGGGAGAGCCGCACCCAACTGCCCCTCTCAAAGCCGGTGATGGACGTAACGGCCAACCGATTGCCATCACTCGGCAGCATCGGCAGGTACACATGCTGGCTGGCGCCCAAGATGGCTCTTTGTACCGAGATGGCGAGCCGATTGCCCCATGTGCCCTCATCGATAGCATAAGCCATGTAAAGGGCAGGTGGGTCCTCTACAGCGAGCTCGATTTGGGCCGGAATGGCGATTTGGGCCCGGCGCGCTGCATCCTTGTCGGCGACGCGCACCACATAGCAGATCGCGCCGCCATTCTCGAAAAAGGCCCGCACCGCATAGGCTAGATGGGCGTACCGCACAAAGCCACCGAACACCCGTTGGAACTGACGCCAGGAGGTCAGCCGCTGGGGTGCATGCAGCGGACCACGCTCCGCCAGGCCGACAAAGCCGGCCACATCGGTACGGCGTGGCACAGGTTGCCGAGGCGGTTGCGCCTTTTCGAAATAGACGCCCGGTGTCAGATAGGTAGGCATGGCTTGACTGCTCGGACTATGCTTCCATCACGATGCCCTCGTGGGCAATCTCGATGGATTCGATAGCGGCCTCGTTCGTTGTGCTGTTGAGCGCGGCGCCCTCATACTTGGAGATCCAGCCTGACCGAAAGATCCAGCGGAGAACGGGCTGACGCGCCTCGTCCAGCAAGATGATCACGCCATCACGGCGCTCGGTCTCGCCATCCTCTGTGGTCTTGCGCCAACCCCAGAGCTCCAGGTTCTCGGTGTAGCCTCGCTTTAGCGTGATGTTGCTGTAACTGCGCAGGCCGGGCAGCTTGCGCATCGTTGCCTCGTCGTTCCCATTGCGGTACTCGATCACGTCCGACTCGGTATCAAGGCCGCCCACCTCGGTGAAACCGGCTACCGTCAACCCATCCAGCTCGATCAAAAAGTTGAACTGCGCATAGGGATCGTTACGGGTCATGGATGCCTCCTATTCCGCGTTGCCTGGCCAATCCGTGAGCGCTGTATCCGGCTCACCGGTTGTTACTCTTGGGCCTCTAGCGTCTTTTGGCCGATACGGATGATCACAAACTCGGCAGGGTGCAGCGGCGCCACACCCACGAGACAGATCAGGCGACCGTTGGCGATGTCGTCTTCGGTCATGGTCGTCCGGTCGCAGCGCACAAAGAACGCCTCGTCCTGGGTCACGCCAGCCAACTGCCCGTTTAGCCACAGTGTGCGCAAAAAGCCACTGATGGTGCGGCGCACTCGGGCCCACAATTCCTCGCCATTGGGCTCGAAAACCACCCACTGCAGGCCCACATCCAACGAGTTCTCGATAAAGATAAAGAGCCGGCGCACGGGTACGTACTTCCAGGCATTGTCGCTGGTAATACATCGGGCACCCCACACGCGGATGCCGCGGCCGCTATCCCGAAAATCCCGTATCACGTTGATGTTGAGCGGGTTGAGGACGGCCTGCTCGCGGTCGTTGAGCTTGATTTCCAGATCCATGATGCGCCGTATAACCTCGTTGGCCGGCGCCTTGTGGACGCCGCGATCCGTATCCACCCTGGCATAGACGCCGATGACATGGCCGCTGGGCGGTATCAGGCGCCCATTGCGATCATCGGGATAGAGGGGATCCAGGATGCGCAGCCAGGGATAGTACATGGCCGCGTAGAGGGTATCATGGTTGCTGCGTTGGACGATGATATCATCGCCCTGACCGCTCCCGATCACCGAGTTTCTGGCGGGATCCAGGACGGCGAAGCGATCCTTGAGCTCTTCGCACTGGCCGATGAGTTCTGCCTGGACGGCGGCGTGCGAGACGCCGGGGACTGCGATGATGCTGATAGAGTCAATATCGGCCAGAGCCTGAATGCCAGTGCGATTGCCAGGTCCCCCATCGACCCCGCGATAGTCGTCGGCCTTGGGAGTGTCGCCGTCGCTGCCACCGGTAAGCAACTCGGCCGTGCCGCGAGGCGTGCGCGGAAGGTTGAACGGAATGGCTCGCGTTGACCCCCTATCGGTCACCTGCACCAGGCGAGACTGGGTGTTGACGATATGGACCACATAGTTGCTCGCACCGGGATCGAGGGACAGATGATTGAAACTCTCGCTGTTGTCGCCATCGCTCAACGACAGGCTGAACTCGACCACGCGCACCGCGGTGCCGCTGGGTATATCCTGGCTCAGCGCCGAGATCAGAACAAGGCTGTGGCCATCGATGCTGTCGACCCGGCGGTAGCTCTTGCGCTCGCCATCGTCGATCTCGATAACGGCGTGCGGGTAAAAGTTGTTCGTGGAGCGCAGGTCGAGACGATCCGAACCGCTGCGGCCTGCCGTGGCCAGGACAAAATCGTCGCCCGCCTCAAAGGTATGATCGATGGCATGGGTGGCAGTGTCCAGCGTGACCTGCGTGGGACTGTCCACTGTATCGATCCGAACCACCAGCGTATTGACACCATCGCTGACGCGCGCCAGGTCGCCATCGCTGAAACCGGTAGTATCCGTGACGGATACAGTCGGATTGGCGTCGCCTGAACGAAGGGCGGTGATGCGGACGATGGTGCTGCCGGCGCCACTGTAATCGTGGATGAGCGCACCGTTGGGATCGGCGCTCCAATCGATGGTGGTTCCAGCCTCTTTTGT
>SLPC01000199.1 GCA_007132185.1 Anaerolineae bacterium | reverse complement strand
TGTGCGGCGACGACATCCCCGGCGGGCTGGACACCCCCAGCGCCTATGCTGACTTTGCCGAGGCCTGCGTCGCCCAGGGCTATCGCGCCTTTAAACTGCACACCTGGATGGCGCCTTTGGGGCCCAACCCGCGCCATGACGTAGAGGCGTGCGCGGCAGTGCGCGAACGTGTCGGCCCCGAGATCGACCTGATGCTGGATTGCCACCACGATTACAGCCGCACCGAGGCCCTCTACATTGGGCGCGCCCTGGAAGAGCTGGGCTATCTCTGGTTCGAGGAGCCGATGAACGAGCACAGCATGTCGTCGTACATCTGGCTTACGGAGCAGCTGGACATCCCGGTGGTGGGGCCCGAGACGGCGGGCGGCCTGTTCTACAACCGCGCCGAATGGATCGTCAATCACGCCAGCGACATTAGCCGGTACGACGTGGCCCTGGGCGGGCTGACGCCGCTCATGAAATGCATCCACCTGTGCGAGGCCCACGGCGTCTCGCTGGAGGTGCACGGCGGCGGCCATGGCAACCTGCACGCCTTGGGCGCCATGAGCATCCCCGGCGAGTACTATGAGCGCGGCCTGCTGCATCCCCATTACGACTATGAGGCCGCCCAGCCCTGGCTGGCCAGCCGCGTGGATGACGTGGACGCCGAGGGTTTCGTGTCGCTACCCCAGGCACCCGGACTGGGCCTCGACATCGACTGGGATTACGTCAATACTCATCGCGTATAGGTGCTAGGCGGCAGGATGATGCGCACCGCGCAGCACAACAGCACTGTCATGATCAGGAGGCAAGCATTTTGAGCAGAGGTCTACGCTACCGCTACGCCGAGGTGACCGGCGCCTTTCGAGAAGGAGGAGCCCGAGAGGGGCTTGACACACTTGCCAAACGGATTGGATACGATGTGCGGAGCCTGGCACGCACAGCCCTGGCCCACGTCCACGCCAAGGACGGGCAGGTCGTCCTGCCGATCCAGGGGAGCCGCATGATCCTCAGGCTGGACGATCCCGGCTTATCGCGCGAGCTGATCCGGTACCGCATCCGGGAGCGGGAACAGACAGAGCTTATCCAGCAAGAGATCAAGCCCGGGATGGTCGGCGTCGATATCGGCGCCAACCTGGGCTATTATGCGCTCATGGAGGCCAGATTGGTTGGCACCGAAGGGCGCGTCCTGGCTATAGAGCCGGTGTCCAGCAATTACGAGATCCTGGTGCGCAACCTGGTCCTCAATAACTACAGACAGGTCACCGCGCTGCAGAGGGCTATCTCTGACAAGTCCGGCTCGCAAGAGATGTGGATCACACCTCAATCGAACTGGTGCAATCTGATGTCACTGGACGACGAGACGTTATCGGACCACTTTCGTGAGCGACTGGAGAGCACCGACGCCTCTATGCGCGTTAAGGTCCCCACCGTGGCTCTGGATGACCTCTTGGAGGAACAGAACATCCAGGAGGTCAACTTTGTCCGCATGGACGTGGAGGGGTTCGAGATGAACGTCACCCAAGGGATGCAGCGGACCCTGCGTGAGGCGACGAAGGTACTCAAGCTCTTTATCGAGGTGCACAACACGACCTTTGAGGACCCTCTGGACACCATCGGCCCCTGGATGGATGGACTCTTGGACCTTGGCTTTCGCCCCAAGGCGCTGGCTGTCCCAAAGCATCGGCAGGGGATCCTTCGGGATCTGCCCCGTGAGGGCTTTGCAGAGCTACTGTGCAGTTTTCGTTCGTCCTGCCCTCACGTGCTCCTGGTCAAGAACGAGTAGCCGCTCTCAGGACGTATGGCGGTGCATCATCGCTCCTTGTCAGCCAAAAGCCCCTAGCTTGGCGCAGGTCGTAGCGCGGTTTTGACAGTGCGGCCTCTCTGTGATATCATCATTCTACTGTGGCGAGGATGCCCAAGTGGCGTCCTCGCTTGTCTTTATCAGGAACGGTGCACCCAATGCTGACCCGAATGGCAATCCGCAACAAGAGCGCCAGGAGGCCGGGAAAGGATACCGCCTACCACCCCGGGTAGTTTGGCGTCGCCAGTGTCAACGAAGACCAAGCCAGTTATCCTCCGGGATACTGGTTTTTTTGCATATTCGGGCCAACCGGCATACGCGCTGGCCCACACAGATTGTATCGCACAACCAGGAGGAGGAACGATGCTAGAATTTAGCAAGAGAACCAACACACTGCATCAGACCGAGTACAAGTATGCCTTGCAGGATGTCGCCAGCCCCAACCACTATCGTCTCCTCTACACCTATGATGACGTGCCCAAGATCCCGTTCAACCATCGCCACGTCCCGATGCATCCACCCGATTACATCTGGCTCAGCGACACGACCTTTCGCGATGGCCAGCAGGCTCGTGCCCCCTATACCGTAGAGCAGGTAGTTCAGCTCTTCAAGTTCATGCACGAGCTGGGTGGGCCACACGGCATCATCCGACAGTCCGAGTTCTTTTTGTACAGCGATCGCGACCGCGCCGCGGTAGAGGCCTGCCGCGCCCTGGGGTACCGCTATCCCGAGATCACTAGCTGGATCCGCGCCACCAAGAAGGATTTTCAGCTCGTCAAGGATATGGGCATCGAAGAGACGGGCATCCTGTGCAGTTGCTCTGACTATCACATCTTCAGCAAGCTGAACATGAGCCGTCGCCAGGCCATGGACCAATTCCTGGGTGTGGTCAAGGATGCGCTGGCCATCGGGGTGCGGCCTCGCGTCCACCTGGAGGACATTACGCGAGCTGACTATTATGGGTTCGTCGTGCCTCTGGCGCTGGAGCTGAAAAAGCTGGCGGACGAGAGTGGCATCCCGATCAAGGTCCGCGCCTGTGACACCCTCGGCCTGGGCGTGACCTACCCTGGCGTGGCGTTGCCCCGCAGCGTGCCGGGCATCGCCTACGGCCTTCGGCACCATGCCGGCTTTGACAGTGAGCTGCTGGAATGGCACGGGCACAACGATTTCAGCAAGGCTGTGACCTGTGCCGCCACCGCCTGGTTGTATGGCATTGCTGCTGTCAACTGCACGCTCCTGGGCTTTGGCGAGCGCACCGGTAATACGCCCATGGAAGCCATGGTGTTCGAGTACGCCTCCCTGCGCGGATCGATGGACGGCATGCAGCCCCAGGTGATCACCGAGATCGCGCGCTACTATGAGCAGGATATCGACTATCGAATCCCGCCCATGACCCCCTTTGTGGGTGAGGATTTCAACACCACGCGGGCGGGCATCCATGCCGATGGCTTGCTCAAGGATCCCGAGGTTTACACAGCCTTTGACACCGAGGCTCTGCTCAACCGGCCGATTCGGGTGCTGGTGGGTCAGGGCTCTGGCGCCGCCGGGCTATTGCACTGGATCAATAGCTACTATGAGTTGCCCGCGGACTATACTCTGGACAAGCGCGACCCGCGCCTGCAGCGCGTTCTCGACGCTATCGACAGCGAGTATGCGCAGGGCCGTGTCACTTCCTACGGGGATGAGGAGCTGGCCACCCTCATTGCCGAGGTAGATCCCGACCTGGACGCCGAACTGCGTAACGCCAAGGTCAAGGCCAGCGCATAGTACGCCTGACGTAGACACGAGGGGGCCTTTGTGCCCCCTCGTTGATTTTCGCGCGTGCTCCGCTCAGTTTGTCCGGCTTCCCAGGCCGGGCATCTGCCCACGATGCACTTCCTGCGCCAGAGCGATGGCCCCCAGAACCCCGGCCCGCCCGCCCAACTCTGGCGGTATGATGTACTCGTCGATCCGTTCCTGGATACTCTCGAGCTGCAGATACCCGTTGAGAAGCTCTTGCACCTGTGAGCGAATCATCGGAAAGAGATGCATCTGCTCCATGACGCCGCCCCCCATGATCACCCGTTGGGGCGAGAGAGGTAGGATCAAGTTGACCAGGCCCAGCGCCAGATACCGCGCCTCCATCTCCCAGGCCGGATGATCGGGAGCCAGGTCACGCCCCGAGCGCCCCCAGCGCTCCGAAATGGCCGGCCCGCACGTCAGGCCCTCCAGACAGTCGCCGTGATACGAGCAGTAGCCCGGATAGGGATCCGCCTGTCGATCATGGGGAATGCGGATATGCCCCATCTCGGGGTGCATCGCCCCATGGATCAACTTGCCGTTGACCATGCCACCGCCGCCCACGCCCGTGCCTACCGTGAGGTAGATAAAGGTGTCAAGCCCACGAGCCCCACCCCATCGGTGCTCCCCCAACGCCGCCACGTTCACATCGGTATCGAATCCCACCGGCAAACCCAGGGCGCGGTGGATCGTCCCTGCAAAATCAGTCTGGGCCCACCCCGGTTTGGGGGTGGTGGTCACATAGCCAAAGCGCGGCGATTCCGGGTTCGGGTCGATGGGGCCAAAGGAGGCAATTCCCACGGCGGCCAGTTCGGCCTTTTGCTGGTGTGCACGGAAAAAGGCGATCGCCTGGTCCAGTGTCTCCTCGGGCGCAGCGGTGGGAAACCGAATCTCATCCCGAATATCATCAGGGCCTGCAGCCACAGCACACACAAACTTGGTGCCGCCCCCCTCTATCCCACCGTACAATGTCGTACCTGCCAACAGGCTCCCTCCTATATGATCCACATATCCCATTCGGGCTCGGGAAACCGCCGAATCACGATCCCTCGCTTTGCATCCACCACAAGAGTGTCTCCCGTCTCGATGCGACTCGTCGCCTCTGCAACGCCAAACACCGCCGGCACTCCATATTCGCGAGCCAGCACACCGGCGTGATCCAGCAACTCGCCCTCCTCTGACACGACGGCGGCCACAATCGAAAACAGGGGGCTCAACTCGAACCAGGGCTCACGGCATACCAGAATCTCCCCCGGTAGGGCCTGGTTGGCCTCGCTCAGGGCCTCGATCACCCGCGCTCTGCCCGTGGCCCTGCCGGCGTAGACCGGGCTACCCTCAAATACTTGATCTTCGGGACGCTCAGCTTCGGGCTCGTCCTCAGGCTCAGCCTTGATCCTCTCGGGCGGCATATAGCGTGCCCGGCGCCGAAACGACATCGTGCGACGCTGGGCGGTGCGCATCATCTCTTCGTTGCTGACTTGTCCCTGGTGCCAGGCCAGGAGCTGTCGCGCCTCGAACAGGCCAGCGTCAGAGGCAGCGTCCAACAGGCCAGCGTCGAGCATCCGACGTCCTGTATCGCGCACCATATCGGCCTCAAGCAGGCGGGACAACACCACCGGATGCCGGCTATCGCGGGCCAACGTATGATAGTGCTGGGCCAGCTTTACCGTCCTACGATAGATCGCGCCACGCAGGCGGTCCAGACGTGAGAGCAGCTCCTCAAGAACTGCTTCCCGCGCCTCGGCGCGTTCTTCGAAAACGCGCGCCATCGGCACCCAGTCCGACTCCCGTGCGGCCCATGCCTCATCCAACAGGGCGCGGTCAGACTCGATCTCGGCCAGATCACGCCAGGGCGCCAGCGGATCGCCCGGAATAAAGTAATGCCGGTGACGACGGAAAAAGGCCTCCTTGGCGGTCTCGCGCTCGCTATCACTGGGATAGTCGGCAAGGGCCAGCTCGTCCAGTCTTAGCTGGACCTGTGACCAGGCATCCTCGTCGGTTGCGAGCAACAGATCCATCTCAACCGAGTCCTGATGGAGCCATGCCTGGCTCAATCTCTGCAAGAGATCGATCAGAGCCCCACTTGTCCTCTCCAGCAAGCCGCTCTCCTTCCAGAAAGCATCATGAAGCTCCATCACCCCGTCGAGTAGGTCGGCCAACTTGGCGCTACTCGAGCTCTCGAACTCTTGCTCGTTGATCTGCTCTAGGCGCGGCAGGTCTTGGTCACGCAACGCAAGATACCCACGATCCAGCGTGCGGGCTCGCCACATCAAGCGCGCATCCAGGAGACCTCGCTGCAACGGCAGAGCCGGATTGGCCGGTGGATCATTCGGTGTGGCCTCACTGATATAGCGGTAGCCACAGGGATAGCACTGCAACCTTGGAAGTGGCTCCGAGAGCGTTGACGGATCCAGGGCATTGGACATGGCGTACAGCGATGGCCCACGGCTGATATGATACCAGGTGAACGGCTTGGCCTCACGTGGCGACATACCGGGCGGACGAACCCATTCGATGGGCGCTATCTGCAATTCACATTCGATGGCTTCTCGGGGAAGGTAGGATGGCGCCCCCGTCACCGGTCGATCCCGCAACAAGAACACCTCGTCGGCTACAAGAACCCAGTCCATGCTCCTATAGGCCAGCTTTTTTTCGTCCAGCAGTAGCCCCATCGCACGCAGTTGGCTCCAGTATTCCTCTTCTCCTGCTGACCTCACAAAGGGGTCAAGTTCGTAGATACCTGCTCGAGAGCCTTCCCGGATAGCGAGCAGGAACACGTCAGGGTTCCCCTTGACGGGATCAGCAGTATAAAGAGAACCGCTCTCATCAGCGTCCACCATGGGCTGGATCAGGACGGCCATGGCGGAACTGAGCAGATCGACGCGAAAGGTGTTTGCGTAGGATAGGGCCTGGGAGCTAAAGAGAGAAGCCCAGCATGAGAATACGGCCTGCACCAGCGATTCGGGGCTGTCCACATTCAGCGTGTAGGCATGCTGCCCCACAAAGCTCTGATTAGGGCTATCCTCGTTGGTAGCGGAGGAGCGCACGGCCACCCGTTCAGCCCCCACGGCCTGCCATGCCTCGTGGATCGCGGCCACGATCTCGTCCGGAACGCGTCGCACCTCAAAAGCGGAGCGGATGGCCCAGGCAACAGCCTGGAATTGCCCCATGGCCTGGGGTTGCATATTACCCAGAATCGAGCGCACCTCTCCATGGAGGCCACCCTGACGCATAAAACGGCGATACAATTCGACCGATAACGCCACGCCAGGGAGCACCGAGCACCCAAGGCGCATGGCCTCACCCAAGTGGGCGGCCTTGCCGCCAAACTCGGCCGTGTCGCCAAGGGATATCTCGCTCAGTGGGCGATAGAGCGCCATCGGCCCCTCCATAAACGACTCAACTAAAGATCACGTACTGCTTCAGAAACGCCTCGAGCGCACTGTAAAAGCGCTCAATCGTCTCTGCGTTGCGCCAACCATGCCCCTCCCCCGGATAAAGATGATACTCGTGTGGCACACCGTTGCGGCGCAGCGTCTCCACGATCTTGTCAGCCTGCGCTCGGGGCACCACCCGATCCTCCTCCCCTTGAAAGACAATGATCGGGTCTCGAATCTGATCGGCGTAAAAGAGCGGCGAACGCTCGCGATAGCGGGCCGCCTGTTCGGGCAATGGCCCGATAAGAGAATCGAGATAGCGCTGCTCGAACTTGTGGGTATCAGCCGCCAGAGTAAAGAGATTGGTGACGCCATACAAACACACGCCTGCCCGGAAAAAGCCCGGGTGCCGGATGAGGGCCTGCAGCACAGTGTAGCCTCCGGCACTGCCGCCCATGATTACCAGACGGTCCCGATCCACACGGCCAGCATCAACCAGGTAGGAGGCCCCGCCGACGGCATCCTCTACGTCGACAATGCCCCAACGTTCCCGCAGGGCATTACGATACGCGCGTCCATAGCCGCTGCTGCCACGATAGTTGAGGTCCAACACAGCATAGCCTCGGGTTGCCAGGAACTGGGCCTGGGCTGAATAGGTGGCCGTTGTCTGCGAGGTCGGCCCCCCATGTACCAGCACCACCAACGGAGGCCGCTCCTCACGCTCGGCTGCCTCGGGCTCGTAGAACAAGCCATGCACCTCGTCTCCTGCGTCTGTGCGCCACGTCAGCGGCTCGGGAACGACCAGCTGTTCGTTCGGAATCGACTCACCGCTGGAGCGGGCTACAACACGCACGTCGCCATTGAGCGGGTCTAGGATTATGATGCGCGGCGGCGTTTGTGGGCTGGCCGCGATGCAAGCAAAAACGCCGTCCCTCGATATGCTCGGCTGGCTCAGATGCGTATATTCTTCCAGACCGGGCACCTGACGCGTTGCCCCCGATGCAACCTCGACCCTGTGGAGCTCGTCATAGCCCCGGGACGACTGCACATAGTAGATATGCTCGCCATCGGGTGCCCAGGCATAGGTACGCATGCCCTGAACCCAAGCGGGACGCCCCAACTCGGCATCAACCTGTACCAGAGGCCGGTGTAGACCAGTGTCGAGCGCGTACAGATAGAGGTTATACCAGCCACCGCTATCGGAGACGTAGGCAAGAGAGCGTCCGTGGGGGGCAAAGGCGGGCTGAAAGATCGATGTATCAGCGTCGCCAGCGATCACCCTGGAGCTCCCGATGCGTAGCACGCCGCCGTCGGCGGTGCCCAGATCAGCCAGGTAGAGTAACGATCCGTCCCATGGCATCTGCGGATGATCCCAGGCCACCCACGCAATTCGACGGCCAATAGGATGCCAGACCGGCTGCATATAGAAATCATGCCCTTCGGCCAACCGGACCGGCCATCGCTCTCCCTGGGCATCCACGGCGGCAAGTCGATCCTCGCCCTCATAGGAGTGCACGTAAAGCACCCAGCGGCCATCGGGTGATACGGCGGCGGCCGCAGCATCTCCAAAGCTCGGCATCACAGAGGATTCCATCCCTTGAGCCAGGGGCTGTCGAAACAGGCGCCCCTCCGCCGCATAGTAGACATATCCTTGTGAGACGGTCATGTCGCCGCCTCCGTACCCTACCTGAGCCCGCGCCGAGCGGTCTACATTTAGCTCACGAGGCGCATGCCCACGCCCCGGGTCAACCAGAAGCATGCCGTGTCCCGAACGTGCCTCGAGCCAGACCAGACTGCCCGAAGCATCATCCCACGACAGATCGTTCAGGCGCCTTTGGGAGGCCATCTGAGAGGGGGAAAGTGGGCTAGGCCATAGGCCAAAAGGTCTGTCATGGTGAGGCATCGCTATCTCCTTGATACAAGAGCCCCGGCGCACCGGCATACTCTGCTTTGAGGCATTTCTTCCTATAGAGGATACTAGGCTTGCCTGCCTGTGGCAAGCAGATGTGCGCATCAAGGGCTGGCAGCCAGAGGAGGCAAGCGGCAGAGGAGCGAGAACAGACAAGATTTGGGCAGCATAGTAGACGCTACAGGGGCAATAGTCCAGGCGACATCACCCCCGCGCAACGCCTTGGATGAGCCTCCACACTAGTTACTCGAAAAGTCCTCGTCATCCTGGAGGTGCTGCTCAAGCCAGCTATGCAACGTGCCCAGTCCAAACCGCCATGTACGGCCGATTTTGAAGGCGGGGATTCTACCCTCTTGAGCCCACGAATATATCGTTGATTCCTTAAGTTGCAGATAATCGGCTACCTGCTTGACCGTCATGAGCTGCTCGTCCTCGATCTCACCCACCTCGATATCTTCGGCAGCCTGCAGATGCTCCCGGAGCCACTCTCGGAGGGTATCGAGCCCAAAGCGCCAGGTACGACCGATCTTGAACGCAGGAATCTTTTCATCTTGAGCCCACGAGTAGACGGTCGATTCCTTGAGCTGTAGATAATCGCCAACCTGCTTGACGGTCATTAGCTGCTCGTCCCCCAACTCTGCTTCCTCCCGCTCGGTATCGTCCTGTAGGTGTTGGCTGAGCCATTTGCCAAGTCGAGCTCGATCAAATCGCCACGTTCTGCCGATCTTGAATGCAGGGATCTTGTTATCCTGAGCCCAGGAATAAACGGTGGATTCCTTGAGTTGCAAATGCTCGGCTATCTGTTTTACCGTCATCAATGTATCTTGTGACATCGCCCTACTCCCTCGGCTCGGGCGTGCGGTCCCACCTCGAGCCGCCTTTGGAGGTGATATATGTAAAGCCGCACCAGGCGGCAACTCTATCTTACACGTCTATGCTAGAGCTAGCTATAGTTTACAGCATTAGCCTATTCAAGTCAAGCAGAGATAGAAATAATCGTATCTATGTGATGTACAAGATAGATACCTTAATCTCAGCGCACCA
Organism: Anaerolineae bacterium; assembly: GCA_007132185.1. Lineage (GTDB taxonomy): Bacteria > Chloroflexota > Anaerolineae > UBA1429 > UBA1429 > UBA1429. The sequence continues at coordinate 7,563 of SLPC01000199.1, read as the reverse complement.
TATACGCTATGCAGGTCGGAACGGAAGGTAGTCTATCAGACCCCATCCAGATAAAGGATAGCGATGCTATGTGCGGTCTGCGCTACTGGGAAAAACGTCTTGATCGCTCCGGTATGATTATCTCTTGAGTGAACCTTCTGTCTTTGGTACGATCATCATCCGAGTTGACACGCGCTGCCAGAGGGCTCTATCGACGCACGGCAGAATGATTGCTGGACCGTTACGATCGTGCTATACTCGGCCCGTTGTACCCTGACAGCATCACACATCGGGAGGCAATCACCCATGTATCAGAAGATCATCATCATCGGCAATCTCGGCAACGACCCCGAGATGCGCTACACCGCGCAGGGCACCCCTGTCACCAGCTTTTCTGTGGCCACCAATCGCGTCTGGACCGATCAGAGCGGCCAACGCCAGGAACGCACCGTATGGTTCCGCGTCTCCGCCTGGCGGCGGCTCGCCGAGACCTGCAACCAGTATCTGGCCAAAGGTCGACAGGTGCTGGTAGAAGGAGAGATGCAGGAGTCAGAGCCATTCCAGGGTCGCGACGGCGAGTGGCGCGCTTCGCTGAATGTCACAGCTCGTGAGGTCAAGTTCCTCGGCGGGCGCGGCGACGCTGGCCCCAGCTATGATGAGGGCGCCCGAGAGTCGGATGCTGGTGATCAGGATCGCAGCGGCTCGATCCTGGATGAGGAAGAGATCCCGTTCTAGTGCTCTACCGATCTCTACAGGCTGCGGTTTCTTGCGATGCAACGTGATCTCGTCCTGTACAATGGCGCGATCCTGACCATGGACCCACGCCAGCCGCGCGTGGAGGCGCTGCGCATCCGCGCAGGGCGTGTCCTGGCCTGCGGTAGCTCCGACGAGATGCGCGCCCTATCCCACGCGGATGCGCATGAGGTCGACCTCGAGGGACGTACGGCGCTGCCGGGCTTGGAAGATGCCCACCTGCACCTCTGCATGCACGGCATGACCCTCACCCAGATCGATCTGGGGGGAACTGCCTCGTTGCAGGAGACCCTGGAACGGGTGTGGCAGGCCTCTGACAAACAGCCTGGATCGGGTTGGCTGCGCGGCGCCAGCTGGGATCATAATCTTTGGCCGCAGCCCACACCGCCCACCCGTCTCGACCTCGATCGTGTGGTGGACGACCGTCCCATAGCCCTGGATTCAAAGGACAGGCACTCGACCTGGGTCAACAGCCTGGCGCTGCAAATGGCGGGGGTCAATGCGAATACGCCTGATCCCTCAGGCGGCCAGATTGTGCGGGATGCATCTGGACAGCCTACCGGCATCTTTACCGAGAATGCGCGCCGGCTGATCGATGCCGCCATCCCTTCACCCACCCCGGAGAGCTGGCGCCAGGCTGCGCGGGCAGCCATTGCAGATTGCGCCCGCTACGGCATTACCGCGGTGCATAGCTGTGAGGGACCCGAATCGTTTCGAGCGCTATCCGAGCTCGAGCAGGCCGGCGAGCTTGCTGTGCGGGTATGGCACATGCTACCCCTGCGATTTCTCGACGAGGCAGTGGCCCTCGGGCTGCGGACCGGCTATGGGAGCGATCGCTTGCGCATCGGCCACATCAAGATGTTTGCCGATGGCGCCTTGGGCTCCGCCACCGCCGAGATGCTGACTCCCTATGAGGGTCAGCCTGAGAACTATGGCGTAGCCGCCACCGATACCCAAACGCTCCTGGAGGCCGTGGGCCTGGCGGCTCGCCATGGGTTGGCATCGGCTATCCACGCCATCGGCGATGCAGCGAATCGGCGCGTCCTCGACATCTATGGGCAGCTGGCACAGAACCCGGCCCAAACTGGATTACCCCAACGCCACCTGCGCCAACGCATCGAGCATGTGCAGCTCTTGTCCGCCGAGGATCTACCACGCCTGGCGACGCAGGGGGTCATCGCATCGATGCAGCCGATCCACGCCGCCCAAGACAGGCTCATGGCCGAGCGGCAATGGGGTGAGCGCTGTCGTCATGCCTATGCCTGGCATAGTCTGCTGGCCAGTGGCGCACATCTGGCCTTTGGCACCGACGCGCCCGTAGAGGGCCTCAATCCAATGCCAGGCCTGTACGCAGCACTCACCCGTAAGGATGCCGATGGAAAACCGTCCGGTGGCTGGTATCCCGAGCAACGGCTCAGCCTGGACAAAGCGATCTGCGCCTACACGCTGGGGGCCGCCTATGCGGGCTATGGTGAAGGCGAACGCGGTAGCCTGACCGTTGGCAAACGGGGCGACGTGACCGTACTCTCTCGCGACATCAGCACTGCGCCGCCCGAGTGTCTGCTCGACACGCAGGTGGACCTGACGATCCTTGAGGGCGAGATCCTCTATCAACGCCACGGCGACTGACGCCACGGCGGCGCGATCATCGGATCACGCCGCCTCACGGTGTCCCGGTCGCTCGGACTAGTCCTGGAAACTCTCGACAATGCGACGGTAGCGATCCACCAGACCCTCGGCCTGATCCTCACTGTGCGCCTCAGCAAAGATGTGAAACAGGGGGTGATCCGCATCAGGCAATACCAGCACCCATTCTCCCTCGCCCAGGTTGATCTTGACGCCATCGATCTGACTGTCCAGACGATCTTTGTACTGCTGATTCAGTAGGCGCATAACCTTGCCTTTGCCTTCCCAGGGGCACCCGACCTGGCTCTGGGCGCGATGGTAGGTCGGTACAGACGCCAGAGCCTGGTCCAACGTAACGTCCTGTAACGTCATAAACTCGAGCATCTTGGCCACAGTCATCATGCCATCCACAACCGGCTGGAACCTGGGCCAGATAAAAGAGCCGTGACCATCCGTCGCCATGAGGACGCTCGAGTCATTGGCGACCTGCATCAGCGAGGGAAGGTTCACCTTGGTCCGTATAATCTTCCCACCATACTGGGCCGCAATACGTTCAAAGACAGATGGCATCGAGACTGGCACGGCAACCGTGCCCCCGCCATTGGCCTTCATCGCCATCTCAGTAAGCATGGCAGCCAACTTGACCTCATCAACGTCCCGGCCATTGCAGTCCACGACAAAGATGCGCTCACCACCGACATCGAGGCGTACACCCAGGATCGTATCGAGAGCATGACAGATCTGGCCTAGCTGGTCCAACGATTCCTGAAACTCTTCGGGTAGGATCGACATCTTGGTCTCGTCCAGATCACCATTCAGAGCAACCACGCGGCAGTTCAGGGAGGCGAGGAGCGGCGCCAACACCATTGCCGTTGGTGCATTCGCATAGTCTACGATGAGATAATGATTGGCGTCGCGGATCGCGTCAACGTCGAGTGCCTCGAGAAACGCTTGCGAATAGCGCTCAACCACGTGATCGGCATAGTCAATCGTACCGATCTCATCCAGATAGACCCGGCGAAAGTCCTCGCGGAAGAACACCTGCTCAATGCTGCGCTCCTGCGCTTTGGTCAGATCCTGGCCGTTACGGTCAAAGAACTTGATGTCGACCACCCGATTATCAAAGGGCGAGAGCCGCACATGGACGCCGCCCGCACTCTCGGTGAATCGTGTGAAAAAGCGGGCCACCGGGATAGGCCTGGAGCGCAAATCGAGAACGTTGACGCCCGCCGACGGCAGACCCGAGATGATTCCGCGCTTGAGCATGCGCGGGCTACGATGTGGATCGCGGTTGATCGTGACGATAGCACCCTTGGGCAGGCTGGCACCAAAGGTGGCTCCCAACCTGGCAGCAAACTCGGGCGTAAGATCGATGTTCACCAGGCCGGTGACACCAAATCGCCCAAAAAGAACGTGCCGTCCCTGGGCGCCCCAGATGATGCTCGAGGTAACATTGGCCCCAGCCTCGACCTCTTTGTTGGGCCAGATCTTGACGTTCGGGTGAATGATGGCGCCCTCGCCAATCACCGTCGAATCGCCGACCACCGCCCCCTCAAAGAGGACGCCTTTGCGCTTGACATTGCATTGTCGGCCGATCACAGCACCTCGCAGCTCGGCCCCCTCTCCCACATAGCAGTTACGCCAAACTACGCTGCGATCCAGGTTGACGTAGCGATCCAGGACCGAGTAGTCGCGCACCACAGCGGGGCCATGGACGATCACGCCCTGCTTGATCTTGACGCCGTTCCCCAGATAGATGGGGGCAAAGAGCTGAGCATCGGGCGCAATCTCGACATCCTCGCCCACCCAGATGCCATCACCAATCTGATTCCCGAGGGACTCGAGTTGCACCAGTCCCGACAGCAGATCGCCATTGGCGCGCATATACTCGGGCAGGTTGCCTACATCACACCAGTAGCCTTCGGCCACATAACCGTACATGGGGTCCTGGTTTTCCAGTAGCATCGGAAAGAGGTCCTGGCTGAAATCGAACTTGGTCTGGGGCTCGAAATAGTCGAGCACTTCCGGCTCGAGCACATAGATGCCGGTGTTGACCGTGTCCGAGATTACCTCTCCCCAACTGGGCTTTTCCAGAAACTGCTGGATGCGCCCTTGCTCATCTACGATGACAACCCCATATTCCAACGGATTGGGCACTCGATAGAGAGTGAGCGTCGCCTTGCTGCCCTGCTGCTTGTGAAAATCGATCACCGCAGAAAGGTCGATATCGGTGAGGGCATCGCCACTGATTACGATAAAGGTATCATCCAGCATCTCCTGAGCCTGCTTGACGCTGCCCGCCGTGCCCAGGGGAACCTCTTCGATCGAGTACTCGATCTCCATCCCCAGTTGCGATCCATCGCCGAAATAGTCCTGAATCGCTTCAGCCATGAACTGGAGTGTAATGACAACCTCGGTAATGCCGTGGCGCTTGAGCAAGTCCAGAATGTGAGCGATGACTGGCTGGTTTACAATGGGCACCAGAGGCTTGGGACGATTCACCGTCAGCGGTCTCAGCCGCGAACCAGCCCCTCCAGCCATTACGACAGCCTTCATATAAAACCTCCCTCTGGGTGAGCTCGACCGTTATGCACCGGTGTTGCGGGCATTATACATCCATGTGGGCTCTCCGAATAGGTCCATTCGCCCCATTACACAACGAGCAGTGGCCAGCCCCTGCCGCCAGCTAGTGTTCGTTATGGTGACGGCCAATGTTCGACAGGAACTCGGCGCGTGTAGACTGATTCCGCTTGAACACACCCAGCATGGCGCTGGTCACCATACTCGTGTTCGGCTTTTTCACACCACGCATAGTGGCGCACATATGCTGGCCCTCGCAGACCACGGCGACACCCAGGGGATTCAGCGTCTCTTCCAGGAAATGGGCGATCTGCATCGTCATCTGTTCCTGTATCTGCAGGCGCCGCGCAAACATCTCGACGATACGCGGGATCTTGCTCAATCCAATGACCTTGCCCCGGGGAATGTACCCCACGTGGCACTGCCCGAAAAAGGGCAAGAGATGATGCTCACACAGGCTGTGATAATCGATCCCTTGCACAATGACCATCTCGTCATAGGTTACGTCAAAGATGGCATCGTTGATCAAACGCTTGGGATCAACATGATATCCGGCGGTCAGCTCGGCATAGGCACGCGCCACACGGTCCGGCGTGCGCACCAGCCCCTGCCGCTCAGGATCTTCGCCGATGGCCTCCAGAATGGCGCGCACGGCGCAGGCGATATCATTGGTGCATTCCTGCTCTTCTACATCCAACAAATCGACGCGAAAGGCATCATAGTCCGAAGGGTCCAGCTTGAGTGGCGGCATGCTTCTCCTTATTCGTCATTACATTCAGACAATACGATATCGGGCCTGCGCTGTAGGCCCGAGACGGGCAGTCTAGCAGCAATGGTCTCCAGCGTCTCGCCCGCTTCGGGGTGCACCCATTCCGGGGCCAGGTCAGCAGCAGGCCTGGCAACGTGGGCATACTGCAGCAGGTCGGGGTCCGGCACGGGTCGACCCTCGACCGAACAGATCCGATCGCCATACAGGATAATATCCAGATCGAGGGTACGCGGAGCATTCTTATTCGGGCTGCGTACGCGCCCCAGTTCGTCCTCGATGCGATGCAAGATATCAACCTTGAGGCGCACCGGTTCCAGGTCGGTGTCGATCAAGGCCGCCGCATTGAAAAAGCACATCTGGTCTATATCGCCGATCGGCTCGGTCTCATAGACCGGGGAAAAGGCGATCACCCTGACCAACTCGTTGAGGCGCCGTGCCGCCTGACAAAGGCTACGCTCTCTGTCTATGTTCGATCCCAACAGGATCAGAACCCGTGTCACTCGACGAAATCCTCCTGCGTACGAGTGATCTCGACGCCGGCCGACTCGGCAAAACGCAGAGCGCCCGGCTTTTCCACCCGAACCGTGACGCCAAGCACCCCCTCGTGGCTCAGGCAGAGCCTGGCGATCTCGTTGGCCAACTTTTCGACCAGATAGTACCGCGAGGTCTCGACGTGATCGATGACCTCCTTGGTGATTGTGCGATAGTTGACGGTATAGTCGATGTCGTCCGAAGCACCCGCCGCCCTTGTATCCGCATGCAGTGTGATATTGAGGATGACATCCTGGAGATTGCGCCGCTCCTCGCTATTGACGCCAATCCGGGTGCGCAGTAACAAATTGCGGATCAAGATGCGATCGGTCATACACAGCCTCCTTGGCTATCGCTGATGGATCGGTGCGCGCCTAGAGATGCTCACCGCCGGTAATATACAGCAGTTCGCCTGTCGTAAAGTCAGAATGGAGCAGGTAACGCACCCCCGACACGATCTCCTCCGGCGAGCCGGTTCGCTGGAGAGGCAATCGTTGGGCCAGACGCTCGAAATAGCCATCATCACCCGGCGCCGGAAGAATGGCCCCAGGCGCCAGAGCGTTCACCTGCACTTGGGGCCCCATCGCCATCGCCAGACTCATGGTCAACGTCACCAGAGCGCTCTTGGTCAGCGTATAGGCCATATACTGGGTGCCCGGCCTCTGGGCGCGCCAATCGGCAATATTGATAATATGGCCACGCTGCTCGGATTGCAGGCTACGGGCAAAGGCCTGGCAGAGAAAAAAGGGCGCCCTGATGTTGATGTCAAAATGACGTGACCAGTTCGTCTCGGTCGTCGACTCGAGGGTGCCTCGTTCGAAAATGGCCGCCGAGTTGATCAGTACATCCAGATGGCCAAAGCGTTCGACGCCCGCCTCGACAAGCTCGGGCAGCCGCAGCATGTCCCGCAGATCGGCCTGCACGGCAATAGCCTGTTCTCCCATTGCCTCTATCTCGTGCACAACCTCCTCTGCCTCAGCAGACGAGTGATGATAGTGTACCACCACCCGCATCCCCTCGGTCGCCAGCCCCAGGGCAAGCGCGCGTCCGATGCGTACCCCCGCCCCTGTAATCAGAACCACCTTGCCGGCCAGATCCATCCCGCGCTCTCCCTCCGGATCACGATCGTGATTATGCAGACCCTGTCGATGGTAGTCTTGGCGCGCTTCTCTGTCAACTAGACACCGCAATCGAGGGCAAAACGACCGTGCTGGATCCCGGCCTGTTGGCTCCAGATACGCCACAGAAAGGGCATGCCAACAGGAACAGCCTCACGTGCAGTGGTCTCGCTTGCGAGTACAGCAGGCTCGCTTGCGAGTACAGCA
>SLPC01000182.1 GCA_007132185.1 Anaerolineae bacterium | reverse complement strand
GGTGGCGGGGGCCAGGCCCATGGCATCCAGCAGGTGCACCAGCCGTTCCACCAGCTCCACATTGTCGGCAGCGGGGCGGCCGGGCGCCCAGTAGATGCTGTCCTCAAAGCCAACGCGCAGCACGGCGGCCCCCAGCCCTGCCGCCACGGCGTGCAGCCCCAGGTCGCGCATCTGGAGATTCACCAGTCCCCAGGCAGCGCCCGCCGGCAGCAGGCTGCGCAGGTAGACCAGCTGCTCGGCGCTGGGCGGCTGCCCCCCGCGAAAGCCCATCGGGAACGCAAAGCAAAAGGGCGGCTGCAGGAGCCCCTCTCGAAGAAGCCAGCCCGCCGTGTGCACCATGGCGGTATCAAAGGCCACCAGCAGCGGGCGCACTCCGGCCTCGGCCATGCGCCCGGCCCAGTAGCGCACGTCCGGCCAGGGGTTGGTGAAAACGCCATCGTCCAGGTTAAACGAGCCCAGGTTGAGAGAGGCTGACTCGACCCGCGGCTCGTTCAGGGCGGTGCAGCGCTCCTCCCGGGAGAGGTGCGCCGGGCTGCCGGTGGAGGCCTCGATGACGATGTCAGACTGGGCGCGGATCAGATCGAGGGTGCGGGAAAAGGCGGCCAGGTCGGCGGTCTGCTCGCCGGCCTCATCGCGCACGTGTAGATGCACCAGCGAGGCGCCCGCCTCAGCGCAGGCGATCACCTGAGCGGCGACCTGCTCGGGCGTGAGGGGGTTGTCTACACCATCGACAGGGTCGTTCCCCACCGGCGCGACAGCCGCGATGATCTTGAGCATGGCGCGTTCCTCCCTGGATCTCCCGGCGCACGCCGAGGGCATTGGACCTCATGCGAGAGATAGTATAGCCGGTGAGAGGGGGTCCTGCAATGCGGATGGAGCGCTTGTCCCGTCGATGGACGGATCGGGAGGATGGTCGGGGGACGGGCCAGCAGACCGACGGAGCAGACATGGTTAGGATGCCGGGGCAAAGTGCGCATGCATGCGTCTAGCTTTGCCCCTAACCGGTGGGGACATGTCGGCTCTACAGGCTTATTTGCGACGGGCCTCGAGCTCGGTGCCGATGTACACGCCAAAAAGTGGGAGCAGGAGGCGATGCATCATGAGGGCCACCAACGACACCAGAATCGCAGCCCCAAAGATGATCAGGGTACTGCTAATGTCGCTCATCAAGTTGGGGTCGACGAACATCACCATAGCCAGGGTCAGCATCAGGGTGCCGCCAAAGAGCTTGAGGACTCGACCGTGCGTCTCCTGCAGCTTGCTCGAGCGTAGCGTCACGATCGCGCCCACGAACAGAACCGCCTCGATGAGCAGGTACATCACGATGTATAGCCCCAGCAGGAGGCCAAAGCTGAGTCCGCCGACCCCCTGGGTGGCCACGAGATTGCTCCAGATCATGGGAAAGCCCGCCGTGCAGGGCAGCTCTACGATCGCAGCGCCGGCCGCCATGACGACGGTGGCCAGGATCATGCTGCCAAGCGACTCGGCGCGGAGAATGCGGCGCATCCGACGATAGAGGCCGGGCTTTTGCTCGTCGGCAATGGTGAGGGAGAGACCCTCTTTGTACCAGAAATAGTCCTTGATGTTCACAGCGGCGAAAAAGAGGGCGATCATCGCCACGATGATCTGGATCCACCCCATATAGCCGATAAAGGCAAAGACCGTGAACAGCCCCGCGATAAAGAGCGCATAGATCAGGGCCGTGACCGAGAGAAACGAGGCACCGATGAGCAACACCCGCTTGCGGGAGCCGGTGCGCAATACGAGCGATATGAGGATCGAGACCACCCACAGGGAGCAGGGATTGAACCCGTCCATAAAGGCGATCAGGGCGGTGCTCAACGCCAACGATTGCGCGCCGAGATCAATGGTCCCCAAGAGGGGTATAGTGAGTATATCCTGTCGCCAGGGCTCGTCCGCAACAGGCTCGGGCTCCTCCTGTCGAGGCGGAACCGGGGTGGGGGTGGGAACGGGGGCTAGTGTTCCGTCGGCCAGGACGAAGCCCGCGCCGGGATCCACACAGTCCTCTACACCGCACTCTTGCACCTGGGAGCGGATCTGCTGCGCGATGGGCTCAGAGTAGCCCACCCAGTATCGGTCACCGACAAAGGTGACAGGCACACCCCGCACCTCGAACCCGGCCGCTGCCGCCATCTCCTGCAGCAGTATGCGGTGCTCCAGGACATGGTACACCTCGTACGAGTGCACCACGAGGTTGGGATGCTGTTCGCGCAGCTCCTCCAGGAATGGCTTTTGCTGCTCACAGTAGGGGCAACCCACTCCCCAGAAAAAGTAGAGTGCAACCGGCAGCGCGTCTTCCGCCTGCCCATTCGGGTCACCCTCGCCTACCAACTCCTCATTGGGGGCAGGGATGGCGGACAATGGCTCTCTATCGGGTTCGCCTGCCGGCTCTGGTGTGGGCGTGGCGGGGACGGGCGTTGGTTCAACAGGAACGGATTCGAGGGCAGCGCCCACATCGATACAGCCCGAGACGCCACAATCAATGACCTCGGACTCGATCTGCTGAGCAATGGCGTCCGAGTAGCCGACCCAATGGCGCTCACCGATGATGGTCGTAGGGACGGCGCTGGCCGTGAACCCCACTGCCGTCGCCATCTCCACCAAGAGCGCGAGATTCTCCGCGCTATGATAGACCTCATAGGAGCGTATCTCGAGATGATCATGGCGCTGCGCCAGCTCCTCGAGAAACGGCTTTTGGGCTGCGCAGGCAGGACATCCCTCACCCCAGAAAAAGTACAGCACGACAGGCTGGGCTTGGACCTGCGGTGCGGCCCCGAAGACCGGTGCGCCTGGCATGACCAGGCCAATGAACAGTAGCAGTGCGATCAGGGCATATAGCTTGATTCTGGGAACGGACATTGTGCCTCCCCGCTATGATGCAGCCCAGTATCATGCTCATCCGTTCGCGCCAAACTCAGGCCCTCGACAACCATGATCCTGGCCCATACAATGCGAAACAAAGTATACTTTAGAATCTGTCCATATCCTACTCTACCGACTGCGCTATTCGGTCACCCCGGACATGGCTGTTCTGCGGCGCGCCTGCCGCCGGCCGGCCATCTTCAGCGCCAGCGCCAGCAGGCCCATTCCGGCCATCAGGTAGGCCAGCAACAGCCAGGCGCTCGTCCCATCGACCCAGGCGCCATAGATCAGCCCGGCCAGCGTGCTAAAGAGAGCTACCCAGCCTACATAGACCCAGGTACGAAGCTTGCCAATGACGGCGCTGAGGATCAGGATGGCCTGCAGGCTCATTACAGGATCGGACATGAGATAGGCCAGGAGCGGCCCACGGTGCATGCCCAGATCCAGGAACATGTTGGCGATAATGACCTCGACCAGGCTTGGAAAGTACATGAACACGCCAAAGATGACGCCGACCAGGTTGGCGGGAACGGTGTTGCGGCCGGCCAGCGCCTGGATCCACTCGGGGCGAATCAACCCACGGACGACGCCGACGCCAAACACGCCGACGATCAACAGCGGGAATATCTGCCGCACAAAGCGCCAGCTTTCCCAGAGCCACTCCTGCACCTCGTAGACCTCAAAGCGGGTCGCAGCCACATACCCAAGTCCCGCCAGAATGGCGCCCACGGCGATCAGGCGTCCATTGAGGATCAGCAGGGCACCCCCGGCTACCGGCTCCAGGACAACAGAAGCCACCAGCAGGGTGATGATGATGAGCCCGAGGGAAACCCAGGTCCACCGGTCAAAGCCCTCGTCTACATGGCTCAGCCCTCGCCACGCCGAGAGCGCGATCAGCCCCAGTAACCCAATCAACACCAAGCCCTGAACGCTGACCCCCTCCTCGCCAGCGCTGGCGTCATAGGGGACGAGGCGATCGAGGGTCTGCTGGAAGCCCTCCACGCCCGCAATGGGCAGTGAGACCTCGGCCCAGGCGTTGGTGAGCAGGCCAACCTGGAGTGTGCCCGCCAGCAAGATCGCCAGCAGGAGCAGCGCGAACAGTGCGATGCGCCCTTCAAAGCGTGCGCTCCCGGCGAACGCGTCCGGCCCTGCGTCGGCATGCTCACGATCCTGCCGGCTAAAGATGAGCGCCATGATCAGGCCGATGCCGATGCCAAAGGTGATCGCAAGGATGAGCCGGGCGATGGCAATGTCCATGCCCAGCGCCACGCCCGTATATGACAAGCCCAGGATACAGATGGCGGGACCCACAAAGAGAAAGGTGATGGCGGGGCCGATGCCGGCGCCCCGCTTGTAGATGCCGGCAAAGAGGGGCATGATGGTGCAAGAGCAGACGGCCAACACAAAGCCACCCAGGGCCGCCGCGGGATAGGAGACCCATTTCTTGGCGCTGCGCCCCAAGTAGCGTGTGATGCTCTCTTGCGGAACCAGGGCAGTGAGCGCCCCGGCGATAAAGAAGGCGGGCACCAGGCAGAGCAGCACGTGGGCCGCCAGATAGGCAGCGAGGCTGCCGAACCCGCCCTGAAGCATGCCCAACACCGTACTCCAAATTGCCATGGGACCTCCCGTATCTGTACCTTTCGGATAATGAAATGACAGAGAAGATAATATTCAACTTTTTGAATTATATCTCGGATGAGACGCTCTGTCAACTATCGTAGCCCGACTGAGAGAAGTTGCTCAAGTGGATGCGCCGGACCGTGGCAGGACGTTGCCTGTGAGGGGCTCTGACAATGAGACCAAGGTGATGCATAGATATCCTGTTCGAGGCCAACTCCGAGACGGCGGTCGATCCCCGCTACCTGTTTGCTGACTGGCACACCTTGCCGCATTTGGTATATACTACGGGAAGATGTGCGTTGCGGGGAGGAGCTTATGTCATCCCATCAGAAGGTCGATCTCATCGCGAGTAAAACTACCCTACAGGATCAGCAGGCCTTTTTGGCAAGACTGATCAATGCGGTACCAGAGGGCATGTTCCTCAAGAACAGCAAGGGCCGGTATGTGCTGGCCAACCGCGCTGCGGCGGCAGCCTATGGCCTCCCCGTGAACATGATGCTGGGCCGTACAGAGGCGGAACTTGCTGCCGAGCAGGGACGCAGACCGGAGGAAGTAGAGGCCTATTGCGAGAGCGATGAGCTGATCCTGAGCGGACAGGAGCGCCGGATCCAATTCGACCACCCCTTTACACTGCCCAGCGGAGAGCAGGGCTGGTATCGGACGAGCAAGGTGGGCTTTACCATCCCTGGGGGCGAGCGCTGGGTGCTGGGCATCGCCATCGACGTCAGCGACCGGGTGCGGATGGAGCGCGCCCTACAAGAGAGCCAGGCGTTTCTACAACAGGCCATCGACGCCAGCCCTGGTTTCATCTTTGCCAAGGATCGTGAGGGACGCTATGTCCTGGTGAACCAGAGCATTGAAAAGCTCTATGGGCTCAGCGCAGAAGAGATTCTGGGCAAGAGCGATCTGGAGTTGACCCAGAGAGAATCTGGCCTTGCTCCCGATGACATGGAGGCGATGCAGGCCTCAGATCGCATCGTGTTCGAGACCAATAGTGAGCAGAGCTTTGAGGAGCGGTTTACACTCCCTGATGGCGAGGAGCGCTGGTTCCACACCCTCAAGACCCCCATCGACCTACCGGATAGCGCCGACGCCCTGCTGGGCTTTGCGGTCGATATCACAGAGCACAAGCAGGCAGTCGCCGCCCTGCGCGAGAGCGAAGAGCGGCATCGTCTGTTGCAGGAGAATGCCCCCATCGGCATTGTGACGTTGGATCGGCATGGCCGGATTGTCGATGCCAACGCGATGATGCTCCAGATCCTGGATGTGCCCTCGCTGGATGGCCTTGTTGGGCTAAGCTTGTCGGCCCTAGGTGGCCCAGAGATGCCGCTGGCCCGTGACATGCGGCGTTGCATCGAGGACGGCGAGATCGTCGTGTCAGAAGGCACCTGGCGAGAGACGGACAAGCAACCGAGACAGTTCCGCTATCACCTGGCCCCCATCCGCGCCAATGGTGAGACTATCGAAGGTGTACAGGCGATCATCGAGGATGTGACGGCCATGCGCCGACTCGAGACGCATCTGCGGCAGGCCAGCAAGCTGGAGGCGATCGGTCAGATGGCGGGCGGCATCGCGCACAGCTTCAACAACCTGCTCATGGTCATCAACGGGTGTGCCGAGATGGCACTATCCTCGGCAGACGAGGACCATCCGCTCTATGCGGACCTGCAACAGATCCGCCAATCGGGGCAGCGAGCCGCCGAGCTCACCAATCAGCTCCTGACCTTTAGCCGCCGGCAGCCGGTTCACCAGGTAACGATGGATCTGAACCAGGCCGTCGACGGTGCAGCACAGTTGATGAGCCGCGTCTTGGGCGAGGATGTGCAACTTACCGTCAAGCTCCATCGCGAACCGGCTCTGGTGCTTGCTGATCCCGCCCAGATCGAGCAAGCGCTGATGAACCTGGCCACCAACGCTCGGGACGCCATGCCCGGCGGCGGCAAGCTCACGCTCTCTGTAGAGCCTGTGCATCTGGAAAGGCAGTTGGCGATGAGCTATCTGCCAGCGGGCCCCGGTGACTATGCCCGGCTCACGGTACGTGACACGGGCGTGGGGATGCCACGCACGGTACAGGACCACCTCTTTGAACCCTTTTTCAGCACCAAAGAGACTGGGCGCGGCACGGGTCTTGGACTGGCCACGGTGTATGGCATCGTGCAGGAGCTGGACGGCGGCATCACCGTCTTTAGCCGTGAGGGGCGTGGCACCACAGTTTCGCTCTATGTGCCTATTGTCACCAACTCGGACAATGAGGTCGCTACCAAGTCGCTGAAATCGTCAGCCTTGCGGGGTGATGAGACGGTGGTGGTGATCGAGGATGAAGAAGATGTGCGCGCCCTGGTCTTGCGGCTATTGACCATGTTGGGCTATACGGTGCACGCAGCGGCCAATGCCCGCGAGGCACTGGCCCTGAGCCTGTCGCTCACCGAGCCGGTAGACCTGATCCTGGTGGATGTGGTCATGCCAGATATGAACGGCCCCGAAACGGTGCGCCAGTTGGTGGGCCCCTGTGGCGACGCCAAGGTGCTCTATATGTCCGGCTACGCCGACGAGGTAGTACGTGAAAAGGCGCTGCTCGATGGTCCATACCACTGGCTGGGCAAGCCGTTTTCGCTAGAAGAGCTGGCAGGCGCTGTGCGGCACGCCCTGGATGAGGCGCCATCGAGGCCGCCCGAGGCCGCGGCGGAACCTGTGGATGCTGGCTCCAATGAGGCCGAGCCGGAGCAGATCGAGGCTGAGACGCCACCCTCGCAGGCAGAACAGGATCCTCTGGTAGCGGAGTACGAGGATGGTAAGGCCGAGACGGCATCCGCTCAAGCCGAATCGCAGCCATCCGAGACGGAGGGAGTTGACGCCGAGGGCACGCCCGAATGCACAGAGGACGAGTTACCATCAGGTAACGGCGAGCCCGAGGCATAAGGGTAGAGCATGGCTCGTAAGGCCCCTACGACCAATGCCATGCGCCAACTCGATAGGCGGGGGATCACCTACGAGGCGCTCCCCTTTGCTTCCGAGATTCACTCGGCCCAGGGGGTGGCCGAGGCCTTGGGACTGCCGAGCGAGCGCGTGTTCAAGACCCTGGTGGCCCTGCCCGCCAGTGGGCCCCGCCCCCGCCCTCTGCTGGCCATCATTCCGGGCGACAAGGAGCTGGACCTCAAGGCGTTGGCCGGAGCCGCGGGCGAGAAAAGGCTCCGCATGGCGACGCAGCGCGAGGCCGAGTCTGCCACGGGCCTGCTGGTGGGCGGGATCTCGGCGCTGGCGCTGCTGCAAAAACGCTGGCCAGTATACCTGGATGCCAGCGCCCGCGACGCCGACTGGCTGGTGGTGAGCGCAGGCCAGCGCGGCATCAACCTGCGCCTGGCCGTGGACGATCTGGTCGCGGTGACAGGGGCCACGGTGGCGGCGATTGCGCGCAGCGAGGGCTGAGACCATAGGTTCGGGCCTATGGAAAAGGCAGATGCCCAGCGGCTGACATCCGAGCCCATTCTGGAAAAAGCCGGGCGCAAGAGTCCGCATCATCGGAGCGCATTGCAGAGGAGCAAGTCCGTCCAGACCTCGTGGCCGCAGACCAGGGGGCTCGCGCCGGACGGGACAAAGGCACCCAGCGCTCGATGCGCGTCGCCCTTGGCTACTCGCGCGCTCTCCCAGGAGTTTCCCCTCGGAATAGCCATATCGCCGCGACGGCAAGGAACATTTCGCCCAAAGCGAACCAGATCAGGGCTGTATTGAACCCGATTGCTAGTGCCTGCCCGAACAACAGCGCCCCGAGACCGAAACCGTTAAACAACATGAAAACGTTCAGCCCCATAGCCTGACCCATGTGCTGTGGGCCGCCCAGATCGGTCACGATTCCTGCAAAGAGCGGCTGTGTTAGGGCAAAACCGAGGGACAGGACGAATACGACGATCGCTGCCAAGACCACGCCCCACTCGGGCATCAGAGCCAGCGCGCTGACCGCTCCGATGGCCAGGCCCGGCGGCAGGAGCCAGCGGCGGCCCCAACGATCAGCCATGCGTCCGATCGGGCGGCTGAACAGGAATCCGGGAATGCCATACCCGAGGATTGCCAGCGCGATGCCTATGTCGCCCAGACCGTACCGCTCTCGAAAGTATACGCCCAGCCAGGTATAAACGCCGCCGTGGAATATCGAGTTCAGCAGCACGTAACTGTATGTACTCAGTCCTCGCGCCTGGCCCAGAAGCTTGCCCGAGACCTTGGCCAGTCCGCGAAAGCCGGGTCCTGGCTCCTCTTTGGCTTTACCCAGCAGCTTTCGCTGCGGCCACAGGAGCAGAAAAAGTGGCAAGCTAACTGCGGCGATCGCGATGAACAGTCCTCGCCAGCCGATCAGCGGGACGACGAGCACTCCAAGCGTCTTGCCAGTCGCAATGCCACCAGCCAGGGCTGCGAATATCACGCCGAGTGGTTGGCCACGCCGTTGGTAGGAGTACTGGCTGCCGACCCAAATCAGCGAGAGCGGTACAACGGCCGCTGTACCAATCGCCGCCGCCGCCCGCCAGCCGATCAGTTGCCAGACCGTCCGAGCTGTGGCTGTTGCCACGGTCAGGGCAATAAAGGCGAACAAAGAGGCCAGTATCAGAGACTTGAGGCCCCATCGATCCGACAACGGCCCGTATATCAGTACAGCAAGGCCGTAAGGAATCAGATATGCCGGCACGACATAGCCGACAACCTGAAAAGGCGCTTGGAAGTACTCTGCCAGGTGCGGGATGAGCGGAGCGACCATAAAGCCCTGGAAGAAGATGATAAACGTCGCCGCGGCGAGCACCCGGAGCAATCGTTGCCGTTCGCGATCGGGTTCATGACCTTCACGAGCTTTGACCATGTCCACGCCCTACGTTCATGTTGGGAAATATCCAAGCGCGCGCCGTGTTGTGCTACTCCCCCATCAGCGCCTGATGCGCCTCCTTGAGCTGCTCGCGAATGGGGATATGCTGCGGGCACTTTTCCTCGCACAGCGCGCACTCGACGCAGGCGTCGGCTCGCTCGCCCGAGACCCGCGTCCAGGCCTGATACGCCTCACGGGCCGCGTCCCACAGGCCATAGACCCGCGCCTCGTTGTACTTGGCAAAGATGTGCGGGATGTTGACGCCCTGGGGACAGGGCAGGCAGTACTCGCAGCCGGTGCAGTAAAGATCGGCCATGGCCTTGAGCCGGGCCATCTGGGCCTCGATGGTGGAGAGATCCTCTTGCGTCAGGCCCCGACCGTCGGACGCCACGGCCAGATTCTCCCGTACATGCTGCATGGTGCTCATGCCCGATAGAGCCACCGACACGTTGGGGTTCGAGAGCACAAAGCGCAGGGCCAGCTCGGGCACCCTCTCGACGCCGGGCACCAGAGCCTTGAGCACATCGCTATCGACGCCCAGGCGACCGCCAGCCACCGGACCCATGACGACGACCCCGATGCCCCGCTCGTGGGCCAATGCAATACCCTCCTCAAGCTGGCGGTCCAGCATGTTGTACTGGAGCGTGATGGATTCGACATAGCCAGTGTTCACGAGGTTGATCAGGTTCTCGTTCGTATCATGAAAGCTGGTGCCGATATGGCGAATGAGCCCCTGATCCAGGGCCTTTTGCATAAGCTTGCTCAGGCGTGGCTCGACATTGTTCTTGTAGCGCTCCCAATTGATGCCATGATGGTTATAGATGTCGATATAGTCGATCTGTAGACGTTCGAGGCTGTTTTCCAGATGCTGCCACCACACGTCCTCGTCGTCATATTCATGGTTCTTGGTCGACAGAACGATCTTGTCCCGATAGCCCTTGAGCGCCTCGCCCACAACGCGCTGGCTATCCTCATTACAGTAGCCTACGGCGGTGTCCACATAGTTGAGCCCGGCGTCAAAAGCAGCGTGCAGCATCGGGATGGCGAGGTCACGATTCACACGGGCGTTCTCGCCCTCCCCTACCATGGGCAGGCGCATGGCGCCAAAGCCAAGTTGCGATACCTTGTGGCCGGTGTTTCCCAGTTCACGATAAATCACAGGTCCCTCCCAAACAGTGCCGAAAATGGACGAAACATAATAGGGACATGATAGCAGAGTGGGGGTCGAGCGGCAAGCTGAGCTAGAGCCCTGGTAAGTTCGAATCGCTTACGAAAGGGGCGGGGACCTGGCTCACGAGCTTGGCACCGGCCGAGTTGATAACATGACAATATGTTGCAGGGAAGAAAAACGGATCTTGACATCCCGAAAATATGAGCCTACACTATACCTTAGGGCATTGAATAAAGGTCCTACGCTGGCGAAGGCAAGTTGCCCCCGATTGGTTCGCCAGCTTTTTGGAGCCTTGGATTAGGAGATGATAGTATGAATGGCAATCTGATCGGACAGGTCGGTCCCCTATTTGTAGAGTTGGGGATCATTCTGGTAGCGCTGGGCATCATTGCCCGGCTAGCCAGTCGTATCGGCCTATCTCCGATTCCGCTCTATCTTCTGGTAGGATTGGGATTTGCCAACGGGGGCATTCTTCCCATACGCCTCAGTACAGAGTTCATTGAGATAGGCGCCGAGATCGGCGTGGTTCTGCTACTTTTCACAATGGGCTTGGAATATACGGCCGAGAGGCTGAGTCAAAATCTGAAACCTGCCTTGCCTGCGGGCATTATCGATCTGGTCGTCAACTTCCCCGTGGGCTTTATAGCGGGACTCTTGTTGGGCTTTGGCCCCATGGCATCGCTGCTCCTGGGCGGTATCGTTTACATCTCCTCCTCGGGCATCATTGCCAAGCTGCTATCGGACCTCGATCGAATGGACAATGGCGAGACGCCAACGATCCTTTCGGTACTGGTCATTGAAGATATCGTCATGATGGCGATGCTGCCGATCATGAGCATTCTGTTGGTGGGACAGGGCCTGCGATCGGGCATGTACTCGATGATAGCGGCTGGCGGCGTCGGTACCTTACTGTTCTTTATTGCCATGCGCTTTGGCAAGGTCTTTAGCCGCCTCGTGAAGCACCATTCCAACGAGATCGTGCTCCTGGAGATCCTGGGCGTCACGGTTCTTGTCGCCGGTCTGGCCGAGTGGTCGCATCTGTCGGCTCCTGTAGGGGCATTCATCGTGGGTCTCAGCATCTGCAAGCCGATCGCCAAGCAGGCGCATCAGATCATGGGCCCGCTCAAGAACCTGTTTGCCGCGATCTTTTTCCTGTTCTTTGGGTTCACCATTGATCCGACCAGCTTGCCGCCGGTCTTGCTGCCTGCCCTGGCTCTGGCCATCGTCACGGCGGTCGCCAAGATGCTCAGTACCTGGTGGGCCACGAAACACGCAGGCCTGGAGCCGGCATCGCGCTTGCGAGCAGGCATTACCCTGATCGCGCGTGGCGAGTTCTCGCTGGTGATCGCGGGTATAGGTATCAGCGCTGGCGTCGACCCGCGTGTGGGTACGCTGGCAACAGCCTATGTGCTCTTTACAGCCATACTGAGCCCGCTTCTATTGCGCGTTGCCGAGCCGTTCTTGGCGCGCTTGCCCAAAGAGATGCCGAGCCGATCGGTCGAACAGCCTGCGTCTCAAGCATCGGAGATACCTCCATTTGCGGTTACGCCGACCAAGCGTCACATCACGACAGGGGATCCCGCCAGCTAGCGACCGAGATAGGTCAGCCGATAGCCCAGGACAAACTCCTGGGCTATTTGCATTCAGGGGGTCAAACGATTCGCACAGTCGCGTCGTTGGACCGGCGTGCCAGAGATGGCCCCCCATGAGCCGGTGTGGTCCTGTTGCGCCGTACGAGGGTGTAGTAGATCGCGAGAACCCCCTTCCCTATGCCCCAAGCTGCGGTATGTGCGGTGGCCTGAGATCGGAGGCTGAACACCTCTGGGGGGTGCGGATCAGCCTGGACGATACAGTGGGGACAAGCTAC
This sequence comes from Anaerolineae bacterium, assembly GCA_007132185.1. Lineage (GTDB taxonomy): Bacteria > Chloroflexota > Anaerolineae > UBA1429 > UBA1429 > UBA1429. The sequence goes on along the minus strand of SLPC01000182.1, from coordinate 5,141 downwards.
CTGGCACTTGAATGTCATCATGAGGCCGATATTGAGCAAAAAGGGCATCTCCGTCAGGCGTTCGGACGTGGGTTGCTCCATATGTTGGGCCTCCGGCGCTGGATAAATCAAGACACACTGCGGGGCCCCCGTCCGGGAGGATCACAGGGCCCCGCTAGAGCGGGCTACATGCGCTGTCTGGGTACGAGCATGACGTCAAAGCCGGCTGCGTCGATACGCTTGAGCCACTCGGGCTTGAGCAGTATCTTGGGGGACAGGTATACCAACGACCCAGGGCCAGCGGACAATGATGCGCGGCACCCGCTCAAACTCCTGCAGGAGATCGAGGGGTATAGAGAACTCCAGGCTAAGCTGCGGATCGATTCTGGTTATGATAGAGAACCTCCACTGCACAGATCCGGGTTCCCACAACAAGACCGCCGTCTCGTCTCAAGGACATGCATCACCTCCTTCCAGGGTGTAGTCTTGAGTGGGCCCTTATTGGGCCAACGTCATGGTTGCAGCATATGTACCGTCAATAAAGCCGAGTTTTCATGCAAGGGCAAGCTCTGCCACGGGGGATTGTCTTTGGTAGGCCTGTGCTGCCTGCATTGGGTTGGCCCAGAATGCATCTATCTGGTCTGACCGCTCTGTGGGACTGACGCCCTTGTGTCGGGCGCCCCAGTCCGCGCATCCTCCTTTTGCGCCAGCTTGCCACTGAACAGCTTGCACCCATGAGGATGATGCGATACGATCCGGCAGGAGGAAATATGCCCCAACAGAGCGTGATTGCCGTCGAGAACCTGACCCGGCGTTTTGGCGACACTGTCGCCGTGGATGACCTCTCCCTCAACGTAGATCAGGGTGAAATCCTGGGCTACCTGGGGCACAATGGCGCTGGCAAGACCACGACGGTGCGCCTGCTCAATGGCGTGCTGGCACCCCACCACGGCACCATCTCGGTGCTGGGGCTCGACCCCCTGCATGACGGCGTAGCTCTGCGCCGCCGTACCGGCGTCCTCACCGAAACCCCCTCGCTGGATGAGCGCCTCTCTGCGCGTGAGAACCTCACGCTGTATGCCGAGATGTACTGCGTGCCCGGCAGCCAGGTCCGGGAGCGCGTGCAGACGCTTCTGGAGACCTTTGAACTGGCTGACCGCGCTCATGAACGCGTGGGCGGCTACAGCCGGGGAATGAAGCAGCGCCTGGCTATTGCGCGAGCGCTGATTCACGAGCCCGAACTGCTCTTTCTCGACGAGCCCACCAGCGGCCTCGATCCGGTGGCCACGCGCCAGATGCAGGACTTGATCCGTGACTTTGTCGGGAGGGGCGAGCGCACCGTGTTCTTGTGCACGCATAACCTGACCGAGGCCCAGCGACTGTGCGACCGGGTGTGCGTGCTCGAGCGGGGCCGGTTGGTGGCCATGGGCGCGCCACGAGAGCTAGCCGAGGCTTTTGCCGCCCCGTTACGCCTGGATCTGGAAGTGTCGCCAGGACACCTGAACCTCGCGCATGAGACTTTGGCGCGGATGCCCGGGATAGAGTCCATCGAACTCGTAGAATCCGAGGCTGTTCTGACGATTACCGTCACTGGGCGCGAGGCAATTCCGGCCCTCAACGCCGCCTTGGTACAGGCAGGCGCCGCCGTCTATCGCCTGGTGCCGCACGAACCCACCCTGGAGGATGTTTATTTTCGCCTGCATCAGGATCAGCCGGGCGTTGCTGAGCAGCGACAAAGGATGGTGGAAGCATGAACTGGCGCGCCATGCGAGCGATCATACGTCGCGATCTGCTGGGGGTGAGCCGCAGCAAGGGCGTGTTGCTACCCATCATCATTGTGCCGCTGGTGATCATGGTGCTGATCCCGCTGGGAGTGGGTTTGCTCATGCCCATCCTGAGCGACGTGCCCGGTTTCGACATGGGCGACATGGATCTCTTTATCGCCCAGATGCCCGAAGCGATGTTGGCCGAGCTGGAGGGGCTGGACGATATGCAGACTCTCATCGTGGCGTTCCTGGTGTACTTTTTCGCGCCCATGTACCTGATCCTGCCATTGATGGTGGCCAGCGTGATCGCCGCGGACAGCTTTGCCGGTGAAAAGGAGCGCAAGACACTGGAAGCCCTCGTCTACACGCCCACCACCGACCTGGAGCTATTCGCGGGCAAGCTACTCTCTGCCTGGCTGCCCGCCGGGGCCGTCGCGATCATTGGCTTTGTGGCCTATGCCCTCTCGACCAATATCGGAGCATGGGGCACCATGGGACGAGTGTTCTTTCCCAACCTGATGTGGATCGTTCTGGTACTGTGGGTGGCACCTGCTGCCGCAGGGCTGGGGCTCAGCTCTATGGTGCTGGTCTCGGCACGAGCCAACACTTTTCAGGAGGCCTATCAGATCGGCGGCGTCGTGGTGCTGCCCATCGTGATGCTGATGGTGGGACAGGCTATGGGTGTGGTCTACTTTGGCGCGGGGCTGGTGGCGGCCCTGGGTGCGGTGCTGTGGATCATCGATGCGCTGCTGATCTGGCTGGGCGTGCGCACCTTTCAGCGCAGCGAGATCATCGCCCGACTGTAGCGAGCAGGACATAGGCTGGCCGGTTCCTGATTCAGATCCCTTGCTGTCTCACTCCTCGAGGGCATACAGTTGCGCGGCATTGTCGTGCAGCACCATCGCCGCGACGCGCCGCGCTGCCGCATCGGCCATCAGCCCAGCGGCCACCGCATCATCCAGCACGTTGCTGAGGGCGATCTTGGCAACGATGGCTCCCAACCAGGCCACCTCGGGCGTGCCATGGCCACCGCTGCCGATCATCAGCCGGGAGAGGGGGGCGGCTGCTAAAAAGGCACGCATACACTCGATGGCCCGCAAAGAGGTCCAGGGCATTATCCAGCTTATGTCCACCCACACCTGGGGAAAGGCATGGGCCATCATAGAGGCCTGCTCGATCCAGGGATAGCCAGCGTGCAACAGCACCACCTGAGAGGAGCGGAACTCGGGTCGGCTCAGCCACGACGCCAACAGGAACGGATCGGCATTGCCAATCGGGCCTTTCCACGTGCCGCCGGTGATGCCGGTATGCAGATGCACCGGCACATCCAGCTCCTGACAGAGGCTCAGCGTGGCAGCGAATACAGCGGCATAGAGGGTCTGGTAGGCGGTGACATCGTCTCGCTTGGCAGCGTCGAATGCTGCCGCTGCCTCTGGCAGGGAGGGAGCCGGCACCCCCAGGCCTGCCACCTCGGCCAGATGGCTCTTGACACCCACATAGCCATCCACGCGCACAGCCTGATCCAGGGCGTCCAGGTATCCGGCCAGCAAGTCCTCGTACGAGTTAGCCTCTCCCAACTGTGCGTCGATAGCCGGGCCCATCTGGAACAGCCGCATCACCTGACGGGGTATCAGCTCCAGGCCAGGCGCCTCATCGGGCAAGTCGCTATCAACAACGGTACCCACGATTCCCGCATTCGCATAGAGCATCTCGGCATAGGCGCCAAAGTCGTCGGCTGTGCGACGATTGCGCTCGATAGCCACGGCGGCCAGATCGGGCGTGCAATCGAACAGGCTCGCCAGTTGCCGCACCAGGGTATGCACCACACCGAGACTGGCCAGGTCGGCCATGCGCGCCGCAGAAAGGGCGCCCTTGGGCGAGCTATCATCCAGATCGCCGAGGCCATGGTAGAATTCACGGGCCAGAGACAGAGGGTCTAGCTGGGCCTTGCCGGGGATCAGGGGATGGCAGTGATTATCAATCACCGGGAACTGGGTGAGGTCCATGAGATTGGCTCCTTCCAAGCGACGAATCGAGCGGCACGAGCTACCAGAGCAGCACCGTGAGTATATCCGGATGCGGACGCCAAAGCTACTCGCCGCGGAGGAAAAAGACAACATGGCCCCGCTCCCCTGAGAACGACAGGCCCGTTGACAGATCGATGCCATGCCTTTACTTGACGCGTCAAATCCTACTATTATAATGGGAATAAGTGAATATCGAATCTGCACCAGGAGATATAGTTATAGGAGTCGCCATGACCAGCACCCAGACAAGAACAGACCAGCTCGCCTATGCGAGCGCCAACGATATGCTGTTCGGCCATGCACAGCAGCCCGTGACCGTCGGCCACGATGTGGTCATTGGCGGGGGCCGTGTACTGCCCGAAGTCAACTTTACGTTGCCACCCATGCTCATCACGGCCGAGACACTGGAACAGGTACGGGCCGAATTCCGCGACATGGTCACCCATATCCTGGACCGGGCCGTGGCGCTACAACAAGAGACGTTGCTGCTCGAGATCGAGCAGCTCTTTGAGCTGACGCAGAACCCTGCGTGGGGCGCCCAAGTGACCGCCGATGTGCGGGAGATCATCGAGACATACGCCGCAAACCGTGGCGTGCGAGCGGGGCTACGGGTCACTGTGGCTGATATCCGCGAGATGGAACGCCCCCCGCGCATGCGCACCGGCGAGCCGGGGGCACTGATGCTGGAGGCCTTTGCGCAGAATGCAGCGGCCGGCGCGCATATCCTCTCCATCGAGTCCACCGGGGGCAAGGAGGTATTCGACCAGGCCGTGGTGGCGGGCGACCTGGCGGGCATGGCGTTGGCGTTGGGGGTGCTGGCGCCGCGCGACATGCGCTATCTGTGGGGCGAGATCAGCACCATCGCCGACCGTCACGGGGTGGTCCCCGGAGGGGATACTGCCTGTGGCTTTGGCAACACGGCCATGCAGTTGGCGCATCAAAATCTGATCCCTGCCGTCCTGGCCGCCGTAATCCGGTTGATGACGGGCCCGCGCTCGCTGGCGGCGGTGGAGGCCGGCGCCCGGGGGCCGCTCAAGGACTGTGGCTATGAGAACCCGATGATCAAGGCGATCACCGGGGTTCCCATCAGCATGGAGGGCAAGAGCGCGGCCTGCGCCCACTTTTCGCCTCTGGGCAATATCGCCGCCGCCGTGTGTGATCTGTGGAGCAACGAATCGGTACAGAATGTGCGCCTGCTCAGCGGCAACGCCCCTGAGGTCTTTGGCGAGATCCTGATCTATGACACGCGCCTCATGAACGAGGCCCTGGCGCAGGGGCGGGGCCCCTGGCTGCGTGATATGCTGGTGGCGACGGACCGGAACCTGGATCCGCAGGCTGTCGTGATGGACCCAGCCGTGATGTATGCGGC
>SLPC01000228.1 GCA_007132185.1 Anaerolineae bacterium | reverse complement strand
TCCGCCGCCACCCTCGATCATATGAGGAATGGCATACTTGCTGCCCAGCGCAGCGGCCTTGACAATGAGGGCAAAGCTTGCGTCCCAGTCCTCCGGCTCCAAGTCGGTGAGCATGTGGTTGGTCCCGGTCCAGGCGTTGTTCATCAGGATGTCGATGTGGCCGTACGTCTCGACGGCCCGGGAGATGAGGCTTTGCAGCACCTCTATCTTTGTGACATCGCCCGGCACATAGATCGCCTCTCCGCCCGAGGCCTCGATGCCAGCCACGACCTCGTTTCCTAGTTCTTCTCTCCGACCATTCACTACGATGCGTGCGCCCTGTTCGGCAAACAGCTCGGCGCTGGCACGCCCAATGCCTGACGTCGAGCCGGTAATGATCGCTACCTTGCCAGCCAATCTTTGGTCCATTGTATGCTCCTTGTAGGCTATATCTCGTCGTAAAAGCCGAGCATCCGAGGCGCATCAGAGCGCCAGAGCGGGCTGATGGACGTTCCCCGATGGATGCCACGTATGGCATAGGCCAGCATGGGCGCCACGCTCAGGATGTGCAGCTTGGGATGTTGTTTGGGCGGCGGAACCAGGACGGTATCGGTGACGACCAGCTCCGCCAGCCAGTCGGCATCGAGGCGTTCCAACGCGCTGGGCAGCAGCACCGGATGGGTGATTGCCACGTGCATCTCGGGGCGGGCACCCTGCTTGAGCAGCTCTGGCACCTGCGTTAACACGCTGCCGCTCGCGATGATATCATCGATCAAAATTGGGATCTTGTTCTTGACGTCGCCTACTACATGTGTTGTCTCAACCTGGCCTCCGGGCTGGCGCCGTTTGTGCATCAGCACCATGGGAATCTCCAGGGCCTCGGCGTACAGACCCGCCAGGCGAGCCCGTCCCACGTCCGGCGAGACGATCACGGCATCCTTGAGGTAGGGCTTGTCGCGAAAATAGTCCGACAGGATCGGATAAGCCTGCAGCCGGTCGACGGGGAGCGTAAAGAACCCCTGGGTGGCCTCGGAGTGGATGTCGATGTAGATGATCCGATCCACGCCAATGGTCTCGAGCATGGTGGCCACCACGCGGGCGCTCACTGCCTCGCGCCCCTGGGCCATCCGCTCCTGGCGAGCGTACGGATAGTAGGGGATGATGGCGGTGATTTGGGCGGCGGATGAGCGGCGCAGGACATCGACGATGAGCAGCAGCTCCATGAGGTGCTCGTTCACCGGCGCCGTACAGGGTTGGATGACGAATACATCGGCCTTGCGTACCACCTCGTCAATGGTGACGTATACCTCGGTATCGGGAAAGCTGCGCGTGGTAAGCGCAGAGAGCGGTGAGCCCAGTTGGTGTGCCACGGCCTGGGCCAGGGGACGGTTGGCCCGCCCCGTGAAGATGCGAATATCAGCCTCGGCAGCCTCATGGCGCTTCATCCGCTCCAGAGACAAGATGCGCGCCTCGATGGCATTCACGATGGCAGACTCGGGCCCGTCAGCGACATGCTCGCATATGGGCTCATCGAAACGATACAGGTCATTGACACCCTCGAGGATGACGTCGGCCTCCTCGAGGGAGGGGGAGAGGCCCCGCATCCTGCGCAAAGCAGGCTGCACCACCTCTTGGAACTCGTCCAGATTATGGTGCAAAGAGAGCGGAGCCGAAGGATCGTCCCCTTGTCGGTATACAAAGCCCCAGTTGCGCCACTCTTGCGCTCCTGGCCAGCGGGTCTGCAAGACCCGATAACAGATTTTCACAGAGCCCTCCGTTGATTGTATGTGGGGTGGATCACGGGAGCGGAGAATGCACCAATCCACCACAATCAGTATAATCAAGCGGACAAGTGGCTGTCAACGTCTGTCGCATTCTCCAGAGCAAGGCTGACTATGCGAGTTCACTCACCCAAAGCAACAGGAAACATGATCATTATAGGTGGCGGGATGGCGGGCCTTGCAACGGGCTGCTATGCGCGCCTCAACGGCTACGACACGCTGTTGCTGGAGCAACACGAGCGCCCCGGCGGGGTATGCGCCTCATGGAGGCGGGGCGACTATATCTTTGACTATTGCCTGCATCACCTGGCGGGTACCGATCCGGCCTCGCCGCTGCACGACGTGTGGCAGACGCTGGGGGCGTTGGATGACACACCTATTCTGAATGCAGAGAGTTTGGTGCGCATCGAAGGCCCCGAGGGACAGGCGTTGGAGCTATATCGCGACCTGGATCGCCTGCAGGCGCAGATCGAGGCAATGGCGCTCCAGGATAGAGCCGCCATCCGCCGCTATGTGGACGCGGCTCGCAGCCTGGTTGGCGCGGACATCTTCTCCATGGGATTGGCGGGGCCGCGTGAGATGCTAAGGCTGGCGACGCGGCTGCCCACCATCATCGGCTCGGGCAGGACCTCCCTGAAAAAGCTGACGGAGCAGTTCACCGAGCCCTTTGTGCGGCGGGCTCTACCCCATGCCCAATACAATATCACGGGGCCAGAGATGCCCATGTTGCCCAACGTCATGTTTCTGGGGGCCCTACAAAGGGGCGACCTGGGTTGGCCCTATGGTGGCTCTGGCGCCATGGCCCAGCGCATCGCGGATCGATATGGTGAGTTGGGTGGCGAGATAGCCTATGGTGCGCCGGTGCGCGAGATCCTTGTGGAGGGCGACCGTGCCAGGGGTGTGCGGATGGATGACGGCACCGAGCACCGGGCGGATCTTGTTGTATCGGCGGCCGATGGCCACACCACTGTCTACCGCATGCTCGCTGGTCGCTACACCAGCCCGATCATCGACGACTATTACTGTTTCGAGGCATATCCGCAGGAGCAGGCCTTTGGCCTGACGATCTATTTGGGTGTAAACATGGATCTTGCCCAGGAGCCACGCCACCTGACGCTGCTGTATGATGAGCCTCTTGAGCTATGGGGCGGTCAGCGTGACTCGCTCTATGTCGAGACGATGGCCGAGGACACGGGTCTGGCAGCACCTGGCAAGACGGTGGTCAAGGCCGTGACCACCGGCGCGTATGACCCCTGGAACGAACTGCGCACTGATGATCTGGACGCCTACCGCGCAGCCAAGGCCGAGGTCGCCCAGGCTGTGGCCCAGCGGCTGGATCAGCGCTGGCCCGGGCTGGCGGACCATGTGGAGATGCATGATGTGGTAACGCCCGTTACGGTAGAGCGTTACACAGGCAGCTTTCATGGCTTTCAGCCCTGGAGCGCACCGTCGGCGGGCATGCGGGTCATGATGCAGGGGCTTACCCGGACGCTCCCCGGCCTGGAGGGCTTTTACCATGTGGGGCAGTGGGCCGATGCAATGATCGGCCTGTCCAACGCGGCGATGTCGGGTCGGTCACTGATTCGGCGGCTCTGCCGGCAGGAGCGGCGCCGCTTTGTGGAGTGAGGCAAATGCCTAATAGAGCCCAATTCTACGTTTTTACGGCCGGAAAGGAACGATATGCCTGAAACGAGTACCGAGTGGCAAAGCGCGCATCTGGCCCGCACCTATCTGGAGGGGGTGCGGGGGGCGATCCCTCTGGCCGAACAGCAGCTCGACGTGCTGTTGACGATCGTACGGAACTGGCTGCCCCGGCTAGGGACGGTGGTCGATCTGGGCTGCGGTGACGGCATCCTGGGTCGTACCGTACTCCGCGAGCACTCGCATGCACAAGCCTGGTTCATCGATATCTCGCCCGCCATGCTCCAGGCCGCACGAGACGCCCTGCCGGATGGCGCCCGCGCCAGATTTGTCCTTGCTGATCTGGCCCAGAGCGATTGGCGCGACCGCCTGGCCCTGCCTGGACCCATGGATCTCGTCCTGTCTGGGTTTGCCATCCACCATCTTGCCCACGAGCGCAAGCGGGCACTGTACGCCGAGATCCATGCTCTGCTGGCGCCGGGCGGAGTCTTTTTGAACTTGGAGCATGTGGCCTCGCCGACGCCGACCGTGGAGGCGCTGTTCGAGGATCACTTTGTGGACCACCTGTACGCCTATCATCGGCGGAACGGCAACCGACAGTCGCGCGAGGATCTGGCGCGCACCTATTACGCGCGCCAGGACAAAGAGGAGAACATACTGGCGCCCGTCGAGGAGCAGTGTGACTGGCTACGTCGGATCGGATATGAGGACGTGGACTGCTTTTTCAAATGCTTCGAACTAGCCCTATTTGGGGGGCGCAGGGGCGTCTGAAAGCTGCGCATGCTCTGCGGAGGGCTTGAGGCGGGCCATCATATGCGTATCCACATACACGCCCGCCCGCAGGACGCAGCGGCGCTTGGTGCCCTCGACGACAAACCCGAACGCTTCATACAAGCCGATGGCAGCGACATTGTCGGTATAGACCTCCAACTCCAGCCGCTGGATACCCAGCCAGTTCTCGGCGAGGTCGATGGCGGCCCCGAGCAGGGCCGAGCCAATCCCGCGCCGGGTATAGTCATCATGCACCATGATCCCCGGCTGACCCACATGGCTGCAGCGGCCGGATCGTCGCTGCAGCCAGGCTTGCCCGACGACGCGTCCGTCGAGCTCGGCGGCGATGGTGTAGGCATCGTTGGGGAGGTTGGCCAGCCGCGCCTTGGCCGATGCCAACGTCATATAGGGTAGCCCCAATGTATGGTGGAGAACGTGGGGGCAGGTGCGGATCGCATGCCAGTCGGCATAGTCCTCCGGCTCGAGGCCTCGGAGGATCCAGGGGCTTGATGAGCGACGTTCGCTTTCCGTGCTCTGTGCCATGGTGCCTCTCCTGGGCGGGTCAGGACCGATTGCGCAGTTCGAAAATCGCCAGCCCGGCGCGCCAGTTGGCCAGGAATGGGCCGACACGGCGCGCGGGGGGCGCCACAAAGATCTCGTGCAGCACCTCCAGGCCCTCTTGCCGGCAGAGCGCGCGAAAGTCCCTGACGGTGCACAGGTGCACGTTGGGAGTATTGTACCACTCGTAGGGAAGCAGCCGGTGGCGGGGCATGCGCCCTGTGAGGAGCAATTGCAGCCGGGTGTGCCACCAGCCAAAGTTGGGAAAGCTGATAATGGCGCGCTGGCCCACGCGCAACATGGCGTGGATCACGCGCACGGGGTCGCTGGCCTGCTGCAGCGTCTGGCTGAGAATCACCAGATCAAACGAGCCATCCCGATAGTGTTGCATGCCCTCCAGCATGTCGCCGTGGTAGACCGGCAGGCCGCGCTGAATGCAGTTGCGCACATGGGCCTGGTCGATCTCGATGCCGCGCACCTCGCAGTTCTTGTTGTTCATTAGATCGGCGAGCAACTGGCCATCGCCACACCCCAGGTCCAAGATTCGCGAGTAGTGTGGCACCAGCTCGCTGATGAGTTCATAGTCGAGGCGACGCTTGGTCTCTCGGGGCGGCGATGTCCAACTCATCGCGGCCCGCCTTGCTCGCTGGCGCCATGTTGCCTTAAAGACTCGCGTACGAGATTCTGGCGCGCGCGCGTCTCATGGTTGTCGTGCTGGCGCAGACGCCGTTGGGCATGGGTGAGAAAGCCGCTCACTGCCGTCGACAGCTCGTCGTTGGGCAGCAAAAAGGCATCGTGCCCGTAATTGCTCATGATCTCCAAAAAGGTGGTGAGCAAGCCGTTCGCTTGCAAGGCACGGACCAGTTCCTTGGCCTGTTCGGCCGGAAAGAGCCAATCGCTGGTGAACGAGATCACCAGGAACTCGGACTTGGCCCGTTCCAGGGACTCGATCAGGGAGCGATGGCCGTTGGCCAGGTCGAAATAGTCAATGGCCTTGGTGATGTACAGGTAGCTGTTGGCATCAAAGCGGCGCACGAACGAATTGCCCTGGTACCGAAGATAGCTCTCGACCTGAAACTCGGTGCCAAAGTCATAGCACAGCGTGTCCCGATCCTGCAGGCGACGCCCGAACTTGCGGTGCATCTGCTCGTCAGAGAGATAGGTGATGTGCCCGATCATGCGGGCCACGGCCAGCCCGCTTTCGGGAGATGGGCCATCATAGTAGTTGCCCTGGTTCCAGTGGGGGTCCGACATAATGGCCTGGCGCCCCACCTCGTTGAACGCTATGCTCTGGGCGGTGATGCGAGCTGTGGTCGCGATGGCCACCACAGCGTGCACCCGGTCCGGAAAGCGCACGGTCCAGTCCAGGGCCATCATGCCGCCCATGCTCCCGCCGGTGACGGCCAGCAGCTTTTCGATGCCCAGATGCGTGATCAGGCGCTCCTGGGCGCGGACCATGTCGCTGAGCGTCAGGATCGGGAAATCGGGGCCGTAGGGGCGCCCCGTTGCGGGGTTGATGCTGGATGGACCCGTGCTGCCCCGGCAGCCGCCAATCACGTTGGCGCAAATGACAAAGTACTTGTCGGTGTCAAAAGCCTTGCCAGGACCTACCATCGTATCCCACCAGCCGGGTCGCCGCTCCTCGGGCCTGTGATAGCCAGCAACATGGGCATCACCCGAGAGGGCATGAAAGACAAGGATCGCGTTGTCACGCTCGGGGCTCAGCTCGCCATAGGTCTCATAGGCCTGGGTAACCGGTGTGAGGACCTGGCCGCAATCCAGCACAAGGGGTGGATCCTCAAAGGTCCACGACTGTGTCTCTACCAGTCCCACGCTATGGGCGCCGCCCAGCTTGGAGGCCTGCGCAATCTCGAATGTCTCGTCAGTTGCCACGATATCTCCTCGAATGCTGCGCCGAGGCGCGCGCCCGAGCGAGCATGTTGCTATGGAATGCCTTTGAGTGGGCGCCGCCCACGATGGCCAGGAAACTCGTATTGTATCGCATAGAATACACCAATCGGCGATTGCTGACGAATTCAAGCAACCTTGTCTGGAATCGACTAGAACTGCTCATGCAGGTGCGGCCACAGCATGGGAAACATGCTCCGCAGGGTCTCTTGCTGGGCCTCCCCCACGGAGCCCCAACCCCGTGCCGCGATCTCGCCCGGATCGATCGTGCCATAGACGAGGGCTGTCAGTCCCTGGATCGAAAGCTCGCCCTGTGCGTCTTGTGCCGGGGTCACCTCAAGCTTGCCTCCGGTCGTCGCCAAACGCCAGGTCGCCTGGTTCCAGGGGCAGATGGCATCGCTGACATGCAGCGTTAGATCGCCCGGCCCGGTTTGCATGCCGGTGAGACGCGCCACTTCCAATACGCGGACCATAGGCGAGATATGCTGAGCGGTCTCGATCTTTAGCCTGAGATCGGCCAGCCAAGTCTCGGGCCGCTCGTAGGTCGGCAGGACGATCTCGGTGCGGTCTGCCTGGCCGATATGGCGCGCGATCCAGTCGAGCAGGAGATAGCGCCCGGCTGCCGAGCGGTAATAGAAACGACTGGCACGCAGGTTGAACCGACCTGTCATCTCGCCGCGCAAATCATAGAGCATGATGCCCTCTGCCTGACCGTCTACTGTGGCCAGGGCCACCCACTGGTTGCCGCGCCGCATCTCGGGGCGATCGTCGCGGTCGAACAGGGCCATGCCGTGAACTCGCTCGCGATGAGCTTTCAAGAAGGCACGGTAGGTATCGTATCCCTCCTCAATCGACAACATCTGCACCTGGCCGCCCAGGTTCTGTTTGAGCACCGGTTCCAGCATGGCGGGGTCCAGCCGGATACGCTTGGTCTGTGGCAACACGACATAACCCAGGCGCTCGTAAAACAACTCGCGGAAAGGGTAAAGAGCCGAGCAGACGGCGCCGCCATCGTGCACGGCCCGCAGCAGGGCATGCAGCAGCTGACGAGCGTACCCCTTGCGGCGGGCCGCTGGGTGGGTGGTCACGTCCAGCAGGCCGGCCGCAGGGTAGAGCGCCCCACGCACCTGCTGGGTCATGCGGCGGCTGGCTCCGCAGGCCACCGGCTCGTGATCCTCATATACAGCGATGTGGGTGGCGCCCTGGCGGCGCAATAGCGCCTCCTCACGCTCGGTCTGATCGCTCAGGGGTGGCGAGGAGCGAAAGGCATAGGCGTGTATGGCATACATCGCCCGCAGCATCTCGTCGCCGTGGACCTCACATACCCGGGTCTCTGTCAAAACCTTATCCTCCTGCGAAAATAGCCGCCGATACACGCGCTCTGGTCTCTATAGCGGTGCGGCTGCCGCTTCTGCCGGGCATGTTACTCGATACCGCCGCGGCCCACAAAGAGCGCCCCGGCTCAGGTACCAGGGCGCTCTCGGGAGCCTGTTGATACAGACTGTGACGTTACAGGCTAGCTCGGCCTCGGCGCGCTCTTACTGCGACGAGGTCGCCAGCTCGATGACGCGCTGCTTGTCGAGGCCCAGGCCCTCGGCGACGCCAAGCCCATACTCGGGATCGGCCTTGTAGAACAGCGCGGTCTGGGCCAGCTGGATGCGCTCCAGTGCGCCGCTCAGATGGGCGACGATGTTGCCCACCAGGCGGGCGCGTTCCTCGTCGTTCATGACGTCTCGATACAGGGCGCCTGCCTGCACGAAATCGTCATTGGGGTGGCTGTAGGGCTTTCTGGATGCCCACCCACTCACGCTGACGGGCGGCGGTGCTGCCGAGGCATCGGGCGCAGGACCCTCAAAGCTGTTCGGATAGTAGTTGGGCGCACCTCCGGCCACAGGGCCAGAGCTCATCAAGCCGTCTCTCTGGTAATTACGCACGAGGGCCGTCTTGGGCGCATTGATCGGCAACAGGTGATAGTTGGGGCCCAGGCGGTGGCGATGGGTGTCATGATAGCTAAAGAGCCGACCCTGCAGGAGCTTGTCGGGCGACGGCCCGATGCCTGGCACAAAGTTGCCCGGCGAGAACGCCGCCTGTTCCACCTCGGCGAAATAGCTCTCGGGATTCCGATTGAGCACCATGCGCCCGATGGTGATGGGCGGGAAATCGCCATGGGGCCATACCTTGGTGATGTCAAAGGGGTCAAAGCGATAGTCGGCGGCCTGCTCGGGGGTCATGATCTGCATCTCCAGACGCCATGAGGGATAGTCGCCCGCCTCGATGGCGTCGAACAGATCGCGGGTGGCATGGTCGGGATCGGTTCCCTTGAGGACGTCAGCCTCCTCACGCGTCAGGTTCTCGATCCCCTGCTCGGTCTTGAAATGATACTGGACCCAGTATATCTCACCGTCGGCGTTGTACCACTGGAACGTGTGGCTGCTGTAACCATTCATGTGTCGATAGGTCCTGGGCGTGCCCCGGTCAGAAAAGAGTATCGTGACCTGGTGCACCGACTCGGGCGTCAGCGACAAAAAGTCCCAGAACATGTCGGGATCCTTGAGGTTCGTTGCCGGATGTCGCTTTTGCGTGTGGATGAAATCCGGAAACTTGAGCGGGTCACGGATGAAAAAGACGGGCGTGTTATTGCCTACCAGGTCATAGTTCCCGTCTTTGGTATAGAACTTGATGGCAAAGCCACGGGGGTCGCGCTCGGCGTCGGCAGAGCCCTTTTCGCCACCCACCGTTGAGAAGCGGACAAAGACATCGGTGCGTTTGCCAACCTCGGAGAGGAACTCGGCGCATGTGTACTGGGTGACATCGGCGGTCACCTCAAAGTAGCCGTGGGCGCCGGCGCCCTTGGCGTGTACGACACGCTCCGGGATGCGCTCACGATCGAAATGTGCCAGTTTCTCCAGCAGGTGGATGTCCTGCATCAGAATGGGCCCGGGATCTCCTGCAGTCAGGCTATTCTGATCGTCGTCTACTGGTACACCCGAGTTGCCAGTGAGTCTTCCATTGTTATTTTCCATCCTTGTCCTCCTCTTGCCCTTGATGACAGAGAGACTCTCCTTTACAGTTGGTGGCTCTGAGGGTACGTCCAATGAGGCTATGTCTCTCTGGCCCGTGAGTGTTGCAGACAACATGACTATATGCGGCCAATTGCGTCTCGTCAAGCGAAAAGCCATGCCAGTCGGGGCTATCGCGGATGCCTTGAGGTTGCCAGCCTCGTGTAGGGCGGGTAGAATCGCTGCCAATAGGTGAGCCCACGCGCGACCCGCGAGATTCCGCAGCCAACCAGGAGGCCGCCCACGTGACAGCCATCAAGCGCGACCTGTTCCCCTTGCTGTTGATCCTTGGCCTGTCGAGCATTCTGCGCTTTGCCTACCTGGGCGCTGTGCCCCTCACGGGCGCCGAGGCCTATGCCTGGCAGCAGGCACAGCGCCCCGATCTGGCCTATGTGGACGGCCCGGCGGGCAACGCCCTGTTAGTGCGATTGGGGATGCGGGCGTGGGGCGGGGCGTCGGGCGAAAGCGCGGTGCGAGCGGGCCACGCCGCTGTGGGGGCTGTGGCTGTTCTGGCAATCTACCTGCTCGGCTCGAGCCTCTACGCGAGCCCAGCGGGGCTCATGGCGGCAGCGTTTGTCGCTCTGGGTACGCCCTTTGTCATGGCTTCGCGTCACGCCTCGGACGCTGCGCCCCAGTTGGCACTGCTCGCGTTGACGCTGTGGCTCCTGGCCCCCATGTGGACTGCCGAGGGCGCCCCGCCGGTAGGGCGCGTTCTGGTGGCGGGCGTCATAGGGGCCCTGCTGCTCAACGTGGGCCTGGCGGGTTGGCTGCTGTTGCCGGCGCTGGCGATCTCCCTGGGGCTGACGCGCCCCGAGCGCCTGCGGCAGGGCCCGTTCTGGATCTTTTGCGTGTTGACCCTGTCGGGCCTGGCACCGTGGGTCCTCTGGAACCAGGCACATGGTCAGCTAGGTTGGCAGTACCTGGCCGCGGGCTGGGCCGATTATCCGGGTCTGGCGCCGAGGGCCACCGAACTGGTAGATCTGGCGGGACTACCGGTCGCCTTGATTGCTGTTACGGCCCTGGTGGGCCTGCGCGATAGCCACAACCGGGCGCTGCTGGTGCCCGGGCTTTTGTTCCTGCTGGGGGCGTTGGTCTGGCCAGGCGACCCCATGGGGCCCTTGGTCGTCGGTGTGGGATTGCTTCTCGTCTCGCTGGCCGACAGCCTGCATCGGTGGGCTGATCGTCCACCCCTGCGCCTCACAGAATGGTTCCCGCTCCGTTCGCTCTTGCCGACTCTGCTCATGGTGGTGTTGGGTCTCGCCGCGCAAAGCGCCGTATCGCAGACCATGGCCCCCGCCTTTGGCGTGTTCTATCGCGCTTCCTCCGAGGCGATATATCAGGAGACAGCGCCCTGGGCCGACTTTCCCAGGGTGCGCACGGCACGCTGGCGGCATCATCTGCCCAGCTTTGAACCAGGCCCCTGGCTTGTGCTGGAGGACTGCATGGCGGCCCAGATGGCCTACTATATGGACGTGCCAGTGTACGGTCTGGATGCGCAGAGCCAGCTCTGGGGCATCTCTTTGTTCTACGACGCCATCGTGGTCAGTGGCTTGCGGGTCGATCGCGATGAGCTCACCTGGCATCTCCGCCAGGATTTCGGCGCCATCGATGGCCCCACGGGCCGCTGGCTCCATGGGGAAAAGGACTCGCCCTATGTGACTGTGTGGTACGTCCGTGGCCCACAAGAGGAGCCCGAGGTGCTCATGGAACGCTATGGTGCACTGCGAGGGCAGGTGCTCTACGATTGAGAGGGCGAACCCGGCAGAGCGTTCATGATCTGATGATGATAAACTTAGAGCCGACATAGACATGTCGACTCTCTTTGCGTTGCAACGACTGGCTGGCTATTACGCACCCTTCCCCAGCAGGCTCTTGAGGGCAGTGGCCACGATCTCCACTTCGCCTGGCTCGAGGTTATGGGGATGAAAGCGTAGCTCGGTCTGGGTCATCCCGCCAAAGCCATAGCGCTCGACGTTGATCAACTGGGGCGCGATGCGCGGCTCACCATGCAGGAGGCGTCGCGCGGCTTCTGTGTGGGTGATACCCAGCGCGGCCTCGTCCCAGGTGACGGCGGCGTGGGGAATGAGCTGTCCCGTGCCAAAGGGCACTTGGCGCCAGGCGCGCACATGGGGTAGATCACCAACGGCGTCCAGCACATGCTGCACCCGTGCTTCCCACTCGGCCATCTGAGCCTCATGGTCTCTTTTAATGTACAGCTCCACCGCCTTGACCAGTCCGGCAATGGATTCTTTGTCGGTCTTCATGGCGCGGCCGATGCCCATGTTGGGACAGTCATTCAGTCGGCAGGCCTCCACAAGATCGGCTCGGCCCAGGATCATGCCCGTGGACTGTGGGCCGCGAATGGCCTTGCCTCCCGAAAAGGTGTACAGATCAGCACCCTCGGCGGCATAGCGGGTGAGATTGCTTAACGGGGGTACTTCGGCGGCGACGTCCACGATCACTGGCAGACCAGCCCCATGGGCGATCTCGGCCACCTGGGAAAGCGGAAGCGCATCCTCTGTACAGAACCAGGCAAAGGTATAGTAGATCCCGGCGGTCGAGTCATCTATGGCGGCCGCGATCTCCTCAGGCGAGGGACCCACCTCGACATAACGGCCACCCGACAGTAGCAGGGCCCGATCAAAGCCGTTGCGGTGGGCCGATTGCACGATGAACCTGGTTCTGAGGCCATCGGTCTCGGGCAACTGAGCGATCTTGCCAATATCCGTACCGGTCATGCAGGCGGCCGCCATCAGGGCGATGCCCGCGGTGGCGCTGCCGCACACATGGGCCGCCTCGACGCCGATCAGCTCGGCCACGCGGCGGCCCGCCGCAATATGCAATTCCTCGATGTCCACAAAGCGCTCGGCCGCCGCTGCCATCGCCTCTACGACCTCAGGGGGCATCAGCGAGCCTCCCATGCGCGTCAGTGAGCCGGCGGCGTTGATGATCGGCTGCACGCCCATCTCGCCATAGATATCCATCTTGTTCCTCCCGGATGCGGACTTGTTTGGCTTCCCACGCTATCTTACCTAGAGCACAAGGATAACGCCAAACACCAGCTCAAAGATGACGCTGATCGTGTTGGACAGCATAACCGACCTGTCCACCAGCATCGAGACGGTACGTACCACTCCCACTACCAGGTACGCGATGCCCAGCATCAGATAGGTCTCGGGGGCACCTGTGATCAGCGGAACCGCGCCCAGAGCGATAAAGAATCCCCCCAACACGGCGCGTAGCTCGGTGATGCCGCGCGGGCCCATAGGCTGGAGTCCTATAAACATCGTGACGCGGTTGGGCCAGAACAATGGCATGATGCCCACGGCGATGGTCGCCACGGCTGCGATGATCTGTAGTACTCGAAGAACCATGTCGCTCTATTCCTTTGCTGTTCGAATTGGATGGTGGTGAACAAGACGCTAGTCAGTCGTCAAGAGACTCATATCTCCCACAACCTCGAGGCTGCCCATTCGGGCAGCGCCCTCATACAGTATAGCATGGCTCGAGGAGCGTTGAACGTCTCGTGACGTCAGGCGCAGCCGCGCGGTGGCATGCATCGTCTCTCCCACGCGCCCGCTCATGTCGTCAATGTCGGGGGCATAGAGCTGCCCCGGCTCGTCACGATCGATCTCGAGCTCCATCCGTCGTTGACCGTCGGCTACAACCAGCCGCACCAGTTCCTCATCCACAGTGAGACGTTCGATGCGCGCTCCGGTATAGGTGGCAAAGCGGTGCAGCGTCCCGGCATGCCAGACGCCGATGATAAAGCCGCGAAAGGTGCGCCCCAGCCAGGGGATCAGCGCCACGGAGGCGCTGATACTCACTCTTTCTGGGTCGAAATGATTGCTCTGAAACCAGACCCAGGCCGCCGGAAAGCGCCGACCCCAGTCCTTTTCCGTATAGCCCCGCCCTCCGGTCATATTGACTCTTGCGCCGTCCACCTGTAACAGACCCTGGATGTTATGATCCATGCTGACGATACCGTGGTAGCACTCCATGAATGGGACCCAGGCGTACCAGCCCATAGCGCCGGGCGAGAGCCAGGTCACCGGCCATCGCCTGCGCTCGGAAAAGCGTAGCTCGCCCTGCACGGTGCGGTCGGGTCCCTCTAGCGCAAGGCTGAGCGCCTCGGCCTGGAACCGGTTCGGTCCGACACACACCTCAAAGCGATCTTCTGCCGCAACAAAAGCATCCACAGGATAGCGGAAATAGCTCACGTCTCCAGACATGCCATCCATAAACTGCACAAAGCAGTGGCTGGCATCGGGCGTCGGCCCCAAGTATATACCAGGGATGACGGCGTAGCGGTGTTGCTCGCTGGCATCCACCAGTTTGAAATACCAACCCTCAAAGTAGGGATAGCGACGGCCCGCACCCTGATAGCGTGCGGGATGTATCAGCGTATCCAGCTTGCGCATCACGGATCACCTCTCTGTCGTTCGGTCCAGCGTGATGCAGGCGGCAGCACTCTGGCGGCGCTGACGTTCCTGTGCCATGCATAGATAGCAGTTTTGCTGCGGCCAATAGGGGTTGGGCGCGCGTCCCAACCCCTGAGTCTGTGGCAAGGGTGCACTTTACGATAGCGGATCGGGCATGGTGACACCGAGGCTGGTCGATACGACACGCAGATTCGCCACGGTACCCTCAGGCAAGGGGATACCGTGGGCCATGCGCTCGGCCTTGACCCGATTCTCGAGCTCGCCCGGCACCAGCACCTCGGTGAATCCCTCGGCGGGGGGCAGGCTCTTGATGCCCTGCAGCAACCGATCAATGTCCTGCTTGTAGGTCGCGACGTCGGTAAAGGTGGCCACGTCGATGGCAGCCACGACACTGTTCTGGATCCCCGGGGTGGGCTTGTCGCCCCCCAGGAGGTAAGGCGTCAGCAGCGCATTGCTGACCATGACGCTGGAGAGGGTCTCGAACATGAGCGCCAGCGATGAGGCCTTGTAGCCACCAAAGGGGAGCAGAATGCGGGCCGCCTTGGCGTCGGTGGTCGGGTTGCCCTCAGCGTCCAGCGCCCACCCCTCGGGGATCGGGATCCCCTTGTCCACCGCCAGGTTCACCTTGCCAAAGGCCGCCATGCTGGTAGCCCAGTCCATCACGGGCGGGTCCATCTCTCCGGCGGGCACCGAGATCGCCAGGGGGCTATTGTGCACGCCGGCGGCCCGTGCGCCAAAGGGGGCCATGTTGGGCGGGTTGCAGACAAAGGCGAGGCCGGCCATGTCTTGCTCGGCTGCCATCAGCGCATAGTAGCCCATGGCGCCCTGGTGGGTGGTGTTGCGGATCACGGCCCAGCCGACGCCCACCTCGCGGGCCTTGGCCATCACGGTCTCCATGGCAAAGGTGGTGACCACGGGACCAAAGGCGCGATCGGCCTCGATCAGGGCGATGGCGGGGGTCTCTTTTTCGATGCGGATCTCGGCCTTGGGGTTCATGCCACCCCGCTCGATATTGGCGAGATAGGCAGGGACGCGCAGCACGCCATGGGAATCCACCCCCCGCAAGTTGGCCCACACCAGGACATGCGCTTCGGTGGCGGCATCCTCCTGGCTAAAGCCCACCTTGGCAAATACTTGGGCGACGAACTCTTCCAGGGCCTCATGCTCAAAGCGTAACTCTGTCATCTGTTTACCTTCCTCCCTTGGGAGATAGTACGGATCTGTACGGAGGGTAGCGCCGATTGCGACCGGCGTCAACAGGCTGCGCCGAAGGGGGGACGGCTTTGACAGCATGCCTCCTCGCCCTATAATCGGTAGGATGCGATGCAGCGTTCGGGTGCTGATAAGGTGATCGGCCTGGGGGGAGAGGATGACCAAGCGAAGACGTTCGAGGCGAGTGACACCGACCACGCGCAGGACCGAGCCGGTCAATGAGGTGGATTTCGCCAGCGAGTATCATTATGTGATGACCGACCTAAAGCGCTTTGGGTTATTGGCGTTGGCCATGCTAGGCTTGCTCATCGTGCTCGCGCTTACGCTGCCTGCGCTCTAGCATCACGGTCTGGCGTCATTGTCAGGGTTGGGCTCATAAAACCGCCGACTATGTTCGGCGGTTTTTGCGTGTCTCGGCAGTGATGTTAGCTCGTCTCGGCTTTAACGCCGCGCCTGGCTCGACGCTGGGCCCAGAGATAGATGCCTCGATGGACCAGATTGGCTGCCAGATGCCCCGTTGTGCGTGCCAACAGGCTGGCCCAGAGGCTGCCCGTAATGGCAAAGCAGCCAGCAGCCACGCCTTCCATGGCCCAATCAAGATAGACAAAGGGGCGCCCGGCGTCATTCTGGAGGCGGCGTCGCATCCCTGGGAGCAGCAACGACGCGATGACTCGTATCAGCGCTGCGCTCCACGCTCCCCAGTAGAGCCCCATCGCGGGCACCAGCGCCCCGCGCAAGATGGAAGCCCAGGCCTCTTCACCCACCAAGTGTGCCGGGAGACCCATAAGGGTGCCATAGGCGGCACCGGGGCTCTGATCCGAGAAGGGCCGTACCCTGCGCCAATAGAGGCCCCACAGGATGGCGGTCCACAACGCCGTCAGCCCGGCCACGACCGGCAGCCAGTCGGCCAGCTCCTCCCAAGTCAGGGGCACCAGCCCGACGTGCATAGGATCGAGGTACTGCCACCGGAGCGACAGATAGAGGAAACCGATGGCATAGAGGACCATCAACATGCGCCCCGCCATCGGCCATACGGGAGACACAACCCACGGCTGCGGGCGATTGCTTTGAGTCAACAGGCGCCGCAACAGCACCGGAATCTGGAACACCGCCGCCCCGAGTAACAGCGCCAGGGCGCCTACGGCGAGGCTCTGGCCGGCATCTATGGAAATGGGTATCTCGAAAACTGGCATTCTTGCTCCTTGGTACACAAGACCCACAGTGGAACATTGGCCAGTATAGCATGGGGCGGCGCAGTGCAAAAGGGGCACCGTGCGCGGGCAGATAGGATCATCGCCGGGGCACCAACTCACTCAAGATACCTTCGAGGTCGCCCACCGTGCGCTCAATGGTGAACGCCTCCAGCGCTCGTTGGCGTCCGGCGCGGCCCATACGGCGGGCTCGCTCGGGATCGCGCAGCAGGGTCAGGGCCGCCTCGGCCAGGGCCGTGACGTTACCCGGTGGCACCAACAGACCGGTCTCGCCATCGACGGCGATCTCGGGCAGGGCGCCGTGGGCAAAGCCGACAATGGGCTTGGCCATGGCCATGGCCTCGACATGGACCAACCCAAAGGGCTCGGGCTCGCCCGGCTGCAGAAAGAGGTCCATCGCCGCCAGCGCGGGCCCCGGGTCGTCGAGCTGCCCCGTGAACACCACGCGGTCCGCCAGGCCCAACTCTCGCGCGAGCCGTTGCACATGCGCCTCGTAGGCCTCCTGCTCAAAGAGAGGCCCGCCCACGATCACGCCCCACGCCTCGGGCATCTCGTCTCTTATCTTGGCCAGAGCCTGTAAAAAGAGATCCTGCCGCTTCCAGGTAGCCAACCTTGCCACTTGACCCACCAGCGGCGCATCGTCGGGGATGCCATAGGCCCGCCGGAAGGGGCTCCCGTCCAGCGCCGGATCGTAGCGCTCCATGCGGATGCCGTTGGGGACCACCACTGTCTTGCGCTGCACGGGTTGACAGCGCCCGGTGGCCTGCGAGTTGGCGATGATGCGGGCCGAAAGAGCGCCCAGCAGCGCCTTGACGCCCGTATCGGCCCAACGGAGGCGCGGCTCGGACTCGCCCAGCCAAAAATCACGCCAGTACCAGACAAAGGGGGTCCCCACCCATCGCGCCGCCGGTGCGGCATACAGGGCAGCACGCACTGTGTTGGCGATCACCAGAGACGTGTCCGTCTCACGGGCGATACGTGCCAGGGACCGGGCGCCACCGGCCAGGTTAGCCAGCGCCGAGAGCGAGCGACGCAGACGGGGCAGGGGCGTCAGATGGACCGCGACGCCCAAAGCAGCGGCCCGCTCTGCCAGAGAACCGGGCTGGCAGGCCAGATGTGGCGTCCAGCGTGCCCGATCCAATAGCTCCAGAATCATGAGCAGGCTGTACTCTGCGCCGCCCAAGTCGGTGGCGTGGTCCACAAAGAGAAGGGGGATGGGCATCGAGTTCACAGCGCGAGCTGCTCCCACTCTGCCAGCTCGGCCACAATCGCCGCTGCCGCCTCTTTGACGAACGCCCGTACCCGCTCGTAGGTAAAGAACCCGGGAGGCTCGGACGATGGCGACAGCGTGTCGAACCAGGTCAGCGTGCGATCACGCCAGCGGCCGATCTCCTCGGCGTTGAGTAGCCCATCCAGGTCAGCGGGTTGCGCCTGGGCCAGCGCGCGCCACACGTCAGGCCGCCAGGGGGCACGCTCGTAGAGGAGGCGATCCACCTCATCGGTTTCGCGATAGTAGAGGGCCCGCTCGTCATCCCTGGACAGGTTCGTCTCGGAGCGAAAAGGCAGGAACAGTCGCTCTACCCACAGGGCGTCGGTCAGCAGGTGCACCGCATAGCCGAGGGCGAGGTCGTGCAACTGGGCCTGTCTTGCGACGAGTTGCGCATAGAGTTCGCGCACGGCATCAAACCCCCGGTCCTCGATGGCGCGGTGAAGGTGGACACGGCTCTTGTCGGTGCGGGCCGTATCTGGCCGCATATGGATCGCATCAGGCGCTAGCGTCCCCAGCAGAAACGCGGACGAGGGCTCACTATGCCAGATGCGAGCGATCTCGATCGCGACGGCCAGATGTACCATGGGCAAGGGCATACTCATTGTCCTAATCGTGGGTCGCTAGGCGGGTCAGGATGGTGACTGTCCCGGCTCATCCTGGCCTTCTGCCCAATCAATCTCGAACCGGGCCAGACTCAATGCCGCGACGCCGCCCCGCGGGCCATCATGCCTACCCCGCTCATAGAGGCAGATCACCTGGCCGTCGGGCGAGGCCGCCAGGTCGGCATACCCAGCCGGTCCAGCATCCAGCACCCGTGTTACCGGCCAGGTCCTGGCCTCATCATAGCTGACCCGCAGGGTCAGGTTGCGACGCTCACCACCCTGTCTGGGGCGGCCCTCGGCAGGCGGCAGGGTCGCGGGGTTGACAAAGAGCACCCGACGCGCATCGTAGCGGCAGAGGCTCGCAAAGCAGCGGGGCTCCCACAGGGCCTCATCATAGCGGGGGGTGCTCCAGGGGCCGGCGCCCGTGGCGCTCACGGTGACAGCCCGGCGACAGCCATCGCCGTCGTTGCGCAGGTTGAGCAGCACGGTGCCATCGGTACGCTGCAGAGCCACCGTCTCGCTGCACGAGGGGATCGTATTGGGCACTAGTTCGCCCGCATGCCAGGTGGCTCCATGATCATCGCTAAAGATCACCGCTGTGCGGCTGGGGTCATGGGAGCGCGTGGGCGAGGCAGAAAGCCAGACGGGGGCCAGGAGGCGGCCGCAGTCGAGCTGAATGCCGTGGCCGGGCCCTATGGCCAGCACCGTCCAGGCGTACCGAGGCGAGAAATCCGCAAACGTGGTGGTTATCTCGACGGGCTCTGTGAATGTGCGCCCATCGTCGTTGCTGCGCCGATAATAGGCGCGGCCATAGTCGTGGCAGTAGAGAAAGTGCACAGCGCCGGTGACCTGGTCGGCAATCGCCACCGGGTTGTTCATGCAGCTTGGGCCATAGTCGGCATGGGACGCCAGGGCCTGGGGCTCGTCCCAGGTGTCCCCCCCATCGTCGCTGCCTCGCAGGAGGATATCGCTGGGGGCCCAGTCGCTGCTCTCGGAGCGCGCCTCGCAGTAGGCCAACAGGCGCCCCCCGGGTGTCACCACCAGGCCGGGAATGCGATAGTGATAGTAGGGGCCCTCACCGGCGCGGAACAGGTCTTGGATCTGGATGCTCGATGCCATGTCTCTCCTCGCTGAGGCGGGTGTCAGCCTGGGCTACTGTGCCTCGGGCAGAATCTCGCGAATCTCGCACACCTCTCCCTCGACGCCATAAAAGTAGGCCACGTGCACGCCCGGGCGGATCTCGACCGGTTCGCCCACCAGTGTCACGCCCTGACTTTGCAGATGCTCTAGCGTGGCGGTAAAATCGTCGACCATAAAGCCGATATGGGTGAGGCCGAAATCGGACTGACGCGCATCGGGGCGGCGCGGGCGTCCGGGTGGGTGCTGATAGTCGAACAGCTCCAGCACCGCCTCGCCCAAGCGCAGGTGCACGATGCGCACCGCCGTGCCCGGCTCGCCGATCAGTCGCGCCATGGGCTCGTCGAATGTACGGTCGAACACCTTCTCAAAGCCGATCAGGTCACAGTAGAACGTGATGGCGCTCTCCATATCCTGCACACTGAGCGCCACGTGATCCATGCGCCGAAACATCTAGCCCTCCAAGTCCAGCAGGATCTTGACGCCCTGGCCGCGACGCAGCATCTCGAATCCCTCCTCCCAGGCTTCCAGCGGCAGGATGGCGGTTACGAGCTTGCGCAGCCTATCGGCCTCCTCCACCTCGGCGGCGAGTGCCAGCTCCCAACTGCTGGGCGGCGAGCTAAAGCAGCCATAGGCATCGATCTCGCGGTACAAGAGCGTATTCCAGGGCACGTGGACAGTTTCTGGCCCCGTGAGCCCGATCATGATCAGTTTGCCCGTCTTTTTGACGAGCTCCAGGCCGCTGTTGATCGCCGCTGTGGCCCCGGAGCATTCGACCCACACATCGACGCCGTAGCCCTGGGTGCGATCCATCACCACCTCGGCTAGATCCCCATGCTGGACGTTCACCAAGCGGTTGGCGCCCATAGCCTTTGCCAGGGAAAAGCGCTCGGCTTGATCCAGGTCGGTGCCAGAGACGATAATGTCCTCAGCCCCCAGGCGCCCGGCCCAGAGCGTCGACATGAGCCCCATGGTGGCAACGCCGCTGATCAGGATGCTTCTGGGGTGGTCGACCTGACCCCGCTCGGCCAGGCAGTGGGCGGCGATGGCAAAGGGCTCGGTGACGCCGGCTACCTCCCAGGGCACACCATCGGGGATCGGGTGGGCGAGCCAGGCCGGCAGCGTGAGATACTCGGCAAAGGCGCCGTCATGGCGCGAGCCCAGGGCCAGCTTGGCATCGCAGATGTGCGGCTTGCCCGCCTGGCAAAGCTCGCATTCACCGCAGGCGCCTGTATGCAGCTCGCCCACGACCCGCTGCCCCACAGACCAGCGATCCTGCACGCCCTCACCCACCTCGACGATGGCGCCGCAATACTCGTGCCCCATGATCACGGGGGGATCGTTGGGGAACTCGTCCTGTGCGATGTGCAGGTCGGTGCCGCAGATGCCACAGTACTTGATCTTGATCAGCAGCTCATCATGCCCCGGTGAGCGCACGGGCATATCACGGACATGGACATGCCCTGGACCGCGGGCGGACTTGACCAGTGCTCTCATGGCGTTTCCCTCATGGTTCGTATCGGCCATATTGGTCGAGCGCCTCGAACATGGCCGAGAGGTTCTCCCAGGGCACGTCGGGCGTCACCGTGTTGCCCGGGGCGGCGATCCAACCACCATCTTGCTTCAGTCCCTCACACTGGGTGCGGATCATGTTGCGCACCTCGTCGGGGGCGCCGTGCATCAGCTCCCTCTGCAGGCCGATGGTGCCCTCCAGAACGATGTTGCGCCCAAAGCGGTGCTTGATCGCAAAGACATCCATGGCCTCGGGCTGGACCGTGCGCAGGGACGACACCCCCATGTCAATGAGGGCCGGAATCACGTCATAGTAGTTGCCGTCCGAATGATAACGAAACAGGATCTGGGGGTTGACGTGGCGCACGGCATCGATGACGTCCATCATACGGGGCTGCAGCCAGCGCTTCCACATGCGTGGGCTGAGGATCATCCCTCGCTGGCTGCCGATATCATCGTTGAGCGAGATGCTGTCAACGCCCGCGGCGGCCAGACGTACGGCCTGCGCCACGCGGATCTCGGTGATGCGCTGCAATAGGGCGTCTGCCAGGTCGGGATGATCGTACATATCCTCGAACAGGCCAACCTGGGTGCGCAGGCTCCACGCGGTCTGATAGATCCAGCCGATGTGGGCATCCACGAAATAGCCCGCATCGTGTAGCCGCTCGACCTCACGCTCCAGATGATCATGCTGCCATTCGGCCATATAGTCGGGCCAGGGATACTCCTCAAGCTCGGCTATGGCGCGCAGCCCGCGCAAAGGAGCGACGGGGGCGCTCAGGTGGTACAGGTGCGCAGGGCGAGTGGCGACGCCCCACTCGGGCGGGAAATCCCGATGTTCCCACGACAGTAGCCACTCGAACTGGATGCCGGAGAAATAGTGGCCAAAGCGAGCTTCCAGGTCTGGCAGGGGGTCCGGCGGCAAAAAGGCTACCTGAGCAATGTCCCAGTCCCAGTAGCGCGCCGGTTCGGTGTGGCCGGTCTTGCGCTGAAAGGTCTCGACGACAGCGGGCGCCAAACCGGCGTAGCGAGGAACACGATCGGGATCCTCGAACTGAAAGACACGGAGCAGGCGCTCGCGATGGTTCATCAAGATGCTCCCTCCCATCCGGACGGTGGCTGAGCGCATGGCACTTTGTATCATAAGGCGCATCTCGCCGGCGTCAAGGCTCACGCCGATGCATTGGGGCAGGGCGCTCTATGAGGCACCGCCCAGTTGCTCCATGATCCACAGGATCAGCCAGAGGAGCCCAAATAGGGTGAGGATGCTCCCCATGCAGAACAGGCCCAGGGCGGCAGCGCCAGCGCCCCAAAAGCGCCAGATGAGCAAGCCGCCCACCAGGAGCGCCAGCCCGAATCCGCCCAGAACCAGATTGCGCTCGGTGTCGGCGGCATGGCGGCGACGATCGGTGGAATGGCCACGTCGATCGCCCACGGATCAGGTCACTCAGCCGGTTCGCGCAGGCTATCGGTCTCTCGGAGCCCGCCGGTCTCTCTGAGCCCGCAGACCTCGCCCACAAACTCGATCTCGACCGTGGTGTGCTCGATGGCGGGGTCGTCGATGGCCTCTCGCGCCGCACATTTGATCTCGAACAGATCCTGGGTGTCGGCATCCTCGGGGACCACCAGGTGCGTGGAGAGGACGTGCCGTACGCCATCCATCGACCAAATGTGGGTGCTGTGCACCGAGAGCACGCCCTCGATCCGGGCCAGGCGCGACTCGATGCCTTCCAGATCGATCCCTTCGGGGACGGCCTGCAGAAACAGGCCCGCGGCCTGCCGCAAGCCACGCAGGGCGTTATAGAGTACCCAGAGGCTGATGACCACGGAGAGAAGGGGATCCAGGAAGGGCAGATCCCGAAAGAGCAGAATGATACCGACTACGAACACGCCCAGCCAGCCCAGGATATCCTGCATCAGATGCAGCGTGACGGCCCGAGCGTTCAGGCTGTTGTCGCGGCTCAGACGAAGGGCCGCCGCCGCGTTGACGCTGATGCCCACCACCGCCAGTATGAGCATGCCCTCGGCCATGGGCGTTCCCGGCTCGAACATCCGGGGGATAGCTTCGCTCATGATGATGATGCTACCGCCCACCAGGATGGCGGTGTTGAGCAGGGCGCCCAAGAGCGAAAAGCGACGGTAGCCGTACGAGAAGCGAGTGTCTGCG
Organism: Anaerolineae bacterium; assembly: GCA_007132185.1. Taxonomy (GTDB): domain Bacteria; phylum Chloroflexota; class Anaerolineae; order UBA1429; family UBA1429; genus UBA1429. Next base: position 21,581 of record SLPC01000228.1, on the reverse strand, counting down.
CTGCGCCCACTCAGTCGCTGCAGATACCAGGCCAGACCCAGGGAGACGCTGTCGCCGAGATCGTGCAGTGCGTCGGCCAAAATCGCCAGGCTGCCGGTCCACAAGCCACCGATCAGCTCGAAAATGGCAAACCCTGCGTTCAGAAACAGGGCAACCTTCAGGTTGCCCGTCGAATCGTCACGGGGACCATGGTTAGGACCATGGCCATGGCTGTGATGATGTGCCACTGTTCCTCTCCCTCATACAGACTATACCCATATTATACCATTCGAGGCTGTCTGTCGCAAGGTACTATACCCAAGAGGGGTATATAGCGAGGACGACACTTGTTCCTTGTAGCGACCGACGCTAGAGCAGGCGAGGCTGTTCGCCGCGAGGTGGCTGCTTGTAGGGGGGCACGCGGGTTTGCAGGCCATGCCGCTTGACCAGCGCATCAAAGCCTGCCTGCAGGACACCCGCATTGGGGCACGCCGCCTCGTAGCGGTCGCCGTAGCGCTGCTCATAGCGGCGGCGCAGCCCGGGAAAAAGCAGGTCAAGCTGGGCATAGTAATAATCGCGCTGGCGATCACGCAGGGTCATCCCGAACCCGGGCAGCACATAGGTGGCGCCGGCGGACATCGCCGACGCGACCACGGCGGTGACGTTCTCGACCGTATCCTCGATAAAGGGCAGAATCGGCATCATCGTGACGCCCACCTTGACGCCCACAGCGGCCAGGGCCGTCATCGCCGCATAGCGCTGCGTCGGCGACGGCGCGCCGGGCTCCAGTTGCGCCGCCAGATCGTCGTCAGCGGTGGTGACGGTGAATGAGACATAGGCGGCCACATCGGCGAGGCGGGCTAGCAGGTCGACGTCGCGCAGCACCAGGTCGCTCTTGGTGATCAGGTGCAGGGGATAGCGATGGTGCACGAGCAGCTCCAGCGCCTGACGGGTAAGGCCATAGTGCGCCTCGATAGGGCCGTAGGGGTCACTCATGGAGCCGGTGCCCACCAGGCCCCTGACGCGCTTGCGCGGCAGTTCGTCGGCCAGGCGCTCGATGGCGTTCACCTTGACCAGGATGTCGTCGAAATCCTCGATGCCATAGCAGGCGCTGCGCGAGTCGCAGTAGATGCAGCGATGCTGGCAGCCCCGATAGATGTTGAACGTATACTTGAGGCCAAACCAGGGGTCTGGCCTTGTATGATGCGACAACATCGTTTTGGCCTGGATCTCGTGCACGGCCATGGTGCGCTTCACCCTCCCCGCGGCTAGGGCGTGACCTCGGTGCGCTGCTTGATCTTGGCCTCGTCCAGAGCAAAGCCGAAACCGTCTCCCTCTGGCGGCGCAAAGTAACCGTTCTGGGGCGCATAGAAATCGGTGTAGAAATGCTGCGCATTGGCGTTGAGCTTGACGCCCCACTCGCATAGGGGAGCCATGTAGGCCGGGGTCGCCATCTGCAGATGGATCGCCATGCGCCCCGACTCGTTGCCATGGGGGATCACCGGCACGCCATAGATCGAGGCCAGTGAGATGATCTTGCGCATCTCGGTGATGCCCCCCGCATTGATCGGATCGGGCTGCAGCACGCTGGCGGCCCCCAGGTCCAAGAGCTGCTTGATCTGCCAGCGCCCTTGGAAATGCTCGCCATAGGCCAGCGGAATGCTGGTCGCTCGCGATAGGCGCACGTGAGCTTCCTGGGCGTCAAAGGGCAGGGGCTCCTCGATCCAGGCGGGGTGGTAGGGCTCCAGGCGGCGGGCCAGTTTGATGGCGTACAGCAGCGAGTTCTCCGTCGGCTCGGAGAGCAGCCAGTCCACCATGATGTCCACATCCTCGCCGACCGCCTCGCGCACCGCCCGGATGAGGGCCACATTGCGGTTGAGCCCCTCGTCGCCATGGCTGGCATTGTACGAGAGGTACCATTTGAGGGCGGTGAACCCCTGAGCCACCGTCTCGGCCGAGACCTGGGCTGCCCGCTCGGGCTCGGTGGAATAGCCCAACATGCCGGCATAGGCGTGCACCCGGGGCTGCACGGGGCCGCCCAACAGCCGATAGACGGGCTCTCCCCGCGCCTTGCCTATGAGGTCCCACAGGGCCAGGTCCAGCACCGAGATGGCCGACATGCGCTCCTGCCGCATGTAGGTGCCGGTGTGCATCCTGTGCCAGAGATACTCGACGGCCAGTGGATCCTCTCCAATCAGCTCTTGGCCCACGGCGGCCGTCATGCGCGACCCGCCATAGGACAGGCCTGTGATTCCGGTGTCGGTTTCGATCTCGGTAAACGCCGCGCGGTAGGGCGTTCGCTCAAAGGGGGCCAGGCCCAGGCGTGGGGTCTCGAACAGGGCCATGCCGTCGCGTAGCTCGCCCTCGACACGGAACACACGCACCGCCGTGATCTTCATCTATGATTGCTCCTGTGTGAATGGTGGCATCTGCTGTCAGCGATACAAGCATAGCACCAGCGCCTGCGATTCGCCAGAGACACATCCGTCCCGCTAGCGCCCAAACCCCACATCGTTGAGATAGATCACGCCGGCTGGACTCTGATCAAAGCGAAAGCGGATCTCGGCGATGTCTGACATGGTGAACTCTGGGGCGCCAGCCACGACCTGATCGATGGGGAGCCAATAGGTTTGCGGGATCGGCTCGGAGGCAGGTCGCAGATCGAACAGGGGTGCTTTGCGGCGTGGCCCCTCGATGGGAGGCTGCACAGGGGCAATCGCGCTCAGGGGCAGGCTTGCCACGCGACCGGCCCCATCCACCAACTCTATGGTAAAATCCAGCGGAGCGCGCCCCTCGGTCGGCTGGCCCGAGTCTGGCACAGGCAGCGGCTGATTGGCCTCGGCGACGGTAAGGGTCAGCACACCGTCGGGATCGGGGCGCCAATCGTCGGGCAGGGTGATCAGATAGTGCGGGTCCCGGCCCTGGGCACGATCCCAGCCAAGAAGCACGGCATGGGTGTCCGCGGGGCTCAACCGCAGGCGCAACGGCTGTTGGCGCCAGATCAGGAGATCGACGCCACGCTGGCTGCCACCCGGAAGCGTGGTGGTACCCGGGTTCAGGTCCTCCTGGTGGTTGGCAATCCAGGTGATGTCGCTGTCGGCGTATTGGCTCATGTATACCGTTTCGGGCAGCCAGGCAGCCCCGGCGCGTGGGTCTCGGAACAGCTCACGGTATTCGTCGCAGCCACCAAGCGTGGCCTCGACAAAGGCGCTCAGATAGACACGGGCCAATTGGCGTTGTTCCTCGGCGGGCATCAGCGTGCGGACATTGAGGAACCCGCCCATGACGTCGGGCACATCATAGCGCCCCCACTCGGTGTTGAACTGGCCATGGTTGGCGCCATAGACATACAGCCCCGCCTTGAACCAATCGTTCTCATCGGTAAAGCGCAGCCGATAGTAGGGATCCAGGCCCATGTACGACTGCACGTCATTATCCTGTGCGCCGTGGATGACAAAATAGTTCAGGTTCTCCAGGGGCGTTGCGGCACCCGCGGGCTGATACTGGCCGTCCACCGGGGCGATGGCCGCTATAGCCCGGATGCCGAAACCATAGTCGAATGACACCGTCGCATCGTCTGGGTAGTGGGTATAGCCGTTGAACAGAGCCGCAACGGCCACCGCCTCGCCGCCGCGAGAGTGGCCGATCATCGCGACGCGGTCCAGGTCCACCCGGCCAGAGAACAGATGGTCGGGTGAGGCATGCCACTCCTGCCAGAGTCGCAGGTGCTCCAGGAGCAGCCAGGCGCGGGCATCGGTCGAGTCGGGGAGGTCCAGCCCCCGGGCCAGTGACAGGTTCAAAAAGTTCTCGTCGATCGAGAGCGCGATATAGCCGCGGCTGGCGAACAGCTCTCCCAGGTAGTCATAGCCCGCATCTGAGGGCTTTTCCATGAGGGCGTTGCCATGCACCATCAGGACCAGCGGCAGCACCGGCACCTCAGGATTCTCGATCAGGTCCGCCGGATACCAGACCCGGGCATTGAGGGGCAGTGCGTCAGGGCCGAACCCCCAGTATGCCTCGCGCAGGGTGGCGCGCAGGCCACGCCAGCTCTCCAGAAAAGGCGTGCCATCCACCGTACGGCTGATGAGATCCACGTCGGTGGCATATTCCGAGCGACGGAGATCGGTGCCGCTGCCATAGGTCAGCATCGCCACAGGATGCGGGCCCGGCAGCGATGGATCGGGCGCGGCGAGGGTAGCCGGCGGCATCGTGCCCAGAGCTAGCGCGTTGACGGGTGGCTCCCGCTCGAACCCCTCACCGGCGAACCACAGGGCGCCATAGAGTGTAGCGGCGAGACCCACGATGACGCCGGCGATGGCGATGCCGCGCTGCACAGTCGACCGCGGTCGGCGCGCCGCCAGCGTCGCCACGCCCGCACCGGTGAGGCTGGCGACCAGCAGCACGAGCAGCGCCACGATCGGCCCACCGAGCAGGGCGCCCAGGGCCAGGAGCAGGCTCAGGACAAGCAGGAGCGCCAGCCCCACGCACAGGTTGATGGCCGGAATGGGCCGCAACAGGACGCGGATCAGGCAAGAGAGTCCCACCAGGGCGGCGGTGACCAGGGCGCCAGCGGCGAGACCCAGCAGCACATCCACCGCCACCCCTGCCGTGGTCAGCAGGGCCGATCCCGCCAGCCCGATGATGACCACGGCATAGGCGAGTGAGCCCCACAACGCGCCGCGCCAGGCCCGGCGTCCAGGCCTGAGTTGCCGGAGGTAGGGGTCCAGATGATCCAGGCGCCACCTGCGACGCTGCGGGTGAGTGGGTTGCGGTTCAGGCTGTATCATGGCGTCTACTGTCGCTCCTGTATCGGTGAATGTCCCTCAGCTTCCCTGCGGGCAAGGAACAGGTCTGAGAATAGCCGAAATCGATGGGCTGTAAAGCACTCGGTGAGCAATAACAAGTGCAATTCGGATAGCGTCCCGCCCACAGGTTGACAGCGTGCGCGGTGGCGTGTTATGTTGTGGCCCAATCGTGCCCAGCGGCCCAGCATCTGTCAAACCAAGGAGCGTGCATGCCCCACCAACCCTTTCACTATCGCAGTCTGGCCGATCTTGAGCAAGAGATCGACGAACTGGGCCTGAACTTGCCTCTGTCCAAAGGCCTATCAGCTTTGGCGCGGCCTGTCACCATCGGCGGGCGCGTGGCGCCCAATGCGCTGGCCGTGCAGCCGATGGAGGGCTGTGATGGCACGCCCGATGGCCGTCCTGACACGCTCACCGTGCGGCGCTATGTGCGCTTTGCCGCCGGCGGCGCGGGACTGCTCTGGTTCGAGGCGACGGCCATCGCACCCGAGGCGCGCGCCAATCCCCGCCAGCTCCTGCTGGTCAAGGATACGGCCCCCGCCTTTGCGCGCCTCCATGAGATCGCCCTGGCCGAGGCGCAACGCATCTATGGCTCGTCGTTCCGGCCCTTTACGGTCATCCAACTGGCCCACTCGGGGCGCTATAGCAGGCCGCTGGAGCACCCCGCGCCCATCATCGCTCACCACGATGGCCTGCTGGACGAGGCCCTGGGGCTGCCCGAGGATCATCCCCTGATCAGCGACGGCGAGCTGGACCGCCTGCAAGATCGCTATGTCGAGGCGGCGCGTCTGGCGGTGCAGTGTGGCTTTGATGGGTTGGACATCAAGAGCTGCCATCGCTACCTGATCTCAGAGCTGCTGGCCGCCCATACGCGCCCTGGCAAGTATGGCGGCTCGTTCGAGAACCGTACACGGTTCCTGCTCGAGACGGTGGGGCGGGTTCGGGCCGAGGTCCCGGGCGCTCAGATCACCTTGCGCCTGAACGTCTATGACGGGCATCCCTATCCCTGGGGCTGGGGTGTGGATCGCGAGGACCCTGCCAAGCCTGACCTGACAGAGCCGCTGCAGCTGATCGGGTTGCTGCAGGACATGGGCGTGTCGCTGATCAATGTGACGGCCGGCAATCCCTACTATACGCCGCATATCAACCGCCCCTTTGATCAGAACGTCATTGGCGGGTACACCCCCGAGGAGCACCCCCTGGCAGGCGTGGCGCGCCTGATCGATCTGGCCGGCCAGGTCAAGACCGCCTATCCCGACCTGGTCGTGCTGGGCTCGGGCTACTCCTGGCTGCGCCAATACGCGGGTCACGCGGCGGCGGCTGCCGTGGGCGAGGGCCGGGCCGATATCATTGGCTGGGGGCGCGGCGCCTTTGCCTATCCCGATTTCGCTCGCGATCTCTTGCAGCGGGGCGAGCTGGCCGCCGAGCGCTGCTGCATCGCCTGCAGCCGCTGCACCCAGATCATGCGGGACCATGGCCGCAGTGGCTGTGTGCCGTTTGATCGCGAGGTATACGCCCCGATCTTTCGAGCGGGGCGACAGGCTGCCAGGCAGGCGGGCTGAGATGTCCAGCGTGCAACGGGTGATGGAGCACTGGTCGTCTCAGGCGCAGCTAGGCCAGGAGACGGCCGTCGTGGTGCCGGTCTATTTCTCGGCCAAGCCCAGCGACGCCACTGTGGAGCGTCTACTGCGCATCACACTGATGGACTGCCGCCACTATCTGCCACCAGAGCAGGTGTGGGCCGTCGTGGATGGCGATGCCCGCAGTGCCGCGATCCTGGCGCGGGTGGCCGACGAGCTCGCAGCAGACGCTGGTGGTGGCATCCGAGTCATGGTTTTGCCAGAGAACCGGGGCAAGCTGGGCGCTTTGCGCGCCGCGATGGCCGCGATCCTGCGCGAGCAGCCCCACGTGCGCTGGCTGGCGGTCATGGACGGCGATGCCGACCACATGATTGCTGTGCTGCCTCGGCTCACCCGGGCGGCCTTCTTTTTGGCCGAGGTCTATGGCCATGATCTCGTCCTGGCCATTGGCGCCCGTGCCAGCCGCACACAGCCGATGGGCTGGGTGCGTGGCGAGCTGGAGCGCCTGCTGGATGGGCTCACGCTGGAGGCTTGCAGCCATGCGCTGGCCAGAGAGGGCCGTGCGCTGGATCTCAGTCAGTGCCTGGGCGTGGCCACGCCTGATCTGAGCAGCGGGTTCAAGGTATATGGCAGGGGGTTGGCCGAGCGGCTCTTTGATGGCCCAGAGCCGAACTATGCGACACTCTCGCCGAGGGACTGTATGCGGTATGGGCCCGAGACGGTGACCATTGTAGAGATGATTCTGGCGGGCGGCATCATGGGAGAGGTTCTGCGCCCCACATGGGATGGCCAGCCGGCCACGTCGTTCGGCGAGTTTGGCGTGGTCGAGATGTATGGCGAGCTGCTGGCCTGGGTATGGGCGCGCCTTGATATCCCGACTCTGGCGGCGGCGCAGATGTATGACAACTGGCAACGCAGAATCGCACTGGGTACGACGTCGCAGGGCGTTGAGCTGGTGCGCCGCGTGCGCAGCCATGCCCTTGGGCGTTTGGCCGAGTGGCAAGGGCAAGAGTCCCCACCTGCGGCGCGACCCATTCTTCCTTTTACGTAAAAACCGTTCGATCCGGTATGCTGGAACGCCGATAGTGGTTGCCCATGCATGTCGCCGATGATATAATGGGCGAAATTCGCAAGAGTCAGACTGCTACCTGGTATCTATCCAGGTTCATCGGAGGGTGGCCATGGCGAGAGATCATCAGCCCGGAGATGGTGTGAGTATAAATGCTTCCCGGCTGCTCGGGGATGGTATAGCGCTGGCGCGCGAGGGACAGCGGCGCGAAGCACAGGGCGTGTTCCGGCGTGTGATACAGATCGCGCCCGAGCTGGAAGATGGCTGGCTCTGGATGGCGTGGCTGGCCGAGACGCGTGAGCAGGGCCTGGGCTATCTGCGTGAGGGGCTCCACTTTGCGCCTCACAGCGAACGCCTGCGTGAGGGTATCGCGTGGGTTGAGGCCCACAAGCCCGCGACCCAGCCTGCGGAAAAGGCGGAGGCGGCTGAGAGCGAGCCTGTACCCTCGTCCAAGCCCAGCGCCAAGAGCACCAGAAAAATCGCCCGCAAACCGAGAGCACCGCGCCGGCGCGCGCCGGCCACCGGGCGCGTTGTGGAACGCCTATCCACCCTGCGCGGCCCCCGGCTGGGGTCGGTCTCCAAGAAGGCCCTCGGCGCTCTGCGAGGGGTGGGGATCACGGCGTTCAGCCTGGGCGCCATCGCCCTCCTGGTCCTGTTGGCCTGGGTCGTCATCTCGCAACAGGCTGGGGCGCGAGCGCCCTCCGTCTCGGCGATGGTGCTTCCTACCCGTGTGCTCGATGCCACGCCGACCCCCAGCGTTGGGCAGGTGGCGCGCCCCCTGTGGACTCGTGTCGAGATCGCATGGACCCAGGAGGACTGGAATAGCGCCATAAACACCCTGGAGCAGATCCGCAGGAACGATCCGGAGAACGTCGACGCCCGGGCACGTCTCGCGCAGGCGCTCTACTTTCGGGCCAAAGATGCCATCGATGCCAACGAGCTGGAGATGGCCAAACGTGATCTGGATCGGGCCGTACGTCTGGATGCTGATAGCCAGTATCTGCAGAGAGCGCGGCAGGATGTAGAGCTCTATCGAGAGGCTGTGGAGGCATATCTGGAGCAAGACTGGGCCCGCGCCGTGTTCCAGCTTACCAGTGTGTATAATAGGACGCCCGATTTTCGGGATACACGCTCGATGCTCGGGCAGGCCCACTGCAACCTTGCCGCGCAACAGCTGGACAAGGACAATCTGGAAGAGGCGCTGACGCAGGCCAATCTGTGTGAGGAGATCCTGGAGGGGGCGCCCCTGGCCGCCGAAACAGTGCTGCTCGTAGAGGAAACGATCCGCCCTCCAAAGCGCGTCGAGGTATCGCTCTCCAGGTTCCGCGTGACGGCGTTTGAGAATCACGAGCCGATCCGTGATTTTTTGGTGTGCATTGGCCGTCCCAGTCATCCCACCAGAACCGGCAGGTTTACCGTGCAGAGCAAGCACGATTTGGCCTATGGCTCAGCGTGGGACCTCTACATGCCGGACTGGATTGGGATCTACTGGGCTGGAGGCACGGAAAATGGCTTTCATTCTCTGCCGACTCTGAGCAATGGCCAGACCCTCTGGGCGGGCGCCCTGGGCACGCGATGCTCGTTTGGGTGCATCGTGACAGGTACCGCAGATGGTGAATGGCTGTACGACTTTGTAGATATCGGCACCGTGGTCATCATTGAGCGATAGATCGTCCATGCCGAGTGTATAGTGTAGTAAAACCAGGAGATAGAGATGACAGCGAGTGAAACGAGTGGACCGAACGTAAGCTGGCTCGATGAAGAGCTGCGACGGGAAAAGACCATCGTCGAAGAACTTCGCGATCTCGTAGATAGGCAACAAGTAGCTTTGGTGGATCAAGCGCAGCGGATCATCAGCCTGGAGGATCGCCTCACCAGGGTGCAGAATCGGCTTCAAGCCATCCCCGAGATCCGGCAAACGGTGCAGAACTCGCGCGATGAGATGGTGTCGATGCTTGGCGATCTCAAGCAAGATCTCCAGAAGCGTGAGACCGAGCTGATGCGAAACCGGCAGACGGAGCGGGAACGTGACTCGCGAGCGTTGGAAGAGATTCGAGGCGAACTGGTGCGTTTGGGCCCGTTGGAGCAGGCAGTGACCGTCGGGCGTGCGGAGGATCGTCGCATCAACGAGGGGCTCCAGCGACTCCAGCAGCAGATCGAGACGGTGAACAAGCAGATCCCTCAGTTCGAGGAGATGCGCAAGCAGCTGGCCGATGGCATTGCCAAGAACGTGGTCAGTGTCAGCAAGGTGTCCGAAGAGATCGACGAGTTCCGTGCGGGGCGTAACGCCCTGTCGCAGCGGATCCCGCCGCTGGAGAGCGACATTAGCAAGCTGACCCAACAGATCGGTGACCTGCAGAACATGCGCCAGGAGATTACGGCGCAGCAAAAGGAACTTCTGGAGCGCCAGCGCCGCACCGATCGGGAGCGCGCACAGATGCTGGCAGAGTGGGGGCGCAAGCTCGATGCCATGGATCATCAGATTAATGCATGGGCCGACCAACTGCGTTTCTTTGCCGATCAGCACGAAAAGAACCGGCGCGTACTGCGCGACGTCCAAACGTTGGCCCAAGACCTGAGCCAGCAACAGGACCGCTTACGCCAGCTTCATCAGATTGCCGAGGAGCAGTTGCGCCGCGAGGTGCGCGAGGCACGCACGGAGAACGATCAGCGCTGGGCCCAAGAGCTCGAGCGACGCGAGCAGGCCAGGCAAGAATGGGGAACTGGACAGGACCAGCAGGACGAGCGCCTGATGACTCTGGAGGAAGGCCTGGCGGATCTGGTGCAAGAGATCTCGGCCGTAGAGACGAAAACGCGAGAGATCATTGCACGCATAGATGCTGAAGGTCGGGAGAGCCATGAAAAGATGCGCACCGTCATGCATGAGACGAGCAAAGAGCTCCAAGCGCTCGTCACCAACTGGGCTGAGACATACGGAATGCAGGAGTAGGTACGCTTGTTCGTCATTGGTACCGCTGGCCATGTAGACCATGGCAAGTCCACTCTTGTGCAGGCGATCTCGGGGATCAACCCGGATCGCCTGCGTGAGGAACAGGAGCGGGAAATGACGATCGACCTGGGGTTTGCCTGGGTCACGCTACCCAGCGGCCGCCAGGTCAGCATCGTGGATGTGCCGGGCCATGAGGATTTCATCAAGAACATGCTAGCCGGTGTGGGCGGCATCGATCTGGCCCTGCTGGTGGTGGCGGCTGACGAGGCCGTGATGCCCCAGACCCGCGAGCATCTCGCCATACTGGATCTGCTCCAGATTCCCAAGGGACTCGTCGCCCTTACCAAGGCAGATCTGGTTGACGATCCGGTATGGCTGGAGCTGGTGCGCGAAGAGGTACGAGAGACACTGGCCGGTACGGTGCTGGCAGAGGCGCCAATCATCCCGGTATCGGCGCTCAAGGGAAAAGGATTGGACGAGCTGCTCCAGACTCTCGACGCCCTCCTGGAGACGAGCGTCCCACGACAGGATCTGGGCTACCCGCGCTTGCCCATCGACCGTGCTTTTACCATCAGCGGCTTTGGCACCGTGGTCACCGGGACGCTGGTGGGCGGGCATCTGGAGGTGGGGGATACAGTCGAGATCATTCCACTGGGGCGAACGGCCCGCATTCGCGGCCTCCAGAGTCACAATACCAAGATCGAGCGCGCGTCACCCGGCGCGCGTCTGGCGGTAAACCTCACGGGCGTCGATCTGGATCTATTGCAGCGCGGTCAGGTGCTGGCATTGCCGGGGACGCTTTCGCCCACGCGCCTCATAGACGTGCAACTCCGGATGCTCGCTCAAGCGGCTCACCCGGTAGAGCATGGCATGGTTGTCGAGCTGTTCACCGGCGCTGCCAGTGTGCTGGCTCGGATCCGCCTGCTGCAAGGGGATACATTGGAAGCGGATGAGACGGGATGGGCGCAGCTACGGCTACAAGAGCCCGTGGCCATCAGTCGCTATGATGGTTTCATCGTGCGGTTGCCATCGCCCAGCCTGACGCTGGGCGGGGGACAGGTTGTTGAGCCGCAGCCTGTGCGGAGGCATCGGCGCTTTGACAGGCGGGTCATCGAGCGGCTGGCCTCTCTGGCTCAGGGAACGCCGGAATCCGTCTTGTTGACCCTGCTGGAGGAGCGGGGGGCAATGCCCGCCCGTGAACTGACCAGGCAAAGCCAGCTTCCGCCTGTCACGGTGCAGCCAGCTCTGCAGGCGCTGGTCCAAGAGGGACGCGTCTTGTGTCTCCCTACGGAGCCTGGGGACTTGAAACATCTGCTGAGAGATGACGTGCCGCTGATCTCGTTTCTTGGCTGGGAGCGCCTGATGCAACGTGCGTCAGCCCTGTTGCGGGACTATCACCGACGGCAACCGCTGCGGGGCGGCATGCCGCGTGAAGAGCTCAAGAGTCGGCTCAGGATGCGGGGCGAGCTGGGCAACCAGATCCTGCAGCGCGCTGAACAGGAGGGGCTCCTGCAGGTGAGCGGAGATGCGGTTGCCCTGCCCGAGCATGAGGTGCAGTTGAGTGAGGAGCAGCAGAGGGCTGTCCGTCAGGTGCTGGCCCAGTTCGAGGAGGCGCCCTATACACCTCCCGCCTACGGCGAGGTGCAAGAAGCCCTTGGGGCAGAGTTGACCCAGCACCTGATAGAAACCGGGCGCTTGGTGAGATTGAGTGATGCGGTGGTCTTTGAGTCACAGGCCCTGGACGAGATGGTGGAGCGGCTGACGCGTCATCTCGAGGACGGCAAGCCGATTACCGTGGCCAAGGTGCGCGACCTGTTTGGCACCAGCCGCAAGTACGCCGTTGCCTTTTTAGAAGAGACCGATAGGCGTCGAATCACCAAGCGCATCGGCGACGCGCGCGTCCTGCGCTGAGCTGTCGTAGCGCGATCCACTACCTTGGGGGAGGTATGTTTCGAGATGTCCGAACGCACGATTGAGATTACCTTGGATGAGCATCTCGCTCGACGCATGCGGGCGCGGGCAGCCGATGAGAGGATGGCGCTGGAGGATCACGCACGCCAACAGCTGGTGAATTGGCTGGGAGACTGGGGGCTCAACTTTGCCGTTCACGTCGTCAAATCTGGCGAGACCCTGGCGCGCATCTCTCGCCAGTATTATGGCGACGCGACCAAGGCCCGTGTCATCGCCGCTTTTAACGAGCTTGAGGATGTCAACGTAATTCGGGTGGGACAGGTGCTGCGGCTGCCAGAGGCAGAGACGCCGTCCACCCCCGCGCCGCCACAGGGCCCCCTGCCCAAGGGCGAGTCGCCCTACATCTTTGGGATGCACGATCGCGGCGCCGAACATCTGATGCAGGCAGCAGGCCGTAAAGGCTGGGTGCTGGTGACAGAGGCCCTTGGCGCGACACGCACCGATTGGGGCAGCAAATCCTACAGTGATCTGGCCGATGCCGGATTTGGCGTCATGGTGCGCCTCAACAATGGGTATGGCCACAATGGCACCCTGCCGCCTTCGTCGCTCTATGCGAATTTCTCCGTGCGCTGCGGCAACTTTGTCGAGAGGTCCAGTGGTTGCCATATCTGGATCATCGGCAACGAGCCCAATCTGGCCGTCGAGCGCCCGGGCGGCCCAGCCCATGGTGAGGTAATCACGCCGGCCAAGTATGCCCAGGCATTTCTGGCGTGCCGCCAGGAGATTCGCCGGCGCCCTGGCCATGCCAATGACCAGATCGTCATGGGGGCTGTGGGCCCCTGGAACGTTCAGACCGCCTATCCCGGAAATCCCAGCGGCGATTGGATCGTCTATTTTCGCCACATTCTGGAGCGCCTCGGTGACAAGGTGGATGGCATTGCGCTCCACACCTACGGCCGCGATCCCTATCCCGCCAACATCACCAGCGAGTTGACGATGGATCCGCCCTACCATCATCGCCGCAAGATGTTCCGCACCTACATTGATTTCATGGAGGCCATCCCGGCTTCTCAGCGACACTTGCCTGTATATCTTACCGAGACCAATCAGAATGGCAGGTGGGAGGACCTGAACCGGGGCTGGATACGGGCGGCCTATGCCGAGATCAACCGCTGGAACAGCGATGCAAGACGGCAGCCTATTCGGGCGATGCTGACCTATCGTTGGGAGCGGCACGTTGGGGATATCTGGTACATGTCTGGCAAGAGCCAGGTCATCAACGATTTTAGCCAGGCGCTACAGCGTGACTATCGCTGGTACCGCCAGTAGGGAGATGGGATTCGATGCGATGGCTATCCAAGGTCAAGAGGGTAGTGGGTCAGGATAAATCGTCAGCTGGCGCACTCGATCAGCCAGCGGTTGGGTTGCCCGATCGGGTGCTGCAGACCGATGCGCCGCCCATCAAGTCGCCGCCCATGCAAATCGATGGACGGTGCATGTCGGCCGATGAGTTTGTGCAGTATATCGAGGGTCTGGAGATGCCCGACCCTCTTCCCACCCGCTTTTTTTTGCACCATACATGGATCCCCACCCGCGAGAGCTGGAAGGGGCATAGCACCCTTCTCGCCATGAAGCGCCACTACGAAAAGCAGCTCTGGCGCGATTCTCAGGGCCGGTTGCGCGAGGGCTGGACGGTGGGGCCTCACGTGTTTGTCGCCAAAGATGGCATCTGGCTCTTTTCGGACATCCGGTACGACGGGGTGGGTGTGTATGGCCACAACTATTTGAGCCGCCATCTGGAGATGGTGGGCAACTACAATGATGAGCTGCCAACGGGAGAGACGCTAAAGAATACGATTGTGGCCCTGGGCGTCCTCCATGAGAAACTGGGGCTCGACATCCGCAATCTCTATTTCCATCGTGACTTTTCCAGCAAGTCCTGCCCTGGCTGGGCTATGCAAAAGAGCTGGATCATCCCCCAAGTGGAACGCTGGATCCAGGAGTATCGCGCCTCTCGGCAGCCCCAAGTACCTCCCGTGGATGAGCTGGCCTCGCTGCGGGCGGCCCTGGAGCGCCTCGTCGCCGACCTGCTGGTGGACCCGGACCTCGAGTCGACGCTGACATCGGCGGCAGAGCAGCGCGGGCTGGTAGGGGCCCTCACCCAACAGATCCCCGTGGAGATCGACGAGCAGGGCCATATGGTGCAGTTCTTTGTCGAGGCGTTGTTGGCGCCAAGTCACCAACAGGATGAGGTGCTCTCTCTGGGCGAGTTCGAGCATGCTCGGCACAGTGATGATGGCGATGAGCCAGCGGCGCCCGAGGCGGGCGAGCCCTCGGATGATGACGATCAAGACCCAAAGGGGGACGGCAGGTCTCAGACCAAACGCTCGCTGGGCTCCCTCCGTCTCAAGGCGCCTCCCACCGATCCCCACGAGTTCACCGGGCGCATCCGCTAGGGGCGTGCCCGGTACGGGCACGGCGCCGGGGCTCGCGAACAAGTGACGGCCCCTCAAGACAGATGTCTTGAGGGGCCGTCGGCATCCAGCGACTCTTATTTGCGCTTGCTCTGCAACAGGGCCGCAACCAGGGTCGTCAGGCATCCCAGCCCGAGACCGGGTCCCGCAACGGGGGGCTGGGAATCGCCCCGGTCGGAACTCGGCGGGCTGATAGAGTTTTGGATCGCACGCAGCGCATCGGCGCGCCCCCGACCCTGAGCGTTGGCGGGCTCGCCCAGGTCGATGGACGTGGTGATCAGGCGCTCCTTGATCTCGTCTGGCGTCAGCTCCGGGTCCATCTGCAGCAGCAACGCGCAGAGGCCCGCCGCTACAGGGGTGGCCATACTGGTGCCCGAGGCCTCGCAGTAGTAGGAATCTACCGGCGTGCCCATGCTCGTACCCTTGGCGCGGGCTGCCGTGATCAGGTGACCGGGGAGCAGGATATCGGGCTTGGCCCGACCGTCGGCGGTGGGGCCTCGAGAGGAAAAGGGCGCCACGATATCCTGGTCGGTGGAGGCGCCCACGGTGATGGCCAGGCGCGAGGCCCCCGGCGAGCCAATGGTGCGTCCGGCAGGACCGTCGTTGCCCGCCGCGGCGCAGACGACCACGCCGGCGGCTACAGCTGCATCGCACATCTCTGAAAGGGCGTCGTGGCCATCGCTCGGGCCGGGGCCGCCCAGGGACAGGGAAATGATCTGCACGCCCTGATCCACGGCCCAGTCGATGCCGGCCATGACGTCACTCATCATTCCCGAGCCATTCCGCCGCAAGACCTTGGCGGCATAGATGCTGGCCGCTGGCGCTACCCCACGGTACCGCCCATCGCTCTTGGCCCCCGATCCGGCGGCGATGCTGGCGCAATGGGTGCCGTGCCCGTTCTCATCCACAGGTCCCTCGCCGACCCAGTCGGCCAGATCAACGAGGCGCCCCTGCAGGTCGGGGTGTGTCGGATCGATGCCGGTGTCGACAATGGCAATGCTAACGCCCCGGCCATCCCAGCCCAGGCTGCGTACCTGGGGCATCTGGATGATCGGCAAAGCCGAATCCAGCAGAGTATGCACGGGCTGATCGCGGTAGATGCGGACGACCTCGTCATCCTCCTGGAGGGCCTCAATCGCCCTTGGCGTGGCGTACATATGGGCCATAGGCTGCAGCCGATAGTTGTAGCTTTCTTGAATGCCGGGCATCGGCGGCCCCTTGTGGCGCACGATGCGCCGGTCAGGGGAATATCGCACGATGATGGGTACCTGCTCGTCCTGAGACATGCTGGATAGTTCCTGCGCCAATCCGTTTCTCAATTTGGATCCTTCCCCCATGCTGTTCTAGCCTCCCAACGCCCGAATGATCGAGTCTCGCTCCACCTTGGTGACCCAGCGTCGACGGGTGAGAGTGAGCGCGACGGCGCCGCTGCAACGGACGCTCACCGAGTTGGTCAGGCGAAAGGCCCGCTTAACCTGACATCCCAGATCCTCTAGCATCTCCCGTCGTTCGCCAACATCTCCCGTCACGCGCACGATCAACGAGAAACTGGAGCGGGGGTTATCCTTCCATTCAGCACGCAGGCTCGGGTCCACTTTGGCCATAGTATGGCTCCTCATGGGGTTGCATTGCAGGGACATACCGCGAGATCATAGCGGCGCGCATCGGCCACGTCAAGCGTAACCGGGCGCGCCGCTCACGATGCTAGACAACCGGACACAGGGAGGGGTCGTACGCCTCGCCCTCGCCCAGCACCGCATGCACCAGGGGCATCCATTGGCTGATGGGAATGTCCTGGGGGCACTTTTCCTCGCACACCTGGCACTGCACGCAGGCCGATGCCCGCTCGCCGCCGTCCATCTCGCTGTAGGAGCGGCGCGCCTCTGCCATGGCGTTATACATGATGGCGCGATTGAATAGGGCAAACACGCCGGGGATGTCTACGCCATTGGGGCAGGGCATGCAATACTGGCATTGGGTGCAGGGGATGGGGCAGATGGCGTTGTAGACGTCGCGCGCCTGGGCCACGATGGCCTGATCCGCCTCGTCCAGCATCCCGACCGAGGACTGCGAGGCATAGTAGACGTTCTCCACCACCTGCCACATGGTGCTCATGCCGCTGAGCACCACCGAGACCTCGGGCTTGGACCAGAGCCAGCTCAGGGCCCACTCGGCGGGGGTGCGCTGCACGGGGGCTGCGTCCCAGATGGCGGTGACCTCGTCCGGCGGATTGACCAGGCGCCCGCCCAACAGGGGCTCCATTACCACCACCGCCAGGCCCTTGTCAGCGGCGAACTTGAGCCCCTCTGTGCCCGCCTGATACTCTTCGTTCATATAGTTGTACTGGATCTGGCAAAAGCTCCAGTTGTCATAACTGTCGATGACCTCGCGGAACAGGGCCGGCGAGTCGTGGAAGGAAAAGCCCATATGGCGGATCTTGCCGTCGGCCAGGGCCTTGTCCGCACGCGCGAGCAGGTCGTGCTCCTGCACGGTGTTCCAACGCGCGACGCGCATGCCGTGCAGCAGGTAATAGTCGATGGTCTCTACGCCGAGCTTTTCCAGCTGCTCATCAAGAACGCGATCGAAATGATCACCCGACTCGATGATACGGACGGGGCTCTTGGTGGCCAGGCGCACCTTTTCGCGGTAGCCATCCTGCAACGCCTTGCCCACGAGAATCTCGCTTTGGCCGCCGTGATAGGGGTAGGCGGTATCAAGGTAATTGATGCCATGGTCGATGGCGAAACGGATCATGCGGATGGCCAGGGGCTCATCGATCTGGTTCTTGGCACCCAGGGTGGGCAGGCGCATGGCGCCAAAGCCCAGGGCCGAGGCCTCCCAGTCAAGCTGGCCAAATCTGCGGTACTGCATCGTTCCTGTCCTCTTTCTATGACTATATGCACACAACTCTTGTACTATGTTGGTCAGTGTAGGCCGGGCGGGTGGCCGGGTCAAGCGGTACATGGGCGCCATGGCGCCACGTGCTGCCGAGTCCTCGTGCCCTATATGTGCAGGTCTTGCAGGCGCTCAGCCCTCTTGACAAAGGTCAGCGCATCCACCTGGGCGAACCCCTGACGTAGCAGGGGATTGGGGTCGGTACGTCCGGCGATGCGGATTTCTTGTTCATAGGGCGGGCCGTCGATGACGAACGGCTCGATCTCGCCGGCCTGGGCCGTGAACAGGGCCGATGCCGCATCGGCGGACGTGTCACGGATCAGGTCGCGGGCATCTTCGGGTGCCAGATGCAGCGCCAACTGGGGCCCCAGCCCGATCTTGACCTGAGCGCCATAGATGTCGGGGATCAGGGCACGGGCCTCGGCGATCATGGTGTCGTCGCCGCTGACGAACAAGGTGGGCACGCCCATGCTGCCCGCCAGCGCGGCTCGGCAGCCAAACTCGCCCAGCTCCAGGCCGTTGATCTTGAACCAGGCATAGCTCTGTGAAGAGTAGGTGTGGGCCAGGTTGCCATTGCGCGTGCCCGCCTTGGCATGCTGGCCGAGAAAGAACACCGCATCAAAGGAGCCGTCGAGAAAGGCCGGGGGATCGATGGGCCCACGATTCAGCAGCAGGGCGCCACTCGGAAAGCGTTCCAGGTCGATCGAGCCGGGGCCGTGGGCGTCCCACACCCAGATCTCGGCGTCCGCCTCCACCGACTGGATCCCTGCGACGCAGGCGCGCACCTCCTCGGTCATGAGGCGGGTCGCCTGGGCATAGCCCGGCTGGTCGGTGCCGGTCTGATCCCAGCGGGCCACCCCCGCGACGCCCTCCAGATCGGTGATCATATAGATCTTCATTTGTGCCCTCCGTTGTTGTGGCTATTCGGCGGTCACTCGATACCCGTATCGCTCTCCCGCGGCGACGATGCGTTCCCAGGCGGCCTCGGGCACCTCGATGCCCTCTTGCAGGCGCTGCTCGCGGGTGCGCCATTCCAGCTCGCCCGGCACATAGATCTCGTCCACGCCGGGGGCCTTGCGCGCTCCCTTGACGGCGTCGATCAGGCCATCGACCATGCTGCGGAAGCGGTCCAGAGGCTGAAAAGCGGCGATGTTGACCACGCCCATCACCAGCACGTATTGGCTCGCATAGTCGTCGAGGGCGGCGCAACTCACGCCGGTGAGCCCCCCACACAGCAGCTCGACCATAAAGGCCAGGCCCGAGCCCTTGTGCTCGCCAAAGGTCAACTGCACGCCACCGCTCCGCTGGTCTGCAGGATCGGTCGTAGGCTGGCCCTGGGCGTTGAGCAGCCACCCCAGGGGAATGGACGTCCCTTTGTCGAGGGCCGATTGGATCTTGCCCCAGGCAGCGGTGGAGGTGGCGAAATCGACGAACACAGCGGGGAACCGGTTGGCCGGCGCGCCCCAGCTCAGAGGGTTGGTGTTGAACACCGGGCTGGCGGCGCCAAAGGGGGCCACCGTACCGCCGGGCCGCGAACCAGTGCCGATCACCATGGCGACAAAGCCCTCTTGTGCGGCCCGGGTCACATACTCGCCCAGGCGGCCGGTGTGCGCCGTGTTGCGGATGGCGACCATGCCCAGATCGTGCTCGCGGGCCTTGGCCATGGCCAGATCCATCGCCGCGCGCGCCACGAGGATGCCCCAGTTGCGCCCGCCATCGACAAGCGCCGTCGTCGCGCTCTCGCGCAGGATGGTCGTTTCGCCCTGGGGATCGAGCTTGCCGTCCTCCAGCGCCTGTATATAGCTGCCCACCCGCAGCACGCCGTGGGAATCGTGGCCCACCAGGTTGTTTTCTACGAGGGACTCGGCCACCTGCTTGGCGGCTTCCTCTTGGACGCCCGCCGCCACAAACACCCCGCCCACTGTTCGAGTCAGGAGCTCTGCCGATACTCGGATCATTCTTCTGCCTTTCGTTGGATGATGAGGCATTATAGCACTATGCCAGTCGAGCAACCAGAATATAGACCGATCCGGCCTATCTCTGCCACACACCTGGATCGCTTCTCGACACTGGCGCGACCACGTGGTATTGTCAAAGTGACAAGCTCAAGGGACGCCGATGGTTGCGCGAGCTTTGGTGGCACTTCTGTCGGCTTCTGGTTCCATAGTAAAAGTAGTGGAGGCAAAATGAAAGACGCAATAATAAAGCGGTATGCCAGCACGAATCGGCAACGGTGGGGAAATAGCAGTCAGGATGCGCGGAGGAGCGGCCCAGACTATTCTGGATTCCATGGCAGGACGCGCTGGCTCCTCATGATTGTGCTAGCGATGATGATTTTGGCGCTGACGGCCTGTGAGCCAGGAGCTGTTTGGGAGGTCGATGAGCTTCTCACGCCTGCGCCCCCCGAGGCAAGTGAAGCAACGGTTCCCACGCCGACTGTAGCGAGCGAGGCGCCTGCTCCCACAGCTGTCGAGCCGAGCGAACCCGGCGCACCCACACCAACCGCGATCAGTGAGCCCAGCACGCCCACACCGACCGCGATGCGTGAACCCCTGACGCCCACCCCCGCCGAGACCAAGCCGGTTACGCCGGAGGGCACTCGGCGCCACCTGGGCGATGACTACCGCTGCACGGGGACCCTGGACGGGGCCATGGTCGACAACCTGATTGTGCCGAGAAATGCCACCTGCACGCTGAACGGGACTCGCGTGGAGGGCAACATCTCTGTTTATGAGAATGCGACCCTCTATGCGTATGGCATGCGAGTGGATGGGAACATTCAGGCCGAGTACGCCGCCCAGGTCGAGCTGCACGCTGGTTCCTATGTGGGGGGAAATGTCGAGTTCGATGAGGGCGGGGCCCTCATTGTGTCATCGGTTACGATTGACGGCAACCTGGAAGCGGAGGAGAACTGGGGCGAGCAGAGCTATGCCGGCAATACGATTCGGGGCGACCTGGAGGTCGAGAAGAACAAGGGCCAAGTCGCAATCCATAACAATACCATCTATGGCGACCTGGAGGTCGAGGAGAACAAGGGCGGAGTCGAGATCCACAACAACATCATTCACGGCGATCTCGAGTGTGAGGATAATTATCCCCCACCCACGGGTAGCGGAAACACGGTGTATGGTGACAGTGAGGACCAGTGCAAGGGTTGGTAGTTACCGACAAGACGCCCTGTGTTCGTCGCTCATAATTGGCTGGCGAAATAGATCGTTCATCGTGGCGCGACAACCTCTGTTTGTGCCGGATGGCCGGGAACCATCATCCTACCAAGTTGGCGGATGGCACAGCGATGTGGTATCGTCATGGCCGGAACAAACATGAGGAGAATCGCCAGATGACAGAACAGGGCGTGGTCGAGTCGAGCAGGAGCGTCAATGGCATCCGCATGGTCATCGTGCAACAGCTCTGGCGGCAACCCGAGGTGGCCGATCTTGCAGCCGAGGTGGTGGCCCAACTAGATACCGCTGGGGCGCTGGAGCGCATCAACCCCGGCGACGAGATCGCCATTACCGCGGGGAGCCGGGGCATCGCCTCTGTGCCCGCGGTGCTCAAGGCCACTGTCGATGCGGTGCGGTCTCGGGAAGGGCGGCCGTTCATTTTCCCGGCCATGGGCAGCCACGGCGGCGGCACGGCCGAGGGCCAGCGCTCGTTGCTCCAGGAGCTTGGCGTCGACGAGAGCACCATGGGCGTCCCCATACGGGCGAGCATGGACGTGGTGCAATTGGGCGAGTCGCCGACGGGCATGCCCGTATACCTGGACGCCATCGCGGCCCAGGCCCAGGGCATCATCGTCGTGAACCGCATCAAAAAGCACACCAATTTTGACGGTGAGATCGAGAGCGGCCTGTGCAAGATGGCCGTCATCGGGATGGGCAAGCACCGCCAGGCGGCCAACGTGCACCGGCAGGGGAC
>SLPC01000152.1 GCA_007132185.1 Anaerolineae bacterium | reverse complement strand
GTCGACCCGGCGGTAGCTTTTGCGCTCGCCATCGTCGATCTCGATAACGGCATGCGGGTAAAAGTTGTTCGTGGATCGCAGGTCGAGCCGATCCGAACCGCTGCGGCCCGCCGTGGCCAGGACAAAATCGTCGCCCGCCTCAAAGGTCTGATCGATGGTATGGGTGGCGGTGTCCAGCGTGACCTGCGTGGGGCTGTCCACTGTGTTGATCCGAACCACCAGCGTATTGACGCCATCGCTGACACGCGCCAGATCGCCATCGGTGAAACCGGTAGTGTCGGTGACGGATACAGTCGGATTGGCGTCGCCCGAACGAAGGGCGGTGATGCGGACGATGGTGCTGCCGGCGCCACTGTAATCGTGGATGAGCGCACCGTTGGGATCGGCGCTCCAATCGATGGTGGTTCCAGCCTCTTTTGTGATGGCACGCCGCTCCTGGTCATCGGCCGCGTTGGTGAACTCGACCACGTCGCCATCGTCCAGTTCGCCAAAGCTGGCGGCATCGAGATCGACTTCGGTATCACCATCTGCCGGGCCATCGGCATCAAAAACGAGATCAACCGCTGACAGCGCTGTGGCAACGCCGGCAGCCTCTGCCAACCCCACGGCGCCGTTCATGTCGTTGACGCTGACCTGCAATCCGCGCCCCCAGATGCCCTCGCTGTTCGCCTGCAGCTCCAGGCTCGGGGCGCCGTTCTCAGGCCTGGGAGCGTCGGCTACACCGCTGATAGAGACCTGACAGCCGGCTCTGGTATAGCGGAGGTTGAGCGGCGCATCCAGGGTGATGCTGTTGGTCGCACTACTATAGGCAGTTACCTGCTGGGTCTGGCTCTGATCGCTGCCAGCAATGGTTTCCTCAAAGGTCAAATTGGTCCCCACAGCAATACCGCGCAAGGATGCCAGTCTCATCGTGTTGCGGCTTGCCTGCTCACTGGCCGTGTCCTCCAGGAGGCGGGTCACGAACCCATCATTGAGAGTCAGCGACGCGTTGGAGGCATTGGGGCCCACCACACGCTTGATATACACGCGCTGCCCGCCGTTGTTGAAAAAGCCTTCGACGGCATAGGCCAGAAAGCGGCTGTCGCCCCAGTCTTCCTCGCGCAAGAACCCGCCATAGGTGCGCACATAGTCGGCAAAGCTGGTCACCAATCTCGGCAAACCACTCGTCGGACCCTTGGCAGTGACCCCGACAAATCCGGCGGTGCTGGTGCTGACACCCTCAATGGTCTGAGGTGCGGGTTGCTCCTCAATATAGACGCCAGGATGTAGATACTCAGGCATCGAACTGTCCTCCTGTAGGCCACTGACCGATACGGGTGAAAATGACGGTCCCTGAATCGCCCCTGTTTTCGTTCTGGTTCATCATGATGGCTTGAGCGGAATCGTGACCTGGTTGACAGGCCTCGTATAGTCAGGTTCAAGGGTCATGATCGCGTTCTCAAAGGAAGCGGCCGAGATCCTGACCTGAAGCGACAACGCGATCGGCAAGGGAGCGACAAAGGCAAAAGAGCCATCGGAGCCCGTCGTCGTAGAGGGGCCCGTTGGGGGATCTTGCTGCACAGTGGCGTTAGCCACGCCGAGACTGGGATTCGTAGATACGATCACGCGCCCCTCGAGCCGCACGGCGACACGGTCCAGAGTCAGGCTGATGCCGGTCTGCGGTAGGCCGCCGGCGGTAAACAGCCGAACGCTCAGATCCGGGACGCCGGGGGTTGGTACCTGAACGGTTACGACGGTGGGCTGGTCGACTATGGGCCCTATGTCGAAATCGAACGCATCGGTGCTGTATCTCAGAGCAGTGGCCTGCACGCGCAGGTGATACGTCCGGTCCACCAGTTGCGGGAAGGCTCTTTCGGGTATGGCAAAAAAAGCGAAATGGCCATCTGCCAGGACCGTTCCTCGCATTGGATACTCCTCTCCCGTATCACGATCGAGGAGACGAACCGCCGTATGCCCCAGCGGCGCGGCACCGGTCAGCCCATCTTGGACACTGCCAGAGATGATGGCCTGGCTGGCCAGCGTAATGCTTCGGACTGTTTTCGGCCAGGGATTGGTCATGGCTGAGACACAATCTGATGAATGTCGATCAGGCGCTCTTGCACAGGTTGTTCATCCTGAGGTAGGCGGGCGCTGTCGATCGAGACCACCTGAACCAGGTAGCACACAGAAAGACGATAGGTCTCGTTGAATGCATTCCACACGCGCGTGAGCTCTTCCAGGGAGACGGGATTCATCGTGACCCGGACTTCTGGGGGCTCTGGACGCAACCAAGAGTCCAGGAAATTGGCTCGAATCGTGGCATTGGCGGCCAATACCTGCAGACAGCGCCCCAGGATCACCAGATTGTCCTCAGGGGCCTGGCTGACCGGGGTGAGCAAATAGTACAGGTTCAGGCTCAAGGGCGGATACTGCTGACGCCCAAAGCCGGCCGGGATCATTGGGTGATTGTTGAGATGAGCGTTGGGCGTGACCTGATACAGGTAGAGCGATAGCCGGGCCTGATCGGCGTTCGGCGCCGAGTTATCGGCGATCCTGGGCGGAGAGTCCAACGAGATGCTATTCTCCGAGCCGAACTGGCTCGCCACCGAATCGTTGCCGGTCAAGCTCTCAAAGAGAAGCCTGCGCAGGTAAAGACTGATATCCTGCAAAACGCGATAGTCGCTCATTCCTGCTGCCCCATGCGGTCCTCCGAAGCCGAGTCTGTATGACGATGCAGGGGAAGACACAGGTACCTGGGCATCGTTACTCGGACGCCAAGTCGTTCCAGATAGGGCGCGACAAAGAGCGCAATATCACCCAGACCCTGTACATAGCGCCGGGAATGGCTGGGCACATGAGTGATGTGCCCTCGCCACTTGACCTGGCCCGCTTCCTCGGCGGTCTCCTCAACCCAGACCTTGAGAACGAATGACTGTGGCTCTTGATCTGCCGGGTCCACGGTCCTTCCTCCATTCGGCGGGGTAGTTGTCGAAACTCTGCCCACGGCCTACAATCCCGATTGTAGGTCGCGGGTGACTTTCAGGCGTCTACGGAGCGTACTTTGCGACGTCTCGGGGAGATCCAAAGGCGAGGATGCTCGTTGATCCAGGTAGGAACGATGGAGAGTAGGCTATGGAACTGTACTGGGGCGACCTCCACAACCATTGTGGCATCAGCTATGGCTATGGTAGCCTGGCCAACGCCCTGACAGCCGCGCGAGCACAGCTCGACTTTGGCGCTGTTACGGGCCATGCGCTCTGGCCCGATATGCCGCCGCGCCAGCCGGGCTTTGAGTTTGTGGTGGACTTTCACAAGCATGGCTTTGCCAAGCTCGCTGCCAAGTGGGACGATGTTATCGCGCAAGTGAACGCTGCTAACATGGACGGCGAGTTTGTCACGTTCAACAGCTACGAGATGCACTCGCGGCGCTATGGCGATTACCACATCCTCTCGCCAGCGCCTGATCTGCCGCTGGTGGATGGCGATGCGCCGGCAGCTCTGTTGGCGCAGTTGGACGGCCGCCCGGCCTTCGCTATCCCGCACCACGTGGCTTACGTGCCAGGCTACCGCGGCATCATCTGGGAGCGATTTGATTCCGCTCTTAGCCCACTGGTGGAGGTCTACAGCAAGCACGGCTGCGGCATGTCGGATGACGGGCCGTTTCCGTACCTGCACACCATGGGACCACGCGACGGCCGCACCACCGTACGGCGGGGGCAGGCGCTTGGACATCGCTTCGGCTATACAGCCTCCACCGACCATCATGCCGGCTACCCTGGCTCCTATGGCGATGGCCGCCTGGCGGTATGGGCCGATGCAAAAACCCGCCCCGCCATCTGGGATGCCCTGCTTGCGCGGCGCACGTTTGCCGTCACCGGGGACAAGATCGCCTGCAGTTTTGCGATCAACGGCGCGGCCATGGGAAGCGAAATCAGCGCCGGCGAACGCCAGATCGTCCTCTCGGTCCGAGGCTGCGACGCGCTGGACCGCCTGACGCTCTACAAGAACAATGCCCCCTGGCGTGTGATTGGCAGGCACGATCTGGAGCCACGCGCCGGCGACGTTTTCAAGGTGCGCCTGGAGATGGGGTGGGGTTGGGCGGCCGATGGTTACGAGTGGGAGGGCCGCCTCAAGCTGCGCGATGGAGAGCTGCTGGGGGTCGAGACCTGCTTTCGGGGACGCAGTGTGCTGGCTCCCTCACAAGAGATGGCCGATGATGACGCCATGAATGCGCTGGACAACCGCATCATGGCCCAGGAGAATGACGTACTGGACTGGCGTTGCACATCGTTCCAGAACCATAGCACGCTGCACCCGTCGACCGCGGCGCTAATCCTCGAGATTCGTGGCGATGCCCACACGACGTTGGAGGTGCTGCTGAACGGCGTGCGTGCCCGGGCCTCCCTGGGCGAGCTGCTCGCCTGCTCTCGGGGAGTGCATATGAAGCCCTATAACGCCGAGGCGTTTCTGCTGCATCGCGCTATCCCGGAATGGGCCTACACGCTGCACGCTGCCTGGACGGACAATGCTCCCGCCCTGCCTTGCGACGTGTACGACCTGGAGGTGCGACAGGTCAACGGTCAGTATGCCTGGGTTTCCCCGATCTTTGTAGAGAGCTAGACCTACCATGCGACCATCTCGTCGGACAGATCCCTTTGCGGGGCTGAATCTGGGCACCGTGGCCAGGCGCCAAGAGACATTAGCGGCTACCTGCTGCCAGACGGCTCGGGCCAGGACGCGAGATGCGGGCTCTCCCTTCGCCGAGGTGTTATAGCATCGCACACGGAACAATTGGACCGCAGCCCACGTCCTACCGATAACCAAAGAGAGGTAATTCCATGCGAAGCGTGCGCCTGCTCTGTACAAGCCTGGGGTTGCTGGCGGTGATCGCCCTTCTGGGGCTGGGCGGGCTGGCCCTGGTGAGCCATGCGCGCTCCGACCCGGCGGCCGTATCGCCCCTCACCATCGAGGAGCACGCCATCGTGGAGGCGGAGCTGGATGCGCCGGGGCATTTCGACTACCTGGCGCGCATCCCC
>SLPC01000226.1 GCA_007132185.1 Anaerolineae bacterium | reverse complement strand
CTGGACTGGGATGCCCCCGTTCTAGATGCCACCGGACAGCCGGCCATCATCTCGCGCGGTCAGTGGGGGGCCAATGAAAGCTGGATGACCTGGCCGCCCGAGTACCGCGACATCCACGCCCTCATTATGCATCACACGGCCACGAGCGATGGCGGGCTGGATCCCGCCGCCGTGGTGCGGGCCATCTACAGGTACCACGCCATCGATCGTGAGTGGGGTGACATCGGCTACAACTACTTGATCGACAAGTATGGGCGCGTCTATGAGGGGCGCTATGGCGGAAACCGCGTGGTGGGCCGCCACGCCAGCGTGTATAGTGTTGGCAGCGTGGGCATCAGCATGATCGGGAATTTCCACGATAATCATGTCCCGCCTGCCACATACGATACCCTGACCTCGCTCACAGCCTATCAGTGCAACCTGCATGCCCTGGACCCCTTGGGTCAAACATACCTGATCAACAGGACGGTGCCCACGATCCTGGGGCACAGGGATGTAGGCGCCACCCTCTGCCCGGGCCAACATGGCTATGCCCTGATGTCGGCCATCCGCTCCGATACCGTGATCAAGATGGCGCCGCCGCCACCCACGGTGTCCCTCGACTGGCCTCTGGCCAACCAACTGGTGCGCGGCATTATCAAGCCGGAGGTCACTACCGGTGGCATCGTGACGCGCATGGAGTATTATGTAAACAATATCCTGTGTGCGGCGGAAGGCTTTTCTTTCGCCTGGAAGTGGAACACCACACTGCACGGCGACGGCGCCCGCACGCTGCGCGTGGTCGCGGAGAACGCCGGGGGTCGCGCCGAAGCCAGCGTCACCGTGCAGGTAGACAACACGCCGCCCACGGGCGTGGTCAGCGCCCCGGCCTGGACCTCGGCATGGCAGGTTCCTATCAGCATAACGTCCGCCGATGCCGTGTCCATGGCCTTGAGCAACGGCTGGGCCTGGGAGGCCGAGGATCTCCCCTACCAGGGGCCGGGACAGGTCGTGTGGGACCCGGCTGCATCGGGAGATAAAGCGCTGCGCTACTTGGCCGGCGCAGGATCGGGCGTCGCCCACGGCCCCTATACCTGCGAGTTGCCCGCCGGCCAGGATTATCATGTCGTCTTTTACCTCAGAACCAACCAATACACCTCAGCGAATGGCTTTGCCACCCTGGACGTAGCCGATGGCATAGCCGGCATGACGTATGAGCTGCTGGCCGTGGCCGGCAATGACTTTGGCTCGGGCGCCTATCAGGAGTTCGTCTTGCCATTGAGCTATCCTACAGAGGCGGCCTCGTGCGCATTGGCCAATCCCGCAAAGGGCCTCGAGTTCCGCACCTGGGTCAGCGGCGCAGGCAATCTGTGGCTCGATCGTGTACAGGTCTTTACGGCGCCGCAGCCGCTGGGCGACACCCTATGGTGCGACCTCCCCGTGGCTCAAGGTCCCGCACAGATCACAGTGCGCCTGCTGGACGCGGCCGGCAACGCCGTCAACTATCTGGTGACCATCGGCGTCGACCGCACACCGCCCGAGTGGGCCCAGGCCGACGGCAGTGGATGGTGGGTACGCGATCGGCTGTCCGGGCTCGACGTGGATCAGGTAGAATGGTCGGAATCCCATGATGGGGGCCACACCTGGGGCGCCTGGCAGCCACTGTCCCCAGTCAAGTCCATGGGCATTCGCATGGCCGTGCTGCTCTACACCGACGCGCCGACCGGGGGGCATGTGCGCTATCGGGCCTTTGACCAGGCCGGGAACGAGAGCGTCAGCCCACCGCTACCCACGGGCAGCTCGCCCTCGCTGGGCAGTCCCGACCGTCTGACCTTTGTGCCGCTGGCGAGCCGCTAGCGGCACCGGTGGACCATCTGCAATCAGGATTCTGCCAGAAAAGCGCCAACCAGCTCGATGGCGGCCTGCGTGGGGGCATCCTCGGAATCAAGCCAGTGGATATCGGGATCATTGAGGCGGAACCAGTTGTACTGCTGTCGCACAAAGCGGCGCGTGTGCCGCTTGACAAGTTCCACCGCCTCCTCCAGACTGATCTCTCCGGCCAGGTACTGGGCGATCTGCCGATAGCCCAGGCCCGACATGGCGGGCAGATCGGGAGTATAGCCCTGCTGCAATAGGCAACGCACCTCTTCCACGAGCCCACTGGCCAGCATGGCATCCACCCGGGCATCGATACGGGCATAAAGGGCGGTGCGCGACATGGTGAGCCCGATACGGAGAATACGGTAACCGGGGGGATGTTTCTGCTGAAGCTGTGAGATCGGTACGCCAGTCTCCTGATAGACCTCCAGCGCGCGAACCACCCGACGCACATTGCGCGCATCGATGGCCTCGGCTGCATCCGGGTCCACAGCGGCCAGCTCGCGGTGCAGAGCCTCGTGGCCCTCCTGCTCGGCGCGTGCGTACAGCTCGTCCCGCAACGCAGCGTTGGGCGGCACCTCGGGCACCGTCCAGCCCTCCAGCACGGCGCGCACATACAGGCCGGTGCCCCCCACCAGTAGCGGTAGCCGCCTCCGCGCCCAGATATCCCGAATAGCCGCATCAGCCAGCGCCTTGAACTGGGCCAGGGTCAGCCGCTCATCGGGATCAGCAATGTCCAGCAGGTGATGGGGCGCCACAGCCTGCTCCTCGGGAGTGGCCTTGGCAGTGCCAATGTCCATGCCGCGATAAATCTGGCGCGAATCGGCCGAGATCACCTCGCCGTCAAAGGCGCGAGCCAGGCTCAGCGACAGAGCCGTCTTGCCGACGGCGGTGGGGCCTACAATGGCGACTACGCGGGGAGGGCCGGCCATCAGTAGGCCCCCACGCCGCGCACCAGATTGAACCGAGCCGCATCGCGCCGCTCGTCCCACTCCACAGCCGCCAGGTCGATGCGCCAGTTCACGTCGTTCAACGCCTGTTCACCCAGGTAGAGCTGGGCCAGCTCGATCAGCCGCTCCAGCTTGGCGGGCGTGAGGCCATCCTCCGGATACTCTGCGCGGTGACCGCGTCTGGTCTTGACCTCGACAAAGGCCCAGCAATCGCCCTCGCGGGCCACGATATCGATCTCCCCGCGGGCGCAGCGCCAATTACGCTGGACGATCTCGTACCCCCGCCGCGCCAACACCGTGCAGGCCAAGTCCTCCCCACGTCGTCCCAATGTCTGCCGTCGCGTCATGGCCCAACCTCCGAGCTATTCAATGGTTTCCACATGGTGCGTCGGATCGTGCCATAGTTCTGCGACTCGTAAAACTGCCGTGCCCCCGCGTTGAACTCCCACACGGCGAGTTCAACCTGATCGATCCCCCGGGAGAGGGCCCATCTCTCGGCATGCCGCAGCAAAGCAGAGCCCACGCCCTGGCGCTGCGCCTCGGGCAGCACGACAAGGCCCTCGATCATGGCGTAACGACGTGGCACCAACATCGGTAGGTCTGGAACAGCCCGGTGGTACAGATGCAATAGACCAACCGCGTCCCCGGCATCATCGATGGCCAGAAAGATCGCGGCGTCATCACGATCCAAGTGCTCTTGGAGATAGGAGATGGGACGGGCAGGCTGATCGACCTTTCGAAAGAACTCGGACAGGGCGGCCAGATGGACCGCATCGCCATAGGCATAAATACGCTGGATGGCGTCCA
The DNA here is from genome assembly GCA_007132185.1 of Anaerolineae bacterium. Taxonomy (GTDB): domain Bacteria; phylum Chloroflexota; class Anaerolineae; order UBA1429; family UBA1429; genus UBA1429. Next base: position 14,188 of record SLPC01000226.1, on the reverse strand, counting down.
TATCGGCGCTGGTGGCGGCTCGAATCTGGATCTGCATGGCCACCTCCTGAGCAACAAGCGGCACGACGGAAGAATGTATTGTACAGGCACGTTACCACAGGATGCCCGCGAACCCAAGCGTCGTGAGGGCCACTGAATCGCCACCTCTACGGCATGCGAACCGCCCACGAGCGCCACCCGCCCACATTGACAGCCGTAGCGCCCCTGCTAGAATTCGCAGAGCAGCGGCATGTCTGATGGCTCTCTTTCCCTATGATCAGAGCCTGCGACCTGACACCCATTCATGAGCGAGAAATCCAAGAGCCAGAGGCCTTCCCATGTCTGATACCGTACGACAACCCATAGCCCCCTCACGACGCCAGATCTGGCTGGCTCTGTTGGCGATCCTGGTCGTGGCGGCAGTCCTGCGCGTCTGGCAGCTCGATCGCTATGGCCTCTGGTGGGACGAGGGCAATAATGCCTATCTGGCCCATGCAGGGATCGCTCGCGTAGTCGAGATGTCGCGCATCACCAATGACACCAACCCCCCGGCCCACCGGCTGGCCCTGGGGCTTTGGCTCAACCTGCTGGGCGACAGTGTGTTTCATGCACGGCTCCTCTCGGCGGTCTGTGGGTTGGGCGTGGTGGTTCTGGCTTTTGTCTGGGGGCGGCGCTTGGGTGGGCCCATGACAGGCCTGCTGGCAGCGGCCCTCATGGCCCTGGCGCCCATGGCCATCTACTATGACCGTGAGGCCAAGGGCTATCCCTGGGTCGCCTTTTGGGGATGGCTCGGCCTGACGCTGTTGGACCGCGCCCTCTGGGTGGACACGAGCCGCCGCCCCCGCGCCGTGGTCCTGTGGGCGGGCTACACGATGGCCACCGCTCTTGCCATCGGCGCCCACTACTATGGCGCCCTCTTCGTCCTGGCCCAGGGCGTCTGGTTCATCGGTTGGCTGGCCATCTCTCGCCACGGATGGCGTGAGGCGTGGCGACGAGGCACCCCCTGGGCAGCGGCTCTGGCGGGCGTCGCAGTGTTGCTGGCACCGTGGGTGCTGTTGACCTGGCGCACAGCCTTTGCGGGAGCTCAGAATGTGCCTATGGAGCGCGGCGCCTGGGATGCCCTCACTTATCTGCGCACCATGGGCACCTTCCTGGCGGCGGGTCCCTATGCGCCACGTCCCTGGGCCTGGCTGGCGCTCGGGGTGTTGCTCCTGCCCGCAGCCTGGGAGCTATACCGGGGCCGTGATGCGCGTCGCGGGCTACTAGCAGCGGTAATCGCCGTCCCCATCGCCACCGGCTTTGTCGCCCAAGCAGTGACTCCCTTTGTGATCCCCCGCTTTTTTCTCTACACTCTGCCCGCCCTGTGTGTCCTGGCAGCAGCAGGGATGGCACGTCTGCGAATCATGGCGGCGCCCCTGGCGCTGGCGCTGCTCGTGACGTGGGGCGTGAGTCTTCCCCATGCTTTCCGGCCCGTGGCGTTGCCCATGGATGATCTGCGACCCATCGGTGAGACATTGACGCGAGCAGCGCGTCCGGGAGATGGCGTGATTGTGAGTTATATCTGGCAAGAGGGCATGTTGCGGTTGTATGCCCCCGATGCGCACGTCGACTATTATCTGGGCTGGTTCACCGATGAGAACGTTGGCGACCGACTGGGCGCACTGACGGAGGCCCACGAACGCGTCTGGTTGCTCACCTACAAGGTGCCACTGCAACACCCCAGCAACCAGGGCGGCTGGTGGCTGGAGAATCACGCAGCCCGCGCCCTGGAGTATGAGTATGGGCACAATCGCATCGTCCTCTATGAGCGACCGTGCGACACGGCCCGGGCAGAGACGGTTGCGACATTTGCCGAAAGCCTGCGCCTGAGCGCCAGCGAGCCACTTGCGGGGGCAACGCCAGGCGATACGATAGCGGTCACGTTGGTCTGGGAAGCTATCGCAAATGTGGAACAGCCCTACGCCGTCTTTTTGCAGTTGTTGAGCCCCGAAGGAATCCTGGTGGCTCAGTCAGATGGCGAACCGCGCAACGGACTGGTCCCATTGGACAGATTACCGGCGGGCGAGTCGCTGGTGGATTGTCGATCACTATGGGTGCCCGAGGACGCCGCCGAGGGCGAATATACCCTCATTGTAGGCCTGTACGACCGCGACTCCGGAACCCGTGCGTCCCTGACTGACACCGATTTCGCCGGGGCAGATCATGCGCTCTTGGGAACGATACGAGTATCGCTCCTCAGAGCCTTCGGGCAATAGAGAGCCGATTGGCCAGACATCGTCGAGAGCACGGACCAACCGACGGTAGTGTTACGTTTGACAGAACCCCGCGCTTCTAGTCATAATGAGTCCTGAAGGAATGCATTCCACAAGCCAGGGCTATCGCCGGTATAGGCTCGTGGAATGATGATAGGTATAAAGGAGAAAATCTATGGACCGTCTCAAAGAGCTCGTGGAGAGAGTGATTCCCGGGAAAAAAGAGAACAAGCTCAACAAGCTCGACGAGGCACACCTCGCCCGGCAGATTCGCCTCGCAGAGTCGTCAGATCCCGGCGTGCGGAAACGCGCGGCGACTGAAATGGCCAAGCTCCCTTCTGACGAAGCGGGCGAGGCGCTGGTCAAACTGGTCAAGGACCGCGATCCCGAGGTACGCGCCGCGGCGGCCTACAGCATCCGAGACATCGCCGGCAAGGCCCGCGTGCCGGTGACGCCTGTCATGGATGCACTCCAGCTTGAGCAGGCCGACTCGCCGGCGCTCTTTCCCCTGGTGGGCGCGCTACGAGCCCTTGGGCCAGGCGTTGCCGCCGAGCGTGTAGTGGCCGAAAAGCTGGGGTGGGGGATGTCCCGGGCCAAACAGGCCAAGATCGACCAGATGATTGTGCTGCGCGAGACGGCGGCCGAACTGACCCCGCATCCGGTCGAGGTGGGTCCCCCATTCGATGCGATCTTTGAGCAGTTGACGAACGAGGATCCCGACATACGCGCCGAGGCCAAGGATATCCTGGCAGAGAACCGGTACGTCACTCGCCGACTGTGGTCCATCTATAACGAGCTGATGGAGCAAGAACCGAGGAGGGCGATGCTCGCCGGGCGGGTGATCGGCCATCGGTTGAATCCCCGTGGCTTGCCCAAGGTCAAGTCCGAGGTCACCATGCACAAGGTGGGCGTGCCCATCGCCTTTGTCAAGTGTGCCTGCCCCTACTGCGGACATGAGAACCCCAATATCCCCGTCCCTTCGCCTGGCCTGGATGTGCCGTATCGTGGCACCCGTGATCGCCAGGGCACAGCCTTTACGCTGCCGGTGCTGTGTGATTTCTGCGGCAGTTGGTTCTACATCGGCTTTGAGAGAGACCCACGCATGCCTGAATAGGGCCTACCCGTTGCATCGCTCGCTGGCTATACGACCTCGATGCCCGGAACGCCCGCCAGAACTTGACCAATCCGCCATACCGGCTGACCTAGAGCGGCAGCCGCTCGGGTGTATCTCTCTGCATCATCCGGTGGCAGCGAGATCAGCAGCCCGCCTGATGTCTCGGGGGTGAACAGAAGCAGTTGCTGCTCAAACTCCAGGCCCGGCCCAAAGCGAACATGGTCCCCATAGTCAGCCAGGTTGCTGTTCGCCAGGGCGGGAAAGAGCAACTCATCGGCATATCGCTGGGCGCCGGGATGAAAAGGCAGCGCCCCGTAGCAAAGTAAAAGACGCACGCCACTACGCTCAGCCACCTCCCAGGCGTGGCCAAGGAGCCCAAAGCCGGTGATATCTGTCACTGCATGAAGGCGCTCGATGTCGGCCAGCGCCTGCGCTGCCGTACGATTGAGACGTTTCATCCACTCGGTGGCCGTAGCGAGATGCTCGGGCTCGGCCTGATCGGCTTTGAAAGCGGTAGTGATGATGCCCACACCCAGAGGCTTGGTCAGCAAGAGCTGGTCGCCCGCACAGGCGCCTGACTTGACGCCCAGGCGCTCGGGATCGGCCATGCCCAGGACAGCATAGCCGAATTTGGGCTCATCGTCGTCGATGGTATGGCCGCCAGCCACAACGGCCCCGGCCTCGCGCACCTTTTCAGCGCCGCCCAGGAGAATGCCTCGCAGGATCTCTTCCGGCAGCTCGGGGGGCATGGCAGCCAGGTTCAGCGCCAGGAATGGCTGTCCGCCCATAGCATAGATATCGCTCAGGGCATTTGCGGCGGCGATGGCACCATAATCATAGGGATCATCCACGACGGGCGTGAAAAAGTCCACCGTCGCAATCAGGGCTCGGCCATCATCCAAACGCCAGGCTGCGGCGTCGTCGGCCAGAGTCAGCCCCACCAGCAGATCAGGCCATTCTGTCTCGTCGAATATGTCACCAAGTTGGCGCGTCACGCGCGCCAAGGCCACAGCGGCCCGCTTGCCACCTCAACCCGCAGCCTTGGCGAGCTGGGTGAGCCGAATGGGGCCACCGGCATCTGGGGGCACGTGGGATTCACAAACGGTCATACGATCAAGCTCCTATGCTACATATAACGGATCTATTGTAGCGCCGACGACGCGCTACGCCAATCTTGCTGGGACGTACAGCCACGCCACAGCTATCGCTGACCGGCGTCCTGAGGGCGCGCCTCTTTGAGGACCACGACAGAATGAGCAGCGGCCCAGTAGGTCGGTCCTGTGATCTCCGTCGCGCCCGCCTCATCCTCAACAACGTCCTCGGGAGAGGGCAACGAAGTGTCGACCATGCGCTGCCAGGTGACCCCCTCGGGCAGCTCGAACTCGAGGGGCTCGTAAAAGGCATTGGCAATGATGTAAAAGCCCTCATCGCCCTCCCGTCCATGCAGATGCAGGGCAAGAGAATGCGAGTAATAGCCCCAGTCGGGATGTCTGAGGCGCACGCCATGAAAGGTAACGTCCTCGTGGAGCAGGATGTCGTATGGTTTGCCATTCATGCGGTGAGGGACGGTGAGTGTGGGATGGCGCCGGCGCAGGGCCACCAACTGCTGCACAAAACGCACCAGATCGCCATGAGCCTCGGCAAACGACCAATCATACCAGCTGATCTCATTGTCCTGGCAGTAGGCGTTGTTGTTGCCCTGCTGCGTGCGGGCAAATTCATCGCCGCCGAGCAACATTGGCGTCCCGCGCGCCGTCATCAGCAGGGCCAAAAGATTCCGCATCTGGCGAGCTCGTAGCGCCAAGACGCTTGGGTCATCGGTAGGGCCTTCGACGCCGCAATTCCAGGAATGACTGTGATCCTCGCCGTCGCGGTTCTCCTCGCCATTGGCCCAGTTGTGTTTGCGATCGTACGAGACCAGGTCGGCCAGGGTAAAGCCGTCGTGGGCCGTCACATAGTTGATGCTCTGGGTCGATCGATAACTATCTTTTTTGCGAAAGAGATCAAAGCTGCCGGTCATGCGCCAGGCCAGGTCACGCACCGAGCCGGGATCGCCGCGCACGAAACGCCGCACGTCATCACGAAAGCGGCCATTCCACTCGGCCCACCGATGGCCGGTGAACCCCCCGAGCTGGTACAGGCCCGAGGCATCCCAGGCCTCGGCGATCAGCTTGGTGCCGGCCAGCACCGGGTCAGACTCGATCTCCCACAAGAGAGGCGAATCACTGATGGGGCGCCCGCGATCATCCCGAGAAAGCGCCGAGGCCAGATCAAACCGAAAGCCATCGATATGATAGGCCGTTACCCAGTGGCGCAAGCAGTCACGGATCAGCCGGCGCACGATCGAATGGGTCGCGCGGATAGTATGTCCGCAGCCAGTATAGTCCAGATAACGGCGCTTGTCCGCGGCAAGCACATAGTACGCCTCATTGGACAGTCCCCGAAATGAGATCGTGGGGCCGTGTTCGCCTCCTTCGGCGGTGTGGTTGAACACCACGTCCAGGATGACCTCGATGCCCGCGGCATGCAGGGCCTTGACCATATCGCGGAACTCGTCCACCACGGCGCGCCCGCCCGACTCGCTAGCATAGCCCTGATGGGGCGCAAAGAACGCCACCTGAGCGTATCCCCAGTAGTTGCAGAGGTGCTCGCCCGTAATCGGATTGACGCGCTCTACCTCTTGCGGGTCGTATTGCTGCACCGGCAGCAACTCGACCGCGGTGATGCCCAGGGATTGGAGATAGGCGATCTTTTCAACCAGGCCCCGATAGGTGCCCGGATGCTGCACCTGCGCCGAGGGATGGATCGTCAGCCCGCGAACATGCGTCTCATAGATCACCGCTTCACGCATGGGGCGCTGCAAAGGACGATCATCGCCCCAGTCATAGCGCGAGAGATCGACGACCACCGACTTGAAGGCCGAGTAGGTGTTATCTGTATCGCCATAGGCGTCGGCGCGGCACAGATTGTCGCCATAGGTAACCGCTCGGGTATAGGGCTCCAACAGCACCTTGGCGGGATTGTAGCGATGCCCTTTTTTTGGCTTGTATGGCCCATGCACACGATAGCCATAGATCTGCCCATCTTGGAGCCCGGGCACAAAGTGATGCCAATAGTAGTAGGTTTTGTTGATCTCTGGATCGAGACGAACCAGATGGGAGGGCGTCGCCTGGTCATAGCGATCAAAGAGTAGGAACTCGACCGCCGTCGCACGGTCGGCAAAGAGCGAAAAGTTGACACCATGCTTGTGAGCGGTGGCGCCCAGGGGCGCCGGATGGCCGGGCAGCACTCGAAGCGAGCGCGGTTCTGGCATGCAGTTCTCCTCCTGCGCGCCAGTATAACACAAGGCACAGAAGGCAGATAATGCGGACGATGGCTGACAACGTGTGCCGAGCCAGAACAGTTCTGGTTGCGGTGCTGATTTGCAAAGAGTATAATCAGAAAGGTATAGTCCTGGGCTGATTCACATTCCGAACGCGGGAAACGCGCGTAGGTTGAGAGGTGCGCATGCCTGCCAATCGTTGGCGACAAGGGATCGACAAGATGATCGCCGATCGTCGTGCCAGCTATGACGAGATCGTCAATAGAGCCGTAGCCTTGCTGATCGATGCCATCGGGGATTCGGTGCCGAGCGACGCCACTAGCTATCGCAACCGACTCTTGCGCCTGAGCCGCGATCTCATTGGCGCCAGACCCTCCTCGGCGCATCTGTTCCGGCTGGTCAATGGCATGCTGTGGGCCACCGATGGCGCTTCCGCAGAGGGGATGCGCGAGCGCGCGCTGACCTACTTGCAGGACTATCGCGTCAATCTGGCTATTACGCTAGAGGACCTGGCCGAGACCGGCGCCAAGATTCTCTCCGGCTATCCATCGATCATGACTTTTTCCCGCAGTACCACCGTGGGGCGCGCGCTCACACGCATGGCCGAACAGGGCATGGCTCGCCCTGTCTATTGTAGCGAGGGCCGCCCCAACTATGAGGGGCAAACCCTGGCCAGTGAGCTATCCTGGGCAGGGATGCGGGTGACCCTGGGTGTGGATATGGCGCTTTTTGGCTGGCTGCCAAAGGTGCGCGCCCTGGCCATCGGGGCCGACAGTATCTCGACCCAGGGCATGGTCTCCAAGCTGGGGACCGCGCCCCTCACCCGCGCGGCCCGCGAGCTAGAGATCCCCGTCTATGTGCTCTGCACCTCTGACAAGTTCATGCCCGCCGAATACTATAGTGGACGCGATCTGGGCTCTGGCCCCCAGGAAGAGATCATGCCCGCGTCCAGCGATCGACTGACAGTCAGCAACGTCTACTTTGATATCACGCCGCTGGACCAGATCACCGGCGTGGTGACAGAGCAGGGCCGCCTGCAGGGAGATGAACTGATGACGGCCCTCAGGCAGGTGCGGATATTCCCCGGGCTACGAGGGCGATAGCCAGCCACGTCTGCAGAATCCACGTATGGTGACGATGAGTACATCGTGACGATGAGTACATCGTGACGATGAGTACATCGTGACGGCGGTAGCCAAAGGTGGCCTCTGTATCACATTACGTCCCTGCATCATGAAAGGCAACTATGGACCTGGGAACGGTGCAACGTATCGATATCGAAGAAAAGATGCGCTCGGCGTACCTGAGTTATGCCATGAGCGTGATCACGGCGCGGGCCCTGCCCGATGTGCGTGACGGACTCAAGCCGGTGCAGCGGCGCATTCTCTATGCCATGCACGACATGGGCCTGCGCCACGACCGCCCCACGCGCAAGAGCGCTCGCATCGTGGGCGAGGTGCTGGGCAAGTACCATCCTCATGGTGATACCGCCGTATACGAGGCCATGGTGCGCATGGCCCAAGAATTCTCCATGCGCTACCCCCTCGTTTATGGGCAGGGCAACTTTGGCTCGATCGACGGTGATGGCGCAGCAGCCATCCGTTACACCGAGGCACGCCTCAGCGCCATCGGCGGCGAGATGCTGCAGGATCTGGACAAGGACGCCGTGGACTTTGTCGACAATTTCGACAACTCGCTCCAAGAGCCGACGGTGCTGCCCGCAAAGCTCCCCAACCTGCTGGTCAACGGCGTTGGAGGTATCGCCGTGGGCATGGCCACCAACATCCCGCCCCACAATATCAGCGAGATCGTGGATGCCATCGTGTACCTGATCGACAACTATGCTCAGGCCGAGGATGTCACCCTCGATGACCTGATGCGCTTTGTCCAGGGGCCCGATTTCCCCACAGGTGGAAGTATTCTGGGCAGCGAAGGCATTCGCCAGGCCTATGCCACAGGCCGCGGACGCGTGGTCATGCGCTCGCAGATCCATCTTGAGGAACTGAGCGGCGGTCGCCAAGCCCTCATCGTGAGTGAGCTCCCCTATCAGGTGAACAAGTCCACGCTGGTGGGACGCATCGCGACGCTGGTGCGCGAGGGGCGCGTCGATGGTATCGCTGACCTGCGGGACGAGTCGGACCGCACCGGCATCCGCATTATGATCGAGCTCCGCCGTGGCGTGAACTGGGAGCCTGTGCTCGCCACACTGCTCAAGTACTCGCAGCTTCAGAATACCTTTGGCGTCAACATGCTGGCCCTGGTCGATGGCGAGCCGCGCACCCTGTCCCTCAAGCGCGCCCTGTTGCACTATATCGAGCACCGCTATCAGGTGATTGAGCGGCGCACCCGCTTTGAGCTGGACAAGGCCCTGCAACGGGCCCACATCCTGGAGGGCTTGCTGATCGCGCTGGATCATCTGGATGAGGTGATCGACACGATCCGACGCTCGCGCACGGCAGAAACGGCCAAGAAAAACCTGTGTAAAAAGTTCAGCTTTTCCGATGAGCAGGCCCAGGCGATTCTTGATATGCAGTTGCGTCGCCTGGCGGCCCTGGAGCGCCGTCGCATCCAGGAGGAGTATCGAGAGTTGATGCAGCACATCAACTATCTCAAGGACTTGCTCTCGGACGAGAAAAAGCTACGGGCCATCATCAAAGAGGATGCCCTGGCGATGAAACGCGCCTATGGAGACCCACGACGCACCCGGGTGACCGATCTGGAGGTCTCGACGGAAATCAGCGCTGGCGATCTGGCGCCCAGTGAGGATGTGATCGTGGCAACGACGCTGCAGCAGACCGTGCGTCAGTTCCCCCTGGAAATGCTCCAGCCGGGCCGTCAGGGATGGCTTGCGACCCTGGCCGAGGTGGATGAGACGCCTCTCGTGCTGACGCGGGCGAATACCCAGGACAGGGTGCTGTTTGTCACCGATCGGGGCCACGCTTTTGGCATGGGCGCGCACCAATTGCCCGATGCACGCCTGCAAACAGAAGGCATCCCCAGCACCAGCCTGGCCAACCTTGCCGATGGTGAGAAGGTTGTGGCGCTGGCAGCCATATCGTCCTCCTCCGACGAGGGCTATCTGGCATTGGCTACCGCCCAGGGCCAGATCAAGCGCCTGGAACTCGCGGAACTGGCCAACGTGGGCCGCGATCCAGCCGAGGTCATCGGCTTGGGCGAGGATGATCGTGTCGTGGAGGCGACCCGCACCATCGGCGAGGGAGAACTACTCCTGGTAACAGCGCACGGCAAGGCGATACGATTCGCCGAGAGCGATGTGCGCCCTCAGGGGCGTTCGGCCATGGGGGTGCGCGGCATCAACCTCCAGGATGACGACCAGGTTGTGGGGCTCGCATTAGTGCAGGAAGGAACCGAGCTCCTGGTGGCCTCGAGCAATGGATTTGCCAAGCGCTCTCGCCTGACCGAGTACAGCCCCCAGGGACGCGGCGGTCAGGGAGCATTGACGCTGGATACCAGCAAAGAGTCGCTCGCTGGACCGCTGGTGGCGGCCTGCATCGTCACCGAGGACGAACATGTGGTCCTGTGCACCGCACAGGGGCAGATGGCCCATCACCCGGTCAAGGACCTACCGCGCACCACGCGTGCCTCCTGGGGCCGCGTTGTCACCCGTACCCGCTCGGGCGCCGCTATCGAGCTCGCCGAGGGTGATACCGTCGTTGGATGCCTGGCCTTTGGCGATGCAGGAACACAGACCGATAGCGAGAGCGAATCGGGGGCTGAGAAACCCAGGGCGCGTCGCACGCTCAAGGGCCGCGCGTCCACACGCCGCAAGCATAGTGCCTCTGGCCAATCGACGTAGGCCGCGGCTCCTAATAGTCAAGCGGGCTTTGTAGCCGATTGGCAGCTTTTATGATCGGGCCTACCATTGCTGTAGAGATTGCCCGAGAGGCTCGGCTCGGCGTCTCTATCCTTTCCCACGGATGGGGCAGGCTGCTTGACAACCATGCTTGCACGGGAGCTGTCGAGATGAGGCGCTATGCGCTTTGTGCAGTGCACCTGATCCTCTTTCTAACGGTCTCTGCTTGCAGCGTCGGCGCACCGGCTCGCGTCACACCAACTCACAACGCCCACACGCCCACCGCCGCCCAGGCTACCACGGTTCCGACCGTCACAGTTCCGACCGTCACGGCCAAGACCGTTGCGACGCCCCCTACGGCCACACCTGCCCCCACGCCTGCCGCGCCGTTGGCACCGACCCGCGTGTTCTGGCATACCATCACGGCTACCGACGCCCAGGTCCCGCTGGCGCACCTCGTCAGTCTCACGCTCGCTCCAGACGGGGCCCTGTGGGTGGGCAGCGACGATGACGGCGTGTTTCGCTTTGACGGCCAAGCCTGGCGCCAATATACGACGGCTGACGGCCTGTCCGATAACAGCGTGCACAGCATCGCGATCGCGCCCGATGGCACCGTGTGGGTCACGACCTGGTTTGGCACTTCCCGCCTGGCCGAGGGTCAGTGGCACAGCTATCTGTTTGGCCCTGACTTTGTGGGCAGCAACAGGCACTCTCTGGCTATCGCTGCCGATGGCGAGATCTGGGTGGGCGGCGGGCGCGGCCTGCTCCACCTGCGACAGGATCACTTGGAGCCAGTGATCCTGGATGAGGACGCCGGGCCCCAGGTCGTCCTGGGTCTGCTGGTCGAGCCAACGGGAGCGCTTTGGGCCGCCCTGGGGCCGCGTAGCCTCTACCGCGTGCAGGACGGGCTCACCGAGTCGATCCCCCTGACCGTGATGCCGGTGGGCGTGCGCATACGCACCCTGCTCCCTGCAGCCGACGGCACCCTCTGGGTGGGAACCTCCCACGGTATCTATCGCTACATCAACGGTGGCTGGGAGACGCCCCAGGATGGTCTGCCCGATGGGTACGTAACGTCGCTGGCGCTGGCCCCCGATGGAGCGCTATGGGTCGGTACCTACGGCCAGGGCGTGCGCCGGTACACCGAGCAGGGCACCCAGATCTACACCGCCGTCGACGGACTCCCGGATTGCAGCGTCTGGGCGCTGGCGGTGGATCAGCACGGCCGGGTCTATGCCGCCACCTCCGGCGGGCTCGCCTGGTACGCTGCGGCGCCGTGACGCGTGGCTCAGTCGAAAAAGCCCGCGTCCTCCGGCGGCAGGTAGCGGCTGGCATCGGGCAGCTTGAACTCGACGCCCATGCCGGGCCGGTCCCACACGTCGATCAGGCTGTCCTTGACGATAGGGTCGGGCAGGCCCTCGACGATATCGTACCACCAGGACGGGTTGCCCACGGGATACTCGAAAGCGATCAGGTTCTGGGGCAGTGTGGCGCACACCTGCACCAGCGCCGCCAGGCCCAGCACCCCATCGCCCGTGCCGTGGGGCGCCATCAGAATGCCATGCAGATCGGCATACTCGGCGATCCACTTGAGCTCGGCGATGCCCCCCACGTCACAGGGGTCGGGACCGATGATGCGTACGGCGTGCCCCTCGATCAAATCGCAAAAGTTCTGCCGCAAATAGATCTGCTCGCCCGTGTGGATGGGCGTCGACGTGCTCTGGGTAACCTCGCGATACATGTTGGCACTCACATAGGGCGTATAATCGCCGGTGAGCAGATCCTCCAGCCACATAATGTTGAACGGCTCCAGCGCTTTGCCCAGGCGAATGGCATCGGGGACGGTCCAGCCTGGGCCGCAATCCAGCGCCAGGCCCACCTCATCGCTTAGGACCTCTTTCATAGCCCGGACGCAGGCCACCACATGGGCCAGCCCGCGCTCGGTAAGCAGGCCTCGGTTAGCGTGGCGGCCGGGCGGCTGGGCCTCGCCATAGAAAAAGCCGGGCACCTGGGTCGCCATGGGGCTGTGAAAGCCGATGGCCTGCTTGATGATGCTGAACCCCTCGGGCGATGCCTTCATCCTGGTCATGTTCTCGCAATAGTCCTCCGGATCATAGCCCTGCATGGGAAAGCGCACGGCCCCGTTGTAGCAGCGCACCTGATCGCGCACCTTGCCACCCAGCAGCTTGTAGACGGGGACGCCCGCCGCTTGGCCGGCGATATCCCACAGGGCCATCTCGATGGCGCTGACGGCGCTGCCCCACGGCTTGAAGGCCCCCATCCGCCGGATGCGAAGCATCACCCGCTCCACGTTGGTAGGGTCCTCTCCCAGAATCATGTCGCGGTAGAAGAGGACGTGAGGCGTGATATAGGGCTTGTAGCTCTCGATCTCGCCATAGCCGCTGATGCCCGCATCGGTAACGATGCGCACCACGGGGTTCTGTCCGATCACGGTGCAACGCAAGTCGGTGATCTTCATGCCGGAGGGCTCCTTTCCAGGTGAGATGCCATGCTGCACCATTCTATGACCACTGAAAGGGGATGTCCACCGATAGCCCTGGCCCGGCACTTGGCTCAACTTGCATGGGCCAAAGACTCTGCAAGCCTTTGGCTAGGGGATTGGCGCAATCTGCAAGATCGGGTATCCTTGCGGTCGTGTAATGAAAATGTCGGCATCGAAAGGCAGGTAGCATGGCCCAACCACAGAGCGGAACGCGCACGATGCACCGGCTTGGCAGCGATCTGGCTCGCCATAGCGGCTCGCTGGTGCGCTATCTGCCGGGGCTGGCGTTGGCAGCACTCTTGGCGTGGGCCAGCAATTGGGCAAGCGGGTTTCTGGGGCAGACGGTGCTTGGGTTTGCGCGGTCGCCTGTCTCGGCAGTGACGGTCGCCATCCTTCTGGGGTTGCTGGTGAGCAACGTCATCGCCCTGCCTCACTGGCTGTCCCCCGGCCTGAGCCTGTCGGTGAAAAAGGTCCTGCGTCTGGGCATCATCCTGCTGGGCCTGCGTCTGAGCCTGTTCGACGTCTTTCGCCTGGGGATGACGGGCGTGCCCATCGTCCTCGTCTGCATTCTGGCAGCCATCTATCTGACAACGCGGCTCAACCGCTGGCTGGGGCTGCCGGCACGCCTGGGGACGCTGATCGGCGTGGGCACCTCGATCTGCGGCGTATCGGCCATCGTTGCCACCGGGCCGGCCATCGAGGCGCGGGAAGAAGAGATCGCCTATGCGGTGGCGGTAATCACGATATTTGGCATTGTCGCCACGCTGGTCTATCCCTATATCGCCTATGCCATTTTTGCCGGCGACGCCGTGCGCTCGGGCTACTTTTTGGGGACCGCCATCCACGACACCTCTCAGGTCACGGGGGCCGGCATGGTGTTTGCTGATCTGAGCCATGCGCCCCAGGCGTTAGACGTGGCAACGGTCACCAAACTGGTACGCAACGTGTTCATGGCGGCGGCGATACCCTGGATGGCGATCCAACATGCGCGTCGCACAGCCCAGACCCCCGGGGAGACTGCAGGCTTGGGCCAACTCTTTCCCCTCTTTGTGGTCGGGTTCGTGCTCATGGCAGCACTGCGCACCATCGGCGATGCGGGCATACTGGGCTCGCCCCTCTTTGGTGGACGGGCCCTCTGGCTGTGGGACGCCGCGGGCTGGCAGACTGTGCATGCCACGGTGACCGGTTGGGCCTCGTGGCTGCT
>SLPC01000069.1 GCA_007132185.1 Anaerolineae bacterium | reverse complement strand
TGTAATCCCTGCGGTGTGCGTGATATCTCTTTTGTACTGAGCCAACGCTTTGGTCCAGGGGGTCATTCTTCGGTAGCGATTTAGGGGACAGCCCCATCGCCGGGTGGCACCCACTTGTGATACAAGGTTCTAGTACTTCTGAGGTGCACGGCATTGCGGGGATTATCTTATTGTGTCCTGGCAGACAGCCATCAGCGTCTCTTGGAGCCAATGATGTTCTCTTGCGCCTGCTCCACAGCGTTGCGATGCGCCGCCAGAGACTGGGGATCCTGCGCCGCCAGGGTCTGGATCAGGGCATCCATCAAGATCACCAAACCCGTGATGGAGCGCAGAGGCAGTTCGTCCGACAGCGGGCAGGTAAGAGCAAGGTTAGCCACCAGGGCGCAGGGCGAGATGGCCGAGCAACTGAGCGCCACCGTGGCAGCGCCCTTGGCGTTGGCAAGCTGTAGCGCATTGGCCACCTCTTCGCCTTCACCCCAGCCCGAGATACCGATCAGCAGCGAATCGGAACCAATCTCATCGACTGCCATGGCGAGCCCAAAGGGATCGGGCTGTGGGCTCGAGGCAGGAATGCCCATATAGCGCAGTGAATAGCTCAAAAGTTGCGCCAGGGGAAAAGCGATACCTTGGCCCACAATATAGACGCGTTCCGCCCGGGTGATTAGATCGACAACCTGTTGTGTCAGACTGGACGAAAGGTGACTCACAAAGCGTTGCACGCTGTCGAGCTCGGTGGCGAGCAGGCGATGCAGCGGGTCTTGGGCCTCTGTATCCTCGGCTGTAGGGGGTAGCAGTTCCTCATGCACCAGGTCGCGCACATGCTCGATCATATCGGGATAACCACTATAGCCCAGACGCTGGGCAAAGCGGATCACCGTGGCTTCATTCAGATCGAGGCTCCTCGCCAACTGCGACGCGGTCATGAACGCCGCCTCGCGATAGTGGCTGGTAATATAGTCAGCCAATAGCTTTTGGCTCTTGGTCAATTGTGGATAGACCTGCCTGACTTGCTCAAGGATCATGCCGTATCGCACCTTTCACTTGCCGCTATCTAGGATCTGGCGCCGAGCTCGATCCCCTATTAGCTCTAGGCGCCCAAAAGGCTCTTGAGACCCATTGTATTCCCCCCGATTCACTCTGTCAACCAGAGGCAAGTTTTCCTGCTTTTCTTGACACGTCCGCATCCGCGTGTTATGCTTGCCAGGCTGTGCAGGAAGGAGCTGAATAGCTTTGAGACGCGATAGAGTATCAGAGGACATCTTTGTGTTCGTCAGTGACCTGTATGTGCAGGTTACTTCGACTGTGATGCTTACGGCAGAAGGGGCCCTGGTAATCGATGCCATGCCGTTTCCCTCCGAAGCGCGCGAGATCATCGCCTTTGTAGAGGGTCGCCTCGGGCCGGATAGTGTGCGTTACGTTATGAATACCCACCACCACGCCGATCATGTGTATGGCACATACCTGTTTCCAGGAGCCGAGGTGGTGGCCCACGATGCCTGCCGCGAGCTCCTCTCCGAGTTGGGGCCCGCAAGCCTGGCCCGCGCCAAGCAGCATACCCCTGCCTTGGCCGAGGTAGAGCTGCGCCTGCCTGACATCTCCTTTCGGGAAGAGATGTATATCCAGCTCGGGCATCGACATCTCCGGTTACTGCACACGCCCGGCCATACGCCGGATAGCATGAGCGTGTTCGAGACCAACGAGCGCTCGATGAGTGCTGGCGATCTGGCCATGCCAGTGCCTCATATCGTCTCGGGAGATCTGGACCAGTTTCGCGCTTCCCTGCAGCGGATTCAAGCCCTGGAGCCTGACTTTGTTGTGCAGGGGCACGGGAACGTCCTCTTGAAGGGTGAGGTCGAAGAGTTGGTGGAGGGGCATCTACAATATCTGGACAACATCACAGAGCGGGTGCGCGAGCTGATCGAGAACGACGAGCCTCCCCGCAAGCTGCGGGAGATCGATATCGAGTCCTGCGGGCTCTCACGTATCCCTCTGGACGGGTCTGTCAGCAAACTACACCTGGAGAACCTGATTCACATGTACAAGATGATGGCCGGGGCCTGACGCGCTGGCGATAGGCTAGTGAGCCCCCAGCGGCAGCCACCCAATCTCGTGGAGCGCCTGCCGGATCTGCTCGCGGCGCTGCTCCAGTTCCTCGGGATCCCGATCGGTGCACTCCTCCAGTATGCGCTGAGGCGGCAGGCGCCCAAATATCTCTTGCTTGCTCAAGCACTCGCCCAACAGCTCCAGATCACAGTACATCACATGCAGCAGATAGGCGATGATCAGCCCGCGATCCAGATCGCTCTCAGGCGGCCCGTTGGCCTCCTCATACTCTTGCAGGAAGCGATCAATCAGCCCAACGAACTCGGAAGCGAAATGAATCGTGCCATCCTGTCTGATCATCGTCCAACTCCCCTAACGCTATCTCCTCCGATTCCTTGGGCGACATTATAGGCGCATCGTCCAGCGCTGACAAGGCGGTGCATGCCCATGCTGTCAGTTTGTGACGAATTGGACCGACTGTGGCAGGACCATCCAGCGCAGACGATGACCTCAGGCCATGCGCATGTAGACAGGGTCTGGGGGACAAAAAGGGGAAAAGCATGGCAAGGGCGAGCCGGCACTAGTCCTTGCCAACCATATGCTGCAGATAAGCCTCGATCAGCCCATCGATGTCGCCCTCCAGCACGGCGGTGGTGTTGCCGGTCTCCCAACCGGTGCGCAGGTCCTTGACCATGCGGTAGGGGTGCAGTACATAGGAGCGTATCTGGTTGCCCCACCCAGCCGTCACATGCTCGCCCCGTAGCTTGGCCTTTTCTTCTTCCAGACGCTGCTCTTCAAGGGCGTATAGCCGCGCCTTGAGCACTGCCATCGCACGCTCACGGTTCTGCGCCTGTGAGCGCTCATTCTGACAGACTACCACCACCCCGCTTGGGCGATGGGTGATGCGCACGGCGGTCGAGTTCTTTTGCACGTTCTGGCCACCATGGCCCGAAGCCTTGAAAAAGTCCAACTGGAGATCGTCGGGGTTGATCTCGATGTTGATCTCTTTTGCCACATCGGGGATCACCTCTACCATGGCAAAGGAGGTGTGACGGCGATGGGCATTGTCAAAGGGCGAGATGCGCACCAGGCGGTGCACGCCCTGTTCAGAGCGCAGATAGCCATAGGCGTTATGCCCACTGATCTCGACCGTGGCGTTCTTGATGCCAGCCCCATCCCCTTCGGCCTCATCGATAATCTCGGCGCCCAGGCCGCGCCTCTCTGCCCAGCGCAGATACATGCGCAATAGCATCTCGGCCCAGTCCTGCGACTCGGTTCCGCCAGCCCCGGCGTATACCGTCAAGATTGCATCGGCGTGGTCGTGACGCCCCGAGACCATGACTTCGAGCCGCAGCTTGGCAAGTTGGCCCGACACCTCCTGGGCCTCCTGTTCGATCTCGGCCACCCACTCGCTCTCTTCTTCCGCCTCGGCCATCTCCAGCAGCTCGCCCAGTTCGGCCAATCGGTTGGCGAGGCTATTCCAGGTCTCGACCGTGGCCTCCAGATTGGAGAGCTCGCGCATCATCTCCTGGGCGGTCTCCGGGTCATCCCATAGCCCAGCATCGGCCGAACGCTCGCGCAATTCGGCGATCTGTTGCTCCATCTGAGGCAGGTCAAAGACGCTCCTGAAGGGTATCGACCTCTTGGCGCATCTCGGAAATTGCTGTACTTAGATTATCCATATTCTTGCCTCTTTATCGCATCTCATTTTCTGCGAACAATGCATCAACAAACGTGACGGGATCGAACTCGGCCCAATCGTCCAGTTGCTCGCCCGTCGCCGTAAACAATATCGGCAGGCCCAACTCACGACCGATGGCAAACACCATGCCCCCCTTGGCCGAGCTATCGAGCTTGGCCAGGATGACTCCCGTGATGCCGACCGCATTCACGAACTCCTTGGCCTGGTTCAGGGCGTTCTGCCCCGTGGTTGCATCCAGCACCAGCAACGTCTCGTGAGGCGCTCGGTGGATCTGCTTTTGAGCGATGCTCCTAATCTTGGCCAACTCTCGCATCAGGTTGTGCTTGGTGTGCAGGCGCCCCGCCGTGTCCACGATCACGACGTCGGCTCGCCGCGATTGGCCGGCCAAGAGCGCATCGTACACCACGGCCCCCGGATCAGCCTTGGGCTGGTGCGCGATCACCTCGACGCCCACCCTGTCGCCCCATACTTGCAACTGATCGATAGCAGCAGCGCGAAAGGTATCTGCTGCCGCCAGCAGTACACCGTCCCCCCGCTGCTTGTGAAAGCGAGCCAACTTGGCGATGCTGGTGGTCTTGCCCGAGCCATTGACGCCCACCACCAGTACCACGTTCAGCACACGGTCGCCCTCCAGATACTCTCGCTGGTTGGCTGAAAGCAGCCTGACCAGCTCTTCCTTGAGGATCTCTTCGATGGCTTGGGGCGTGCGCGCGATCACCCGCGTCGCCTCGGTTCGCACCGCCTCGATCAACTCGATGGTCGTTGCCATGCCTACGTCGGCCTGGATGAGCAACATCTCGAGTTCTTCCCACGTTTCCTCAGTTATCTCGTTCTCTTTGAAAAGATTGGCGATGCGGCCAAAGACCGATTGACGGGTCTTGGCCAGCCCATCTTCCATTTTCTTGGTTTTTCCGAATCCCAGCACGGCCATTCCTCTCATGGGTTATCATATTCTGACACTTTATTATACCCTTGTCTGACAGGGTACACAAAAAGACGGCCCTCAGAAGGATTGCTCCTTCTGAGGGCCGCCCATCTTGCGAAACCTAGGCCGATACGGCCATGGGTCTCTGATCAGTGGACTATGGCATGAGCCAGAATCTACTGCTCAAAGTACCACTGCTCCGAGTACTCGGGGAAGGCCCAGAGCGAGTCCCAGGTCCAAAAGCCGCCGGTTTCACTGACGTTCTTGAGAGTGTTCCTGACGAACAGCGGATGGGGCGCATTACCGATGGCGCCGATGGTCCAGATATGCTCGGCCTGGCTCTCCAGCACCCTGGCTGCCGGCTCATCGTCGTCGGTGATGTTGTACTCATCCAACCAGTTGTACAGGTCCTTGATCACTTGCGGGGGCTCTTCGCCCATATCGCCG
>SLPC01000184.1 GCA_007132185.1 Anaerolineae bacterium | reverse complement strand
GCCTTGACCAGGGCCATCAGCAGCGGCTCGGTGGCCGCAAAGGGGCCATAGGTGGCCAGGTTGCGGGCGCTGGCCTCGCGGCCGATGCGCAGCCCGTTGACAATACGCGTGAGCCGCCGCAGCAGATCGTCGATAACCAAAAAGGACTCGGGCAATGTTACACGACGATTGGCCGAATCGTCCAGTGTACGCTCCAGCATCGAGAGCGCGGCATTGTCCCAGGCGACGCGAGGCAGGGCGGCGGCATAGCGCGCCAGCGAGCAGATGCTCTCCGAGTTGATCGGGTTGCGCTTGAAGGGCATCGCCGAGGAGCCAACCTGCTGGCGCCCAAAGGGCTCGCTCATCTCGCCAAAGAGGGGCGATTGCAGCAGGCGCAGGTCCAGGGCAAACTTGTGGGCCGACTGCCCGATCCCCGCCAACAGACTCAGCAGCGCATAGTCCATCTTGCGCGGATAGGTCTGGGTGCTCACCGGCACCGCCTCCAGGCCCAGTTGCTCCATGACGTAGGCTTCCATCTGTTCGGGCGTCATGTCGCTCTCGGCCAGCAGGTGGGTGTATGAGGCCGAGGTGCCTACGGCCCCCTTGAACCCCTTGCCCAACACGTGGAACGAGTCCAGACCCTCCAGGTCGGTCAAGAAATCATAGGCATATTGGCAGAGCCGATAGCCGACGGTGGTGGGCTCGGCGGGCTGGATATGGGTATAGGCCATGACCACCGTCTCGGCCTCGGCCTCGATCAGGTCGGCGAACGCCTCCAGCAGCGTTGTCAGCCGTTCACGCACCAGGTCCAGCGATTCGCGGATACGCAGGGCGTCGGCATTGTCCTCCACATCCATGCTGGTGGCGCCCAGATGGATGATGCCGCCCCCCACGGGGCATTGCTCGGCATAGGCCCGCACTTCGGCCATCAGATCATGATGCAGCGCCTGCTCGATCTCCTGGGCGCGTTCCCAATCCACATCGTCCTGGCGGGCCCGCAGATCCGTCACCTGTTCCTCGGTCACGAGGCCTGCCTGGGCCTGCGCCTCGGCCAGGGCAACCCAGATGCGCCGCCAGAGGCGCCGGGTGTACATCTGCGACCAGATGGCCCGCATCTCGTCGCTGCCATAGCGCCAGGTAAACGGTGATAGAAAGGTCTCGTGGGTGAACTCTGTCATCTACCTTGCTCCTATCTCCTGTCTGTCCGGCTAGATGAATCGGGTCGCGGCGTTTATACCGTTGGCGAATAGCGCCGTGCTCAGGCCTCCACGGTGCCCGCGGGTCCAACGTGGGTGCTGATAGGGCGAGATATGATCCTCCGGATGCGGCATCAGACCAAAGACGTTGCCCGCCGCATTACACAGGCCGGCGATGTCATCCACCGAGCCGTTGGGGTTGTACGGGTAGGGCGCCCGAGGCTGCGTTTCGATCTCACTGGATGGCAGATCCATCTTGGCCAGATCCACCGGCGCCACATACCGCAGTGCCACGAGCCCGCCCTCCCACAGCTCCTGGAGCGCGGCATCATCGGGCACGGCCAGCCGTCCCTCGCCATGGGCCACCGGGCAGAGGATATCCTCCTCCAGCCCCTGGGTGAACAGGCACGGGCTCGAGACCATGGCGCGCAGGCGCACCCAGCGGCACTCGAAATGCCCCCGCCGGTTGAATGTGAGGCTCACCCGCTGCTCGGGGGCCGGCCCGGGCAGGTAGCCAGCCTTGACCAGCGTCTGGAACCCGTTACAGATGCCCAGTACTGGCTTGCCCGCTGCTACAAAGGCGTCCAGGTCCTCGCGAAAGCGATGGTACAGATCATTGGCCCAGAGCCGTCCGGCGCCCAGGTCGTCCCCATAGGAGAATCCCCCCGGAATCACGAGCATCTGATAGTCTCCCAGGCGGGTCTGGCCATGGATGAGACGGTTCATGTGCACGATTTCAGCATCGCCGCCCGCCGATTGGCAGGCCAGGGCCGCCTCGCGGTCGCGATTGGTGCCGGGGGCATGCAGAATCAGGATGCGTGGCTGGCTCATCGGGCTCCCTCCAGATCGTCGCTCTCTTGGATATGGCCGCGCCAGGCCCTCTCCAACGCCCCGACCGGCAGGCTGAACAGGGGCTCGTCATCCAGCGCGCGATGGACCACTAGCTCGGGCGACTCGAGCACCGTGCCCACCGGAGCGCAGGCCATCCCTTCCATCAGCGCCTCAAAGGCCTCGGCCTGGTCCTCGGCGACCTCCACCAGATAGCGGCCATTGGACTCGGCATAGAGCAGCCAGTCATCGACGGGGGCGAGGCCCTCTGGGCGAGGCACATCGCCCAAGAAGAGATTGGCGCCCAGCTCTCCGGCCAGCGCCATCTCGCCCAGGGCCAGAACGAGGCCACCCTCGGAGCAGTCATGGCACGCACGGACGAGGCCCCCCGTGATGGCTCTGTGCAGGGCACGGGCGATGGCGGGGCCCTGCTCGGCGAGACCCGGCGGCCGGTAGCCCTCCAGTGCGGTGGCTTGCGCATAGAGGCTGCCTCCCAGCTCAGGCCGGGTCAGCCCCAGCAGGTATAGGCGGCTGCCCGCCTGCTTGAGGTCTGCGGTGCAGGTCTGACGCACATCATGGATGATCCCCATGGACGAGATCAGCAGTGAGGGCGGGATGGCCACCTGCTGGCCGCTGACGCTGTCGGTGTACTCGTTGTTC
The DNA here is from genome assembly GCA_007132185.1 of Anaerolineae bacterium. Taxonomy (GTDB): domain Bacteria; phylum Chloroflexota; class Anaerolineae; order UBA1429; family UBA1429; genus UBA1429. Next base: position 15,190 of record SLPC01000184.1, on the reverse strand, counting down.
AGGCTGTCCTTGCCCGAGATAAAGGGCGTGGCATAGTGCAGCGCACCGTCATAGCAGCCCTTGAGCGCCCGCACCAGGCCGCCCATGCGGTCGGGGTAGGCGGGGTTGCCCCAGCAGAAATTGTCCAGGATCGCGATCTGCGCAGGGTCGGCGCCCACACATACCACGTTGCGCACGGCCTCGTCGATGGCCGAGATGGCCATGGCGTAGGGATCGATCTGCCCATAGGCGGGGTTGAACGCCGAGCCCAGCGCAAAGCCCTCCCAGCGCTCGTGGGTGTCCAGCGGGCGGATGACCGTGGCGTCGCCGGGGCCGTGGCTGCGCGTGCCCACCAGCGGCTTGATGATGGTGCCGGCCTGGACCTCGTGATCGTAACGGCGGACGACATCCTCTTTGCTGCGCACATTCGGCGAGGCCAGCATCTCCAGCAGGAGCTCTGCCAGGGCGCTGCCCGACAGGCTGACATCGAGGGTTTCGCGATCCATGGGGGGAGCGATCCACTCGGCCTCCAAGGCGCGACGTGGCAGGCCCCCATGCAGGAACCCCATCTGGAGATCGGCCACCGTCTCTCCCTCATAGGTGAGATGCAGGCGCTGATCGCCGGTAAACTCGCCCAGCACCGTCATCTCGACCGAGTAGGCGTCGCAGATCTCGCGCATGCGGGCCTCATGCTCGAGTGGCACGGCCAGCACCATGCGCTCCTGGGCCTCGGACAGCCAGATCTCCCAGGGCTGCAGACCCACATACTTGAGCGGGACGCGCTCCAGCGCCACGGCGGCGCCGGTGGCCTCGCCCATCTCGCTGACGGCGGACGATAGGCCGCCTGCGCCACAGTCGGTGACCGCGTTGTAGAGCTTTTCGTCGCGGGCCACCAGCAGCGCATCCAGGGCCATCTTCTCGACGATGGGGTTGCCGATCTGGACGGCGCCTCCCGATGTCTCGCCCGTAGTGTCGGTGAGCTCGATGGAGGAAAAGGTGGCGCCGTGCAGGCCATCGCGGCCTGTGCGCCCGCCGATGAGCACCACCAGATCGCCGGCGCGTGCCTCGCGCGGGTGGGCGCCTGCCGGGGCGATGCCGGCGCACCCGCAGTACACCAGCGGGTTGCCGGTGTAGCCGGGGTCGAAATAGATGCTCCCGTTCACTGTCGGGATGCCCATCTTGTTGCCATAGTCCTCGATGCCATGCACCACGCCGTTGTACAACCGGCGCGGATGGAGCACGCCACCCGGGAGCGTGGCGGGATCGGCATCCAGCGGGCCAAAGCAGAGCACGTCGGTGTTGGCGATGGGGCGGGCGCTCACCCCCATAATGTCGCGCACCACGCCGCCGACGCCGGTGTTGGCGCCGCCAAAGGGCTCGAGTGCCGAGGGATGATTGTGGGTCTCTACTTTAAAGGAGAGCTCGTAATCGCCAAAGGCAATGATGCCGGCATTGTCTACAAAGGCCGAGCGCACCCAAGGGGCGGCGATTCCATTAGTGGCCGCCTGCAGGTAGGTGCGCAGCGGGCTCACGATCTCTTCCTCGGTCTTGCCTTCGGGGGTGATCTCACGGTAGTTGACCCGGGCGCGGAACGTCTTGTGTACGCAGTGCTCTGACCAGGTCTGGGCCAGGCTCTCCAGCTCGACATCGGTGGGCTCGCGGCCCTCCCCCACATAGTATTCGCGGATCACCCGCATCTCGGCCAGGTCCAGCGCGAGCAGCCGGTCGTGAGAGAGCTGGATCAGCGCTTCGTCGTCCAGGCCGGTGATGCGGACCGTCTCGGCGCGGATCTCGTTTTCCGCCACCTCAACGCCAATATGGGGCGTAAGCATCCCCACCTCATAATACTGGATGATATCGTTATAGAGCAGGCGCTCGGCGATAGCCTGCACCTCGGCATCGGACAGGTTGCCCCACAGCAGATAGCTCTCAGCCGTCGCCGCGCCCAGGCCGGGCAGCCCAAGCAGGTGCGCCCGCGCCAGAATGTTCTGGGCCACGCTATCGGTCACGCCCTGGCGCAGGCCCACCTCGACCCGAACCGCGTCCTCGGGTGTATCCACAATAGTATCGACGGGCCCCCACACCACATGTTCCACGATGGGGTCCACCAGCATCTCGTCGCACAGCAGGCGGATCTGATCGGGCGTTAGATCGCCCTGCACAAAGTAGAGCGCCCGGCGCTCTACACGTTCCACACCCTCGATCCCCAGGGCACGGATATCGTCCAGCAGATAACCCGGCGGCATCTCCCCAGGGCGGGGAATGACCTCGATACGGTAGATCGTCTCCACGGCTCCCTCACATTTTCTTAGGGCTGAAACTGGTAGTTGGGTGCTTCTTTGGTAACCAGGACGCTGTGGGGGTGGCTCTCGATGTAGCCGGCGTTGGTGATGCGCACAAACTGGGCCCTTTTGCGCAGACTAGGCAGATCTGCGGCGCCCACGTACCCCATGCCAGAGCGCAGGCCCCCCACGATCTGGAATATCGCGTCGCCCAGGGTGCCCTTGTAGGCGACGCGCGCCTCGATGCCCTCGGGCACCTGCTTGCCGGCAGCGCGCATGGCCATGCGCACCTGGCCTGAGGCGTAGCGGTCGCGGCCATAGCTCGCTCGCATGGCGCCCACCGAACCCATGCCACGGTACTCTTTGAAGCGACGCCCCTCATAGATCACCATCTCGCCAGGGCTCTCGTCCACGCCGGCCAGCAGGCTCCCCAGCATGACGGCATGGGCCCCGGCGGCCAGCGCCTTGACGATATCGCCCGAGTAGCGGATGCCGCCGTCGGCGATGATCGGGGTCCCGGTCTCGGCAGCGGCCTCGGCACAATTCCTAATGGCCGTGAGCTGAGGCATGCCGCAGCCCGCTACCACACGGGTGGTGCAGATCGATCCGGCGCCCACGCCGACCTTGATCATGTCGGCCCCGGCGCGAATCAGGTCGCGCGTGCCCTCGCCGGTAACCACGTTGCCCGAAGAGATGGCGACCTCAGGGAACGCATCCTTGAGTTGGGCTGTGGCGCGAATCACCATATCACTGTGGCCGTGGGCGGTATCCAGCGCCAGCACATCCACCCCCGCGCGCACCAGGGCCTCGGCCCGTTCCATCATCTCGGAGCCCACGCCCACAGCGGCGCCGGCCAGAAGGCGCCCGCCCGCATCCACGGCAGCGTCGGGAAAGTCTCGCTTCTTCTGGATATCTTTGACGGTAATCAGCCCCTTGAGGTTGAAATCATCGTCTACCAAGGGGAGCTTTTCGATGCGATGCTCTTGCAGCATCTCCTGAGCCGTCTCTAGCGTCGTGCCGATGGGCGCCACCACCAGATGCTCCGAGGTCATGTACTCGGTCACGGGGCGGTCATCATCCTCGGCAAAGCGAATGTCGCGGTTGGTCAGGATCCCCACGAGGTGCGTGCCCTCGGTGATGGGCACGCCCGAGATGTGGTATGTTTCCATGATCGCCTTGGCTTCGCCCAGCGTCGCCGTCGGCGGCAACGTGATCGGATCGACGATCATGCCCGATTCAGAGCGCTTGACCTTGTCCACCTCAGCGACCTGCTCTTGGATGGAGCAGTTGCGGTGGATGATCCCCAGACCGCCCTCTCGTGCCAGCGCAATGGCCAGCCGGGCTTCAGAGACGGTATCCATGGCGGCCGAAAGCACCGGAATGCTAAGATGGATCTTGGGTGCAAGCACCGTGGAGACTTTTACATCGGCCGGGAGTACATCAGAGCGGCCCGGCACCAGCAATACATCATCAAAGGTGAGGGCTTCACTCCAGTCCTGATTGTTTATCATCATCCCATATCTCCCCTAGTGCAAAGGCGCCTGCTCGATGTGAGCAGGCGACCTGTTTATGGCTAGATTGGCCACCGCAGAGCCACCAGGTCCTGGCGCTCTGCACCTACCGAGATCAAGGCGACAGGCACCCCCATCAGCTCGGCCACGCGCTCACAGTAGGCCTGGGCCGTCTCGGGTAGGTCCTTCAGTGCGCGCGCTGAATGAATATCGTCCTCCCAGCCTGGGAGCGTCTCGTATTCGGCCGTCACCTGACCGAGCATCTCGCTGTCGATCGGATATGTGTCGGTGACGGTCCCGTCGGGCAGACGGTAACCGGTGCAAATGCGCACCTCGTTGAGTCCGCTGAGCACGTCCAGCCGGGTGAGGGCAATGCCACTAAAGCCGTTGACCTGCGCCGCATAGCGTAGGCTGACAGTGTCCAGCCAGCCACAGCGGCGCCTACGGCCTGTGGTGGTGCCATACTCATTGCCTGTGTTCACGATCCAGTCTCCCACTTCGTCGTGAAGCTCAGTGGGGAAGGGTCCGGTGCCAACGCGGGACGTGTACGCCTTGACCACGCCAACGATCTCGTCTACGTCCAAAGGGCTTATGCCAGAGCCCTGGCAGGCCCCACCGGCTGTGGGTGACGACGAGGTCACAAAAGGATAGGTGCCATAGTCAATGTCGAGCATGGTGGCTTGGGCCCCTTCGAGCAGCACATTCTTGCCGTCATTGATATACTGACGGATCAGTTGCGCGGTATCAGTCACAAAGGGCGCCAATACCTCGCGAGCCGGCTCGTAGGCCGACACGATCTCCTCGACAGTAAAGCCCGGGTGCTCATAGACGCCGCGCAACTCGGCGTTGACACTCTCCAGAGCGGTCTCGATGCGCTCGGCAAAGCGGGTCTGATCCACCATATCCTGCATGCGTAGTCCCCGTCGCATGTACTTGTCCGCATAGGCGGGGCCAATGCCACGCTGGGTGGTGCCGATGCTACGGGCTCCTCGCCGTTCTTCCTGTAGCCTGTCCAGCTCCAGATGATAAGGCATCACCAGATGTGCGTTGGCGCTGACATGCAGGTTATCGGTCGTGATACCTGCTTCGTGGAGCATCTCTAGCTCATCCAGCAGATCGGGAGGCGTAATGACCATGCCATGGCCCAGAACCGAGGCTACCTCGGGGCGCGTAATGCCCGAAGGCACTTGATGGAGTTTGAGGACCGTCTCCCCAAGGACGATGGTGTGCCCGGCGTTGGTACCGCCCTGATAGCGCACAACCATAGCGGCCCGTTCGGCCAGGTGGTCAACGATCTTGCCCTTGCCTTCATCGCCCCACTGGGCGCCGAGCACGATGGTAACAGGCATCCTTCCTCCTGTGATGGTGGGCCATGCGCCGGCTATCTCCAAGAACTCGCTGCCGGAATACCCAGCACAAGCCGTAACTGAAAGACGTCTCCCGCCTGTCGAGTGCCGAATGTTAAATTCGGGTACTCTGGGGAGACGCCACTGTCTTTGCCGTCTGATTCCGCTTCCGCCGTCAGTATAGCATAGCTTCTAAAAGGCGACAAGGAACTAGTATCTAGCGAGTGTAAATTCAAGAGGCGCACAGCCAAGCTGCGCGCCTCTTTGCGTACTGCTCTCTACAGGCGTGCTAGATCATATAGTCACGGAGCTGGCGGCTGCGGCTTGGGTGACGTAGCCTGTCCAAGGCCTCGTGCTCGATCTGTCGAATGCGCTCACGGGTCAGGCCGAACTTGCGGCCGACCTCTTCCAGCGTATAGCTGCGCCCGTCATGCAGACCAAAGCGGAGCTGCAGAATGCGTGCCTCGCGTGGTGACAGAGTGGTCAGCACATCGCCCAGCTTGTCCTGAAGCAGCGTGTGATAGGCCGTATCGGAAGGCGTGGGCGCCTCCTGATCGGGAATAAAGCTGCCCAGCTCGCTATCCTCTTCCTCGCCCACGGGCTTTTCCAGCGAGAGCGGCCGCTGCGAGACTTTGAGCATCCACTGGACCTTTTGCGCGGGCAGATCCAGTTCCTCGGCGATCTCTTCGGGCGTGGGCTGGCGACCCCAGTCCTGCTCCAGCTGTTGAGCCACCTGATAGACTTTGCGAATGCGGTCGCTCAGATGCACTGGCAGGCGGATCACACGCCCCTGATCAGCCAGAGCGCGGGTGATGGACTGGCGAATCCACCAGGTTGCATAGGTGGAAAAGCGGTGCCCACGGTGATAATCGAACTTTTCTACGGCCTTGATCAAGCCAAGGTTCCCCTCCTGAATCAGATCCAGGAACGGCACACCCTGGCCAAGGTAGCGCTTGGCAATACTCACCACGAGGCGGGTGTTGGCGCGGATCATGTGGGACCGAGCCTGTTCTCCTCGCTGCACGATGATATAGAGCTCGTCCTTTTCATCTTCGCTGAGCGTCTCGTCCTCTTGTTCCATGCGGGCCTTGGCCTCACGACCCTCTTCGTAGGTGCGCGCGAGGCTTACCTCCTGCTCAGCGGTCAGTAGCGGGACGCGTGCCATCTCTTTGAGGTACAAGCTGATCGTGTCATCGCTGGCAATCTCGCTCAGCGGCGAACGTGACTTTTCCTCATCGTCGCTGTCTTTCGAGTCCGCGTCCTTGTCATCGTCCGTGTCGCTTTCGACTTCTGTATCTTTTGATTCCTCATCGGCATGGTTCTTGTAAAACACCTGAATGCCTTCTTCGCTGAGGTAAATGAACAGATCCTCGAGTTGATCGAGGCTATCTTCAGCTTCTGGAAAGACGCTCATGAGATCATCGAGCGTCACGAACCCCTGTTTTTCTGCTTTGGCCATCAGCGGCTCTATCGCCGTGAGGGCCTTTTCATCTAATTCGGTGCTCATAGATTCCCGTGTCCCCCTGATTCCCGTATCCCTACATTTCCTATCGTTCAACAGATGCCAAGGCCCCCCCTGCCTTGTCTACATCTGATGCGTATGCCCTAAAGAAAAGCGCCGAGGCCAAGCCGTCGGCGGTACAAGCCAGTAGACTCTGTCCCACCTCAGGGATGACTCTGAACGCTCCCTTGGCTATACAACATGACAGCCTTTTTTCTGGCTTCGACCCCAGTATATCATATCAAGAATGATATGTCAAGTGTTTGGCGATATTTCCTGCATATGATATTCGCGAATACAGGTATTTTGGCAATTATTACCGCCATAGGAACCTGCCAGCCGATGCATACTATAACGGCGCATAAAAACGACGCCGTACCGCATTTGGCCCTCTGCGATCTCAGCGTCGAGATGCAAGGCAGTATAGTGATGGTTTTCCGCCATGTCAAGGATTTATGTCCATGTCCGAGAAAACTTGTCCGATTAGAGTGCAACCGCGAAAGCCTGCGAGAGCGCTAGCTATCAGACAGCCCTGTGCATCACTGGACGGGCACACTACCCAGGCCCAGGCTGCTGCCAAACCAGGGTAGCGGACCCCAGCGCACGCCGGGGAACATCCCCTCTCTGCGATCGTACAGCAGCAGGCGGACCATATAGTCGCCCGGCGGCAGCGTCTCGGCAACAGTGATCTGCTGGCGGGTCAGCAAGGGCATGCCCTCTTGTGCCTCCTGCCCGTGGAACGGGAATATCTCGCGATGGACCACGGTACGCCCCTGGATCCAGTGAATGATCAGATCATACTCGCCGTGAAAGTCAGCCTCTGCCAGCCACCACAGGGCAATGTCCAGACGCTGACCTGGGCTGACGGCCCCCTCGGGCGGCATCGCGAGCGTGCGTCCGACGAGGCGCAGAGGCCCCAGCGCCCGCGGCCACGCCAGGCGATGTTCGCGTGGCGCCAGTGCTCGGGGCGGCGGCGAGAGGTGGGCAGGTGTCGCGCCTATGGGGAACTGGCCCAGACGTAGCGGTGCCCCCTCATTCTGCATCGGAGAACAGCTCAGCACCTGGACATCGTCCTCGCGATAGGGGACCATCATGAGCGTGTACAGGCCAGCGGGAGCGCCCACGGGCACGGTGATTGAGAGATCATGCTCCATCACGCTGCCCACCTCCCACGTCTCTGTGGGCCAATAGTAGATCGGGCGATCATCGTGCTGGGCCCAGGTGCGCCCGGCCTGATCCACCAGGCGCAGAGAGAGCTTGTACCCCTCTAGAGGCGCCAGCACCTGCCAGCGCAGGCGTACGGCGATGGCCCCGCCGCCCGGCGCTGCCGCCTTCGCTTCACCGGTGTCCAATGCCCTGCGAGAGAGGGCGACGGGGCTCCCCTGTGCGTCCAAGTATCGCGCAGACCAGTCTACCAGTGCCAGTCTTTCGTCACAAGTGGCCAGGGGTTCGAGACCGTCCGTTGGCGGATTCACCGGCGGACGGGCGCTGTACAGGTATACGGTCATATCAGTACCATATGATGGGTATGTCGTCCGCTCCAGCAGATGCAGGTGTCGGTTCATCCAATCGAGCACCAGATTATCCGGATCGGACCACTGGGTGCGACAGTGAACCAGCCAGAGCCGGTCATGCTCGCCGACCAACAGGCGCAACGCGCGATCGAGCGGAACGGGGTCGGGCACGGCCAGGGCGGGCTGGGGCAGAGGAGAGATGCCCAGATGGCCCTCGTAGTAGTGCCGGAAGGCAAACAGGTTCTCAGGGGCCGTGAGCACGATCCCATCACCCGGCACCTCTTGCTGTAACACATGCTGCGCCGCTGCCTGATAGTTTTCCTTTACATAAAGGGGATCGGTGTGGTAATTTACCGTCGAGTAGAGCATCCCCGCGGCTAGTGTGATCGTCAGCGCCATGCCGGCCAGGCGGCTCTTTTTCCAGAGAAAGGCAACGCCCAGAGCCAACCCAAGGTAGAAAGAAGGGCTAAAGAGAGTGATGTAGCGGCTTCCCATGTAGATCGGCTTGTACAATGATACCAGCCAAAAGAACAACAGCGGCAGCACGGGGAACCCGACCAGCAGTACCAGTAGAGCCGCGCGTGTGGTCCATCTCTCGAAGGAGCGGGCTGACGGGGGAACCCACTGCCAGGCAGCCACGAGGCCCAACAGGTAGGTGAACAGGTAGAGTAGCTGTCCCGGCCAGATGGTGGCCGGATCGACGGAGAGGCCCAGCGAAAAGGCATGCATGGCGTCCAGGAGCATGGCATCGAACGAGACATAGTAGCGCCCGGGCAGCGGATCGTGCAGCAGTGAGCGGATCTGGGGAGGAGCCAGCCAGGCGAGTAGAGCGCCCAGGACAAACAGTGCGATGCCGCCCACGATCATGGTCCAGCGTGGCAGCGAGCCCAGGCGCAGACGTCTCTTTCCTGCCAGCAGCGCCAGGCCAAAGAGCACCTGGACTCCGATGAGCAGGCCATAAAAGTAGAGGGAACCAAGGCCCAACGCGATCGTGGCGACGTACGCCGCCGCCCAGGTGGCCTTGCCCTTATCGATGGCCCGCCAGAGGGCGTATGTGCCCGTGGCGCCCAGCGCGGTGACCAGAGTGTACATGCGCACTTCCTGGGCGTACCAAAGGTAGAGTGGCGAAAGAGCCCCCCAGAGCGCGGCCAGCAGCCCGATCTGGGCGTTGGCCAGACGTTTACCCAACGCATAAAGCAGCGGCACAGTCAGGGCGGCGGCCAGAGCGCTGGGCAGGCGTAACGCCAGGTCGCTCTCGCCGAACAGCCGAATAGCGCCGTGCAGCAGGATAAAGTAGAACGGCGGATGCTGATCGATGGTGAGCGCCATCCCGATATTGAGGCGATTGCTCAGGATATAGCTCACGCTTCGTTGGGCGCGGAAAAGGCTTAGGCTCTCATCCCACCAGATGCTCTTGGCGTCGATCCCGGTCATGAATAACGCCAAGGCCAGCAGCGCAAGCACCAGAGCCCAACGGCGCCCCGCCGCGTCAGTCAACCTGGTCATCCAGTACGATTCCCTCTCTAGCGAGCCAGAATGGCCCGATGTCGATATAATCTGTGGGCGGGTCGGCTCCTTGGACGGGGAGACGGGCGCCAGTGGCGGGCGCATAGAGGCCCACCCGAAGCGTCAGGCTCTCTCCGGCATGCTCCGCCGGCACAGTGAGCCGGCGCAAATCGCGGAGCCGGTCGCCAGGGCGCCAGTATGGCGTAGCAAAGGCGCCATCCAGGGGCGGCGCATCGGCCTGGTCCACGATCTCGCCGTTGGCATCGAGCAAATGCACAAAGACGGCATAGTGCGAGGACATGGCGGCAATGCATTCCCAGTAGAGCGCCAGCTTCAGATCCGCGCGCTCTCCAGCATGTTGTGCGTCCAGATCATAGCCAAGCAAGCGCACGCGATCGCCCAGGTTGACCGCCAGCGGGTGCGTGGGATCGCCCTCATCCCAAGGACGATGACGCGCCAGGCGCACGCGTCCGATCTCGGCCGATCTGCCCAGGGCAACGCCGGCGGCATCGCTGACCGGCAGCGTGTTGTCGAGCCGATCCTCGTACAGAGAGACGCGCACGGCCGCCGCCAGCGGGCCGTCCGCATCCCGGGCTACCCGCACTGCGACATCATCCACGAGCACGACGCCCGGCCTCCAAAAGAGAGTGGGCGCCCGGCCCATGCCCGGCAGTGTGTCCAGTCCCCCCAGGTGCTCGCCCTCTGGCCCAACGAGCAGCACGGCCTGGGTATAGTTGCTCGCCAGGGCCATTTCGGCACGCCAGTAGATCCGCACCCAGACCAGCTCGCCGGGGATTGCCTCGGGCGACAGCATCTCGGCCCCCAGGAGCGTGATCTGGTCGCCATAGCGCAGACCCAGGCGAGGCAACCCCTCAGGCAGCGCCGTGGCATCGATCCGCGCGGGCATGGCATAGGCCGGGGCGATGACTGCCCAGGGCATGGCTGCTGCGATGACGAACAACATGATGCTCAGGCCCAGGATTGCGTGCGCCCGCCAGCGCCTTGGCGACCAGGCCGTGAGCCCGAGGGTCAGTAACAAAGCCAGAACGCCCCCCGCGGGAAAGAGCAGGCGTCCCTGGGTGCGGAGAATGGTCTGCGACCAGCGCAGGATCAGGGCTAGCATCAGCAGCGCCCAGAGCAGCGCGACGGCGCCGGCGCGCAAGGTGGCCGGGGCGGGCCAACGCCGCTGCCGCCAGGCACCAACGCCCCGCACCACCAGGCCGCCTATCGCCAGCAGGGTGAGGGCACGCATGGCGACATAGTAAGCGTTGGGGGCGACGACGTTCATCCAGCCAAAGACGCCCCAATACGAGGGCAGCGCCTCAGCGGCGACAATGGCGGCCTGCCAGAGCGACAGGGGGCGTTCCGTGACGGCGAACGTAGCTGCATAGTGGGTCATCCCCAATGGATCGCCATACAGGAGTGCGTTGCGCAGGTACCACCAGCCACCTACCAGCACCACTGTCGCGCCAAAGAGGAGCAGGGGCCGCATGAGCTCGGGCCAGAAGCGTGTCTTCCAGGCGCGCCCCCGGTAGATCAGGTAGGCAAGCGGGACCAACGCCACGCTGGCCAGACCGCTCAGCTTGGCCAGGGTCGCCAGGCCACTCAGGATCCCCAGGGCGATGGGCGTGCTGTAAGGGCGGCCTCCATCCCGGGCTACGCCAACCGCCAGCAACAACACCGCAGCCGTCAGGGTCGTTACCAGGACATCGTTGTTGACGCTGGCGCCGATGAACAGGAACTGTGGCGTCAAGGCCAGCACAGCCGCGGTGCCGATGGCGATCCAGCCCCGCTCTGGGAGGATGGTCAGCGCCAGCCGGTATGCCAGCCAGACGGTGAGCGCCGAGCAAGCCAGCGAAAAGAGGCGCAAGAGCTGCAACGCATGGCCCGTGCGGATCGTCTCGGCGGTGGGGACAGGGCGGTGCAGTACGGCATTGTGATTGCCTGGGGTGTGGGGTTGCCCCAAAGCGGCATAGCGATTACGTGGGTAGGCCTCCTCCCAGGCCTCGGTATCGAGCTTGCCGACCAGGAGGGCCCCCAGGGCATAATACAGTGGGGGCTGGTGCATCTGCCCCTGTTCCCACTCATTGTCCGCCGCCACCAGCGGAGGCAGCGCACGCTCCTGGGCCAGATGGCGCACATAGGCATAGTGGCCGACCTCATCTGGGGTCTCAAAGGGCGGTGTGGCTCGCAGGTAGACAACCCCCAGTGCCAAAAAGGCTATAAGGAGAGGCGCTACCAGCCGATGCGGGGCATAGGCTGTCATTGCCTTGATGGGTGACATGATCTGTTATGGCGGCCCTTGGACCTGTGGGCGTTTGGCATATCGCTTTCGATTCCCCCTAGAGCTGGATTGTACCGTCTCTGGGTGTCGGGTCAAACGTAATGAGTCCACAGATGCTCTGATGCCCCGAGCGGGACCTGGGAGCATCATCTCCAAGGAGACACTCTTGCTTTGACCGGGATATGGACCCGGGTAGAATGGGCGCGTGATGGTCCGATACCACTTTGCCCGGCATCTTTTCCCTCTCGCCCTATCGACGCTCCTGTGGGCATTGTTCTTTGGGGCGTTCCTCAGCGGCCAGGAGCAGCTCTCGGCTGGCGACCTGAGCGGGAGGTTCCACGCCTATACTCTGTTCCAGGCGCGAGAGATGCAGGCTGGGCGCGCCCCCCTATCGGCTTCTGCAGCTCGAGATCCTGGTCCATGTTTGGTTGGCGGGCGCCTTGACCTACGGCTTGGGCTATGTGTTGACGCGGTGGCTTGTGGCGGCTGGTCTGGCGTTGGCGTTGGCAGGCCTGGCGGGCCGTCCACAACGGCTGGACAGGCTATCTCCAGGTAGGGTTGTACGATTCGGAGACCATCGGGCGCGTGCCTGCCAGCGATGGTCGCGATGCCCGGCGGCTGTATGACGTACAGCTCCTGGTCGAGTAGTGGCGGGGCCGGGAAAAGTAAGCGCAGCGCCTGCTGTGATGCATCATAACAGGCGCTGCGACGTGAGAGCGAGCTAGATGGGGTTGACGACGATATTGTCGCCCACCAGGCCGGGATACACGCCAAACTCGATCATGCGCTCCAGCGAGGGGTGCGCCATCATCCACTTGTTGACCGCCCGCAGCAGGCGGTTCTCGCCGGTCTGGGGCACCTCAAAGGGCAGGCGCTCGTTGGTGCCACGCGGCAGGTACACCAGCGTGCAAAAGGGCTCGCCGTTGCGCACATTGATCGGCGCCAGGTGCATGTTCCAGGGGGCGAACTCGACTACGCTGCCCTCGGGGGCATAGAACGCCTCGACCTTGGTGGTGTCGAAACGGATCTCGTCGCCGAATTCTACGTCCTGCACATGGGCGACCAGGAACACTGTGTCGGTGATGCAGACATTGACCTCGCTGCCGCGATGGTACTCGAGGCCGTTGAGGGCCGAGTTCTGCCCATAGCACCAGCCGATCTGGGTGTCCATGCCGCCGAACACCTCCTGGATGAGGGCCGTATTCAGGGCGCTGGGCTCTTCCAGGGCCTCTACCGAGGTCTCATAGGCCACTCGATCGGTCTCGGGGACGATGGCCTTGGTGCGGGTGATCATCTCGCTGGCATCATATTGGGGCAGATTGCGCCCATAGCGCTCGAATGCGGGATCGCTAATGTCCTTGATGTCCAGATTCGGGTTCACTTCTCGTAGCTGCGCCAATAGGTCGTTGTCCATGGGACTCCTCTCTCTCCACGAATGATTGCGCCGCCTGTGCGGGCCGCCCCGCGCCACATCATGGCCTACTGTACGCTGAAACGGGATCGAACGCAAAGCCGTCGCGGCGCCTGCGTTATTCCAGCGGGCCAAGCCCGATGGCCGCGGGGTCATCGGGGGCGGCATCCTGGATCGCCACGCGCTCGAGCCCGGGGTAGGTGTACATGCCCACCTCAAAGCGGTAGGCGCCCGGTTCATCAGGGGCAAAGATGGCCCAGGTGATGAGCGTGTCACCCGCCTGCCAGCTTGGCGACGACACCGGCCTATCCATGACCTGCAGGGGCGCATCGCCATCGATGGCATAGAGGTGGTTGAACTGGTGGTAGCGATCGGGTCGCAGCCCCTCGACGGTCAGTGTCATGTAATATGGTTCACCCTCGCGCCGTGGCATAGTATGGGCATCCTCGATCTGGACCTTGGCGCGGGCTATCTTCAGCGCCGGCAGGTCGGGGAAGAGAAGAGGTGCGCCCTGGTATCCGAAGGGGAGGAGCACGCCGGCCATGACCAGGATCAGCACCAGTCCCAGGACCCCGATTGTGAGGGGGCGCGTGGCGCACGCGTAGAGCCTCTCTTTGAGATTGGAGTATACTATAAGCAGGACGTGGCGGTTGGGCAACCCGCTCCAGGGTGTGACCCTGACCAGGGACGTTTGCCAGGAGCTTGTTCATGAGACGTGGGATCGTCATCCTTTTGGCTATGCTGGCCGTGCTGCTTGTCGTGCCGTTGATCATCCCCATTCCGCCGCTGCGCGACACGGTGCCGCCGCGCGAGCTGGCCGATCCCGACAGCCAGTTCGTGTCGGTGCGCGGGTTGGACGTGCACTACAAGGTGGCGGGGGAGGGCGAGCCGGTCCTGCTCCTGCTGCACGGCTTTGGCGCCAGCGTCTACTCATGGCGTGACGTGATAGAGCCCTTGGGCCAGGAGGGTCTGGTGGTGGCCTATGATCGGCCTGCCTTTGGTCTGACGTCGCGCCCGCTGCGCGGCGAGTGGACACACGGCAACCCCTACAGCCCTGAGGCGGCCGCCGATCTGGCGGTGGGGCTCATGGATGCGTTGGGGGTGGAGCGGGCGGTGCTGGTAGGGCACTCGGCGGGCGGGGCCACTGCTATCCAAACGGCGCTGCGCCATCCCGAACGGGTACAGGCTCTGATTCTGGTGGCCCCGGCGGTCTACCAGGGAGGGGCGCCAACGGGCATTCAGCCATTCCTGCGGCTGCCCCAGGTGCGCCGCCTGGGGCCGCTTCTGGTACGCTGGCTCCTGCCGCGGCTGGGCACGCAGGGAGTGCTCACAGCCTGGTATGACCCAGAGCAGGTGACCGACGAGGTGCTGGAGGGCTATGAACGACCCCTGCGCGCCGAGAACTGGGACCGCGCCCTGTGGGAGCTGACGCTGGCCAGCCGGCCTGTGGACGTCACACGCCTGCCCGAGATCGCGGCGCCCACGCTGATCATCACCGGCGATAGCGATGCCGTCGTGCCCCCGGAAGATAGCCAGCGTCTGGCCGACGATCTGCCCCAGGCCGAGCTGGTCGTCATTCGCCAGACGGGCCATCTGCCCCAGGAGGAGCGCCCCGACCTGTTCCTGGACGCTGTGGTCGCGTTCCTGCGCGGGTTAGAGTAGGGGACACAGGCCAAAAGCCCCGTCTCGTCCCGTTTGACGCTCTCCCCGCCTGCCCCTATACTCGGTTTTCGGTGTAAACCATCGCAAAGGAAGCTATATGCCCCGCATCATCAACACGGCCAACCCGGGCAAGCTCCGCAATCAGGAGCGGCGCACCATCGCCGAGATCCTGCGGCATCTGATGGGCAAGTCCG
>SLPC01000157.1 GCA_007132185.1 Anaerolineae bacterium | reverse complement strand
TGCGATAGACAAGTCGCTTGATCACCTGGGTGTTGACCGGGTCCAGGCCTGAAAACGGCTCGTCAACGATAATGAGTTCGGGCTCGTGGATGGCAGCGACCACAAACTGGAGCTTTTGCTGCATGCCACGGCTGAGGGCCTCGACCTTGAGCTCCCGGGCGTCCCACAGGTCCACCTCTTGCAGATAGGTCTCGGCACGCGATCGCGCCTCACCGAGGCGGAGCCCCTTGAGCTGCGCCAGGAACAGCAGTGCGTCCATGGCCTTCATATCGCGGTAGAGGCCGCGCTCTTCGGGGAGATAGCCGATACGCCTCTTGGTGGCCTCGCGCATGGGAGCGCCCAGGACCTCGATCTTGCCCGAATCGGGCTTGATCAGATCCAGGATCATGCGAATGGTCGTGGTCTTGCCGGCGCCATTCGAGCCCAGCAGACCAAAGATCTCGCCGTGATGCACCTCCATGCACAGATCTTGCACAGCCTGCACCGATCCATAACTCTTGTCGAGATGGCTGACCCATATAGCGCTCTGTGGCATCACATCCTCCCTGGGAGCGATCCGATCAAACATAGACATTATACACCTAACAGATCGTTTACGCGGAAACGACACATTCTCCCGCCGGATATATCCTATCGTCATGATCAGCGTCTGCTGTCAGAGCTGCGCTGAACTGCAACAGAATCAGCCTGGACTGTATTTTGGCATGCATCGCGGGTGACGCTATAGTAGATCCGTTGCTAACGGGACCATCTAATGCTGGGAGAGCCGCTATGCCCCTCGATGCGTTACTGATCGACCTGGACGATACCCTTTTGGTAGAGTTTGCCTCTGCCGATGAGGCCTTTCATCAGGCCTGCCTATTGGCTACACAGAAACATGGCGTGCACGCCGATCGCCTGCACGAGACAGCGCGCCGCATTGCGCGCCCCCTCTGGTATGCGGCGCCTGGACGCCCCTATGCCGCCGCCATCGGCATCAGCTCGTGGGAGGCCCTCTGGGCCCGCTTTGAAGGCGACCACCACCCCGATCTGGCGACGCTGCGCGCCTATGCTCCCACCTACCGGCGCGACGTGTGGACACAGGCCCTGGCCGCCTTTGGCATCGACGATCCCGCGTTGGTCGACGAGATGAGCCACCACTTTGGCGTCGTGCGCCGGGGCATCCACGATGTCTATCCTGACGTGCGCCCCGCCCTGGATATTCTGGCCCGCCGCTATCGCCTGGGCCTGGTGACCAACGGCCTGGCCTGCCTCCAGCGCTACAAGTTGGCCTCCAGCGGCCTGGGCAACTATTTCGACAGCGTCACCGTGGCGGGCGATCTGGGCATCGCCAAGCCCGACCAGGCGATCTTCCGCCACGCGTTGGGCACCCTGCGTGCCGATGCAGCGCATGCGGCCATGGTGGGTAACAGCCTGCGCTCTGACATCGCCGGCGCGCAGGGCGTGGGACTGCAAAGCGTGTGGGTCAACCGGGGCTGCGAGCCCCTCTCGAACGGGATCATGCCGGACATTGAGATCGAAACGCTGGCCGAGCTTCCCGAGGTCCTCGCTACTATGACAGGCGCCGGTGGCATTGACACCCAGCCCCGCCTGCGACGATAATGAACGTCGAACACGGATAATTGCCAAGAAAGGAAACCATAATGATACGAGGTGTGTATCCCCCCATCGCCACGCCTTTTGATGATCAGGGCAGCCTGGATGCGGACGCGCTGGTCGCTAACGTGGACAAGTGGGAAACCACCGGCCTGAGCGGGTATGTGGTGGCGGGGTCGAACGGGGAGAGCGTGCTCCTGGAAGATGAGGAGATCGTACGGGCGGTGGAAATCGTCCGCAAGGCCGCCGCCCCCGAGCGCCGGGTCATAGCCGGCGTGGGGCGCCAATCGACCGCGGCTACCATCGCACTCACCAAGGCCACCGCCGCAGCCGGGTCCCAGTTCGCCCTGGTGATGACCCCCTCATTCTATAGTGGTGAGATGACCGCTGAAGCCCTCACCCGCCACTACTGGGCCATCGCCGACGCCTCGCCTGTGCCGGTGCTGGTGTACAATGTGCCCAAGTTTACGAACCTGAACATTGCCCCCGCCACTGTGGCGCGCATCGCCCAGCATGAAAACGTCGTGGGCATCAAGGACAGCGCCGGAGACATCCCCCAGGTGTGCGATCTGGTGCGGCTCTGCCCACCCGAGTTCGACATCCTCATAGGGAATGGCCCGGCGTTTCTGAGCGGGATGCAACTGGGGGCCAGCGGTGGCATTCTGGCGGTGGCCAACGTGGCGCCCCGCGAGTGTGTCCAGGTGTATGAACATGTATTGACTGGCGAGCACGCCAAGGCCCGCGACATTCACCTGCGCACTATCGAGATTGGCAAAGCCGTCACCGGGCGCTTTGGCGTGGCCGGGCTCAAGGCGACCCTGGATCTGCTGGGCTATACGGGAGGCGCGCCTCGCCCACCGGTGCTGCCCGCCAGCGATGAGGTGCGCGAGACGATTCGCCAGATCCTGGTAGCCGACGGCCTGCTGTAGCGAGCCGAAAAAGGGGCGCGCCCATGACACAGCTCAGAGCATTGGTGCTGTATTGGTCGGCTGGCGGCAATACCCGCCGCGTCGCCGAGGCGCTGGCGCGCGGGCTGGAAAGCAGGAATGCGTCGGTGACGCTCCTGACGATGCCCGATGCGGCGGCCAACGAGGTTGATCCGGAAGAGTTTCACCTGCTCTGCCTGGGCAGCCCCTCCTACCATTTCGGCGTCCCGGCGCCGGTGCGGGGCTTTGTCGAGCGGATGGGCCAAGAGCACCGCACCCTGGGCCTTCCCCAGCTCGGATGTCCCCCGCGCCCGCACAAGTGGGCTGTGGTGTTCGTGACCTATGGCGGCCCGCACACGGGCATCGATGAGGCTACCCCCGCCGGCGACTATATAGCGCAGGCGATGCGCCATATCGGTCGGCAGGTGCGCGGCGCCTGGTATACGGTGGGCTCGTATCATGGCGACTCGGACCAGCCGAACAACCTGCTGGGCTGGCTGGGCGACATCCGGGGCCGGCCCAACGAGCACGATCTGGGCGTGATCGAGAGCAACGCCCGGGGCCTGGCGCATGTGCTCCAGCACGAGCTGGACCAGGCGGAGGCATAGCGCACAACGCTGGTATAACGGCTATGATGAACCGAGCCACGAGTCATCCAAGGGCGACTCGTGGCTCTTGGCAATCGATGGGACTTGTTGGATCAGCCCACCAACGTCTCTAGCTCGCCCACCAGACGCTCGAACTCGGCCAGGGCCATGGACACGGGATCGGGCGTGGTGAGATCGACGCCTGCCCGCATGAGGATGTTCAGGGGATAGTCGCTGCCCCCGGCCCGCAAGAAGGTCAGGTAGCGCTCCAGTGCCCCCTCTTGCCCTTCCAGGATCGTGCGGGCGATGGCGACCGCCGAGGCCATGCCCGTGGCGTATTTGTAGACATAGAAATTGTAGAAAAAGTGGTCGATGCGGGCCCACTCCCAGGCAATGGACTCATCCTGCTCGTCAAAGGCAACGCTATCGCCATAGTAGAGCTTGACCAGGTCATAGTATCGGGCATCCAGGCTATCGGCAGTCAGGGGCTGGCCCTGCTCCACCATGCCGTGGATCAGCTTTTCGAACTCGGCGAACATGGTCTGACGGAACAGGGTGCCACGAAAGCCATCCAGGTAACGATCGATCAGATAGGCCCGGGTGTTGCGATCTTCCAAGGTCGACAGCAGATGGTCGTTGAGCAGTGCCTCGTTCGTGGTCGATGCAACCTCGGCGACAAGGATGCGATAGTCGGCCAGGTGGTAAGGTTGGGCCCGGTTCGAGTGCCAACTGTGCATCGAGTGGCCAAGCTCGTGGGCCAGCGTGAACACCGAGTCTAGGGTGCCGGTAAAGTTCATCAGGATATAGGGCAGCGTGTCGTAGGAGCCTGACGAGTAGGCCCCGGAACGTTTGCCCACATTCTCATAGCGATCCACCCAACCGCCCTGCATGCCCTCTCGCGCCACGGCCACATACTCTTCACCCAGAGGCGCCACGGCGAGAGAGACGAGCTCCACGGCCTCTTCATAGCTATACTCGAGGTTGACCTCGGGCACCGCGGGCACATATACATCGTACATGTGCAGCCGCTCGACCCCCAATAGCTCCCGGCGCAGGTCCATGTAACGGTAGAAGGCGGGCAGTGCATCGTGCACCGCCTCGATCAAGGCATCGTATACGGCCACCTCGACATTGTCGTTGAACAGAGAGGCCTCCAGGGCCGAGCCGTGGTTACGGGCCCTTGCATGGAATACGTGAGACTTGACCCCGCCATCCATTGCGGTCGCAATGGTGTTGCGGTTCCCCTGGTACTCGCGATAGTAGCCGTCAAAGGCTGCCTTGCGTACCTCCCGATTGGGGTTCTCCAGCAGCTTGATGAACAGCGAGTGAGAGAGTTGCTGCTGCTCCCCCTCGTCATCCTCGACCGAGGGCAGCCGCCCCGCCAGATCCACATTCTTGAGCACGCTGAACACCCGCTCAAAGGCGGACAGGGGCTCGCTGACCATGGACAGGAGACGTTCTTCCTGGGGCGAGAGGGTGTGGGGCTTGGCCCGCAACAGATCCTCCAGCCAAAAGCGATAGGTGGCCAGGGGCTCGCGCTCCATCCATGCGCGAATGGCGTCCTCCTCCATGGCCAGGATCTCGGGCGAGATGTACGAGCTCGCCGTCATGAGCGCCACAAAGGAGGAGCGAGCGCGCTCCATCAGCTCCTGATAGTGGCTGTTGCCCAGGTCCTCGTCGGCCCGCAGGTGGGCATACACCCACACCTTTTCCATCTCGCGAGTGGCTTGCAGCCAGGTCTGCAGGGCCTCGGCCAGCACATCCTCCGATTCGCTCAGCCGCGCCTGATAGGCAGAGACCTTTTCCGGCCACTGTCTGGTCGCCTCCAGCGCCGACTCCCAGGCCTCGTCATCGGTAAAGATCGCCGCCACATCCCAGCGGTCCTCGGCAGGGACCTGGTCACGGCGTTTTTGTGTCTGCGTCATCGAAAATGCTCCTTGCCAGCGTGTAGTGATTCCATCAAAGCAGATTGTACACTAGTGCGAGCCATCGCGAAAGCGCACTCGACACACGATCATAGATCGAATCGCACGGACTATAGGGCAGTCTCAGACTTTATGCACAAGGTAGATAATTCATGGGCATTTGACAGAGCGCGGGACATTTCTTATAATAGTTAGCAGGCTTACTATTAGTCGGCTAATATTTAGCTAGCATACATCCTGGCGCGCGAAAAGAGGCCGGTAATGCATGCACAAACCATGGTACGAAAAAAGGAGAGTCTATGACACTACGTGGAGGATACGGAATGCGGGGCGTGATCAATGCCCCGGACGAGAAACCCAAGATTACATGGCCGTTAATGAAGCGGGTCCTGGAATATGCCACGCCCTACCATCTGCTGATCGGAGCGATGATGCTGCTGATCCTGGCCCACACGGGCCTGATGCTGCTGACGCCCCTGATCTTGCGAGACCTGATCGACCGCACGATCCCCGCCGGCGAGGTAAACCGGCTGCTAATGTTGGCTCTGGCGCTGCTGGTGATCCCGGCGGCCGACGGCGCCATCAACGTGATCCAACGGCGGGTCAGCGCCCGCATCGGCGAGGGCGTCATCTATGACCTGCGGATGGCGCTGTACTCTAGCCTGCAACGCATGTCGCTGCGCTTTTTCACCAACACCAAGGTCGGCGAGCTGATGAGCCGCCTCAACAACGATGTGCGGGGGGCCCAGAACGCTATCACCAGCACGACGGTAGGCATTGTGACACAGATCGTGCGCGCGGCGGCCGTGCTGACCGTCATGCTCTCGCTGGAATGGCGCCTCACGCTGATCAGCGTCGCCATCCTGCCGCTGTTCATCGTGGCGGCGCGGCTGCTGGGCACGCGCCTGCGGGACATGGCCCGTCTGCAGATGGACGCCTCGGCAGAGATGAACGCCATGATGAACGAGACCCTCAATATCGGCGGCGCGCTGCTGGTCAAGCTCTTTGGCCGCCGCCAGCTCGAGATTGATCGCTTCGGCCAGCGCGCAGCACAGGTCCGCAATCTGGGCGTGCAGCGCATGGTCGTCGGCTCGGTCTTTGCCGCCATCATCGGCCTGATCGGCGCCGTGGGCACCGCCCTGGTGTACGGCCTGGGGGGCTACCTGGTCATCCAAGGCGCCTTTACCATCGGCACCATCGTGGCCTTTGGCGCCTACCTGGGCAACCTGTACAGCTCGCTGCAGGGGCTGTCCAACGCCCCCGTCGAGTTTGCCACCTCGATTGTATCGTTCGAGCGGGTGTTCGAGGTGATCGACCTGCCGGTGGACGTGCCCGAAACGGACGATGCAACCGCCCTGGACACCATCCGAGGCGAGCTCACATTCGAGAATGTGACCTTTGCCTACGAGGGCGGCGACGAGACGCTCCTTAGCGATGTCAAGCGCTATGGGAGTATGGACAATGTGACCGCGGTGCTCTCGGGGACCAAGACGTACGCTGCCAGCCCCGAGGCCGAGACGCGCAGTCAGGCCCGCAGCAAGGCGCTGGACCAGGTCAGCTTTCGCGCCGAGCCCGGGCAGCTCGTGGCCCTGGTGGGGCCCAGCGGCGCCGGCAAGACCACACTGACCTACCTGATCCCGCGACTGTACGACCCCGACGAGGGCATCATCCGCCTCGACGGCCACGATCTGCGCGACCTGACCCTCGAGTCGCTGTCGGAACAGATCGGGATGGTGACGCAAGAGAGCTACCTGTTCCACGATACCATCGCCACCAACCTGCTCTATGCGCGGCTGGACGCGACCCAAAAAGAGCTGGTCGAGGCCTGCAAGGTGGCCAACATCCACGAGTTCATCCATGCTCTGCCAGACGGCTATGACACCATCGTGGGAGAGCGGGGCTATCGCCTGAGCGGCGGCGAAAAGCAGCGCCTGGCGCTGGCCCGGGTGATCCTCAAGAACCCGCGCATCCTGGTGCTGGACGAAGCGACCAGCAGCCTGGACAGCGAGTCCGAGGCGCTGATCCAGGACGCCCTGGCCAGGGTGATGGCGCAGCGCACCAGCATCGTCATCGCTCACCGCCTCAGCACCATCCTGGCAGCCGATCTGATCCTCGTGATCGACCGGGGCCGCATCGTCGAGAGCGGTGACCATGGGACGCTGCTGGCCCAGGGGGGCCTGTATGCGAGCCTCTATCAGACCCAGTATCGTCGCGAGAGCCAGGAGCTAGCCCTGGTTCAGTAGCTCATCCAGTCGATCGACCAGCCCGGCCAGGTCGTCGAAAGCGACCTGGATCGGGTCCGGCGTGGTCATGTCCACCCCCGCGAGCTTGAGCATGTCCAGCGGATAGCTGGATCCCCCCGTCTTGAGGAACGTCAGATACGCCTCCACCTCAGCAGGCCCGCCCTTGGTGATCCGCTCGGCCAGGGCATGCGCCGCCGAGATGCCTGTGGTGTACTGATACACGTAAAAGTTGTAATAGAGGTGGGTGTGGAACTCGGCCCAGGTGATGCCCACCCGGTCATGATCCATCACAACCTGGTCGCCATACCCCTCGCTAAAGAGCCCCGCCATCAAAGCCATCAGGCCATCGGCCGTCAGGGGCTCACCCCGCTCGACGCGCTCGTGGATCTCGAGCTCGAATCGGGCCAACGTGGGCATCAGGAAAAAGTACCGGAAATAGTTGGCCATGGCCTCTTCGATCAAGCCGATCTGAAAGGCGGGCTCGGGCCTGGTTGCCAGAAGGTGCTGGCGTACCAGCGCCTGGTTCAGGTTCGAGGCCACCTCGGCCACAAAGATCGTATAGTCGGCATAGATGATCGGCTGGGTCTCCCACGCAAGATGCGAGTGCATCGAGTGACCCAGTTCATGGGCCAGGGTGCTCAGGCTGAACAGATCATCGCTATAGCTCATCAGGATCATGGGCGCCGTGCCAGGCGCACCGGTCGAAAAGGCCCCCGCCGTCTTGCCCACGTTGGGGTACACATCCACCCAGTTCTCCTCCAGCATCCCGCGTCGCGCCGCCGCCACGTAGGCCTCTCCCAGAGGCGCCAAACCCTCCAGAATCCACTCGACGGCCTGCTCATAGGGAACGTTAGGCTTGTCAGCCCGCAGGGGCGCCTGCAGATCGTAGGGATACAGCTCATCATAGCCCAGAGCCCGGCGGCGCGCATCCCAGTAGCGATGCCAGATGGGCAGGTTGCGTCGGAAGGTATCGATGACGTTGTGAAAGACCGGGGTGGGCACGAAATTCGACTCGACGGCGGCCTCCAGTGCCGAGCCATAACGTCGCGTTCGCGCCACCAAGACATCCTGCTTGACGCCTGTCATCATGCAGGTGGCCATGGTGTTCTTGACCGCCAGGTGGGCATCGGCATAGCTCTTGAACGCGGTGCGCCGCAGCTCGCGGTCAGGGTCGGTCTCGAGCGCGCTAAATGTCCCCTGGGCCACCGGCCGCTCGGGGGCGTCCGGGTCCGAGGGCCGGGCCGGCTCGAACACCAGATCGGCATTGGCCAGCACGCCATGGATGCCAGAGGCGGTGCGGAAGGGGTCCTGCAGCTCGCCCAGCAGCGACTCGACCTCGGGCGAGCGGACATGCTCCGCCTTGCGAGCCAGCGTGTCAAAGTAGTGGCGATAGATTGCCAGGGACTGCTCCTCCTCGGCCCAGCGCTGTAGAGTATCGGGGCCGATCTGAAGCAACTCGGGCTCGGCAAAGGCCAGGGCTCCGATCGTCTGCGCATATAGGCCGATGGCCCGGGCGTTCTTGCTGGCAGCAACCTGATTTGTGGTGTCCACAGCATAGGAGGAATGGGCATAGACGTGAATCTTGCGCACCAGATAGATGATACGCTCCAACTGCACGAGGAACTCGGCAACGACCTCGGGCCCCTCGGACAGGCGCCCCTCATAGGCCTGCATCGCGGGCAGCATCTCCCGCACGGCGGCAATGTCGGCCTCCCAGGCCGCATCGTCGGCATAGATAGCAGCCAGATCCCACTTGTATTGGGCCTTGATCTCTTCACGGGTAGGGAGTTGTGTAGCCATGATACCTCTCCTGATGGATCGATGATGATCATATATCAGCGTCCACCCATTCGTTTGGACGCCTGGATAGTACAAAGACAACGAGGAGTACGATAGCAGAAAGGCGAGGCTGGGGCAACCGAAATCGGGGGCTCAGCGGCGATCGAGCAGCGGATGGCCGGCAGCATACCAGGCGCTATAGCCGCCTACAAGGTCGGCGACGTTGGTATAGCCCTGCTCTGCCAGAAAGCGGGCAGCGGGCTGGGTCCAGTTTCCACTGCGGCAGTAGATGACGATGAGCGAGTCCTTTGGAGGAAGCTCGTCCAGGCGCGCGGGCAGGTCATCCAGGGCGATAAAGAGATCGGTGTCGGGGATCTCCCACTCGTGTACAAAGTGCACCTGTAGCAGGAACAGATCTGCGCTCTCTCGCAACGCAACGAGCTGGGGCACGGTGATGCGGGCATAGCCGTGTTCATTCTTGGCCAGCGTTGAGGCGATCGCGGGCTTGGGCTCTGCCGTCGGCGAATCGGCGGATTGAGCCTGGTCGGGCTCGGCCTCATCGGGCGGCGCAGGCCCCTCTGGCGGCAATGGAGAGGCCAGCACACCAGATGGCGGCGCAGCGCCTCCTGCCTGCTGGCAACCCGCCAGCAGAAGCATGAACGCCACAAGCACAAGGAGCAGACTGTGTTTCGATAGCATTTTACACTCTAGGCCGTGCGCATGGTATAGTTGCCGATGCGCTTGCCCTTGTACATGACGGTACTCTCGCCATTCCTTACCAGGCCATGTCTCTCATAAAAGTGTTGCGCGGCCTCGTTATCTATGCTGACGTCGAGCGCAATCCGGTCATGCTCTTGCAGGGCGCTGCGCAGCAGTTGTGAGCCAATTCCCTGGCTGCGATAGGCCGGGAGCACCGAAAGACTAAAGATACAGTACTCTTCATCGGCCATGTCGGTCGTAACGATCTTTTGCAGGGTAGACGCCCGGGGCAGAAGCTTGAGCATGTGCCAGACGCCGAAACTGCGGAAATAATCCTGGCCGCTCTCCTTTTCATAGTAGCGCATCTTGCTGCCGGAGAAACCCACGATGATGCCCACCACCTTGCCATCGTGCAGAGCGCAGGTGATATTCTCTGCGGCGTACTGGTTGTTCTCCAACCCCATCAGCCGTGAGATGATCTTGACGGCCTTTTCTCGCGGACCAAAACCGAGGGCCATTGTCTCCGGATCGGCCTCAAAGATCAGCGTCGCGATCGTCTCTGTATCGTGCCGCTCCGGGTCATAGGGTTCCAGACGAATGTCCACCAGACGCTCCTTCCTCAAGCCACCTATCGGTGAGTCAGACCGTATCACAGGCACCGGGGGGCGTCAAACAGCGGCAGGGCCGCATTAGGATCGGCCACACCCAATGCGACCCTGAACTAGCACCAACCGAGCCGCGCGGGCAGCATTCGCTAGCTCAGCGAGGGGTGTACGGGTGGCGCCCAATCGGAAGGAGCTCCCGCCGGCGCTCTGCATACCCAGTAGGCCTCGGGGGCCTCGGTCCATTCCGGCATCGTAAGCCCTTTCGGATCATAGACCACGTCGCCCGCCCGCAGCGTCAGTCGGCAGGCCAGTCGGCGGGTACCCGTCATGCGAGCGCGCCCGCAATCAATATAGGCAAAGCGCCCCTCCTGCTCCTCGAGCACCGCCACATCGGCCTCGGCGCCCACACTCAGGGTGCCCAGCTCGGGGTGGCCGATCTCGCGCGCCGGCGCGACTGTCACCCGCTCGACCAGCTCCTGTACCGAGAGGCCCAGGTTGCGCAGCTTGGACATGACATGCAGGAGGTTCGTCACTAGGCCGTTGGCGGCGTTACCCGTGTGTAGGTCGGTGCTGATCGAGTCGGGGACAAAGCCATGCTCCATAGCGGGGGCTGCCTGCCTGAACCAAAAGCTGCCAGCGCCGTGGCCCAGGTCAAAGATGATGCCTCTTTGGCGCGCCTGGAACAAGAGCTCATTGGGGCGTCCCAGTTCTGTCACGATGGGGAACTGCTGCGCAAAGACGTGGGTGTGGATGTCGCCGGGACGCAGTTTGTGCATGAGGAGCTCTTTATAGCTGCGCTCGGGCGGGCGGGGCCAGAAATCGACCATCACGGGCCTGGCGCATAGCTCGCCAGCGGCCACGGCCCTCTCGACATTGTCCCACGGCCCATGGGTGGCATCCCAGGGCTGCCACGTCCAGTAGTGGGCCAGCTTGACACCCACCGCCACATCAGGGTAGGCATCCACCGCCTCGGCCGCCGCCTCGGGAATCATGCGCCCCACATCCTGCTCGAAATCACCGCCCATGCCCAGATCGACCACGTTCACAAAGGCCAGCACCCGCGTCTTGGAGCGGTTGATCACCTGCTCAACCAGCGTGGTCAAGTTTGCAGCGCCAGCCGAACCAGCATCTACCATGGTGGTGATACCGGACGAAAAGCTCTGAGCGTCCGCCACAACGCTGATATCGAAGTGCTGCGGAAAGACATGCACATGCATATCGATCAGGCCGGGTGTAACATACAGCCCCGTCACATCGATCACCTGATCGGCTCGCTCGGACGCAAGATTCCTGTCAACGGCGACAATGCGCCCCTTGGCGATGGCGACGTCCAGGATGCCATCGCGGCCATTGGCCGGATCGATCACATGCCCGCCTTGAAGAAGCAGGTCGTACTGTTCTACCGTCGGCTGATCGCTCTGTGTCGCCATGGGACCTCCCTGCAGCTCGCGTGTGTCTCGGCTCGATGGCCACAGAATAGAGCAGGACGAGCGCACCCGTCAAGGCCCGGCTCTGCCAGAGGTTGACACTGGCGCACAATAGGGGCCCGTCGCCCGCGTTTCCTTGAGAGATCGATCCATGCGCAGACCACGGCGAAAGTCGTGATTGTGGAAAAGCGCTGTATACCGATTCGAACTCGCCTTTGGCAAAGTACGCATTCATGCGGGCGCATACATGCGCAATGCTTCGCTCCTATTTTTATGCTGTTTACTGCTTTTTTCGCGAAGGCGAACACAAGGTTCGCCCTCGCGAAATTCCACCGCGCTTCATGCAAGGTTTGATTACACATGATTCTGACCTTGACATCACCATGATGCGCAGACAGGCCAAGTAGCCCGAAACAACACGCCATGCTATACTAATCGAGTGGGTCTACGATCACGATCGCTACGAGACGTTGCACCAGTGACAGCGAGAAAAGAGTGCGAGACTATGCTAGTTGATCTGCATGTACATACATCCCGCTATTCGGCCTGCGGGCGCTCGACGCCCGAGGAGATGATTGAGCGCGCCATAGAGCTTGGCCTGGGCGGGCTGGTTTTCACCGAACACAATGTGTTGTGGCCCGAGGCAGAACTGGCCGAGCTGCAGGCTACCTACCCCGTGATTCGCCTGTATCGCGGCTTTGAGGTGAACGCGGCAGGGGGCGATGACTATCTGATCTATGGCGTCACCGATTCCGAGCTCATGGTTGCAGGCATCGACGATGCCGAGCTCATCGAGCGGGCCCAGGCGCTGGGCGGCGCGGTCGTTCTGGCGCACCCCTATCGGTACCAGGCCAATGCTCCAGAGGTGCTCGAGCAGCACCCGGTGGATGGCATCGAGATCATGAGCAGCAACATCTACAACTATGCGCACCGTCCGGCTGTGGCCCTGGCCCAGCGCATGGGCGTGCCGGCCATTGCCGCCTCGGATGGGCATCATGTGACCATGCTGGGCATGTATGCCATGCAGGTCGAGCATCTGCCTGAGGACGAGCACGACCTCATCAGGATGTTGCGGGCGGGCAATATGCAGATTCATGTGGATCAAAGCCGCGTCGATGAGGAGAATCAGTCGCTGAGTGCGGAGATGCCCGAGATCCTGCATCTAATCGAGCGGGGCCTTGATGACGCGGAAATTCGAGAGCGCCTATCCATTTACGTAAACCTGACTGTCATGCGAGGGCTGCGCCAGGGCCGGGACGTGTTTCGTCCTTACCGTGCGGCATTGCCTGTGCCGCAGTCATGCGAATACACCAGAACATAGCGCCACGCTCGCCTGCCCATGCACCTATGGCCATAGCCCGCGCCCTGCTGCAAACGCTGGCTCGGGGAGCGTGCGCGCGATCTCGTCAAGCCGATACCCCAGCCCCGCTCCCCTGACACTCTCCAGAATCACCTGTCCATCCCGCCTGCGATAGAGACCAGGATGCACAGCCGCTTCGGGCTGCGACGCATCGGGGTAGAACTGCATGGCATTGGTCTCGACGCCCATGATGGTACCGGCGTGGGCCGCCAGGAGCACGTGGGGAATCTGCGCCAACATCGGATTGGTCAGGTCTTGCACCATAAGAGTCATGCCATGGGCTTTGGCCCAGCAGAGAGCTAACAGCGCTCCTGTCAGAGTCTTGCAGGTCTTGAGGGCCACCCCCGTCCAGCCTAGCGAGCGCCCCAGGCGCACCATGCGCCAGTCGTGGGCGCTCTCGTCCATAAAAAGAGGCTTGCGCGCCGAAACGCTGTGCACTGGAATGCGGTGGGCCTCGAGATCGTAGGGAAAGGGCTGTTCGACGTAGAGCAGCATGCCGTAGATGCGCGGGTGCTGATGCAAGAGCCGGTCCAGGATCTGGTTCACATAGCCCGGATCGGTGACGGTACAGTTGAAATCGGCGCTGAGCCAGTAGACATCCTGCTCGAGCGCAATCCGGCCCACCCGTTCGAGACGCTGATAGTCCCAGGCCATATCGTTGCCGCGCAGCTTGATCTTGAGACACCGCAGGCCATCTTGGGCAATCCAATCTTTGAGCAGCACCGGATAGCCATCATCCGGCTCATCGCCGGCGAGATCCTCTGGCGCCAGGGGATCCAGCCCCCCGACCAGGTGCCAGGCCATGAGGCGCTGCGCCCGGGGTTGCAGATAGTCGGCGGGATACTGCCCGCCAAAGCTGACATCCGGTGCATCAGCCTCAAGGAACGTGGCCAGGTCGTGATCCATATAAGACTCGTTGTAGGTCGCCCAAACCGGCAGACCCAGCAGTTGGCCATAGGCATCGTGCAGCGCCAGATCAAAGGCGGAGCAGCAGACGAGGGCAGCCAGCCAGGGCATGGGCTCGCGGCCCTGACGTTCCTGATTGAGTTCGTCCAAGAGCTCGGGCAGCACAGTGGCCTGAAACCGATTTGAGACGGTGATGGGGTGCCCCAACATATTCCAGTCGGCCCAGGCCGCCGCCAGCTTTAGGGTGAACGCTTGGAGCGTATCCAGTCGCTCGGCATAGCTCAGCGCGCCAGGCCAAACCCACTGGACACTTAGAGGAGTCTCACCCCACCCGACCGCAACGCGCCCCCGCTGGTCCTGCGCCGCCAAGGCCACGCGGGCGCAGGTCACAATGGTGAGGGTTTCAGGCCCAAACTTGAGGGGCACCCTGGTCTCGACGGGCAGCCAATATACCTCTGCGCCTACGGGGCGTGCACCCGCGGCCTGTTCGGCGCTACCGTTTTTCATACATCCTTCTCCAGGAGCGCCCGTGCCCACGCCAGATCCTCGACGATCAAACGGTCCGCCGCCGAGGTATCGGTGTACTCGGCCGTCAGACAGACAATGCCCTGATAGCGGCGTCGTTGCAGCTCTGTCGCTACGACCTGCCAGTCCGCCAGCCCGTGACGGCCCGATGTCCAGTAGTGCCGCCATGTGGCATGAGGCGCTTCCGGGCCGCTCGTGCGCTTCCAGAACCCGTTTTTGAGATTGACCATGCACAGGTGTGGCCAGATGACATCCAACGCCATATCGCCTGCCATGCCCACCAACGCCTCGTGGGCAGCATCCCAGACCGCGGCGATATGGCGGGGGTCATAGTCCCGGAGAATGGCACGTAGCGCCAGGGCATTGGGAAGGTAGCGCCCGCAGTGGTTCTGGATACCGAGGCATACGCCGTAGCGCTCCAGCAGGGGTACCAGACGGTCGTACGTGGCCCGGATGCGCGATTCGGCCTGCGGATAGCTTTCCCCCGCGTGAATAGGCTCCATCACACGTAGAATGGGTACTTTGGCCTCGGCACAGGCAGCGATCATGGCCTCACTGACTGTGGCAGCCACGCTGATTATCTGCAATCCCTCGGCTCGAAAGACACCGGCGGCGCGCGGCAGATCTCGAGTCGCTTGCTCCGGCTCGACCTGAAAGCCAGGGCGCACAGGGAGCTCGACAGCATCGAATCCGAGTGCACGCACATGGGTCGCCAGCTCAGGGAGTGCAAGGGCAGGCCAGGGCTTGGTAAAGAGTGCATAGGTGATATCGGCCATGATCCTATCCTTTCAACCGCTCTGTCAGTTGCAGTCTAGCACAGCCCCGCAGGCTGCGGCAACTCCTGCACCGCGAATGGGCACAACCTGCTGGAGCTGTCCGATCTGACCTGCTTCTGTACATTCTCGTCTAGAATGGCCGCGAGCGTTTGTATCGCTTTAGGTATAAGCACTTTTTCGCACCAAACATGGTTCAACCCCTCTATCCCACGCCGTGATCCAAGTTACCACCTGAGAAAGGTTGACAGCCACGCCCTGGGCGGGCATGATAGATTCATGAACACTCTGCCAGACCCGACCTGCGCGCCCGCCATGGCGCAACTTCTGAGCCTGTTGGCCCGCGACGCCTCGTCTTGGCCCGAGGATGTGGGCGCCTGGACAGAGGATGCCTGGGATGATGTGATCAAGCTTGCGGCACAGCATGGGCTTTCGCCCCTGCTCTATCATCGCTTATCCGACATCGCCCTGCCCGATTCGGTGCGAGCCCGCCTGCGCCGGCACTATCTCCGCACAGCAGCCGACAACACCCGGCGTTTTGCCGCATTGGAAGAAGCTCTCCTGGCATTGCACCAAGCGGATGTACCGATTATCCTGCTCAAGGGCGCTCACCTGGCATCCCTGGTATACGGCAACATCGCCTTGCGCCCTATGGTGGACATAGATCTCTTGGTAGAGGAGAGGAACGCCCTTCGAGGGCTAGAGATCCTCTCGAAGCTGGGATATGAACCGGTCAAGGGCGAGGCATGGATGAGCCTCCGACACGGCCATCATGGCATGCGCCGTGAGGATGGGCTACTGCTGGAACTGCATCAGCGAGTGGGCGCCTTCTCGGTAGGGACCAGCGTCGACCAAGCCGGTATCTGGGAGCGAGCCATCCATACGACCCTTGGCGACGCACCTGCCATGGTGCTGGACGCCGAGGATCTGCTGCTCCACACCTGCATCCACAGCGCCTCACAGCATCTCCTACAGATGGGTCTGATGCCTCTGTATGACGTGCAAAAGATCCTATCGCACTATGGTGCGCAGATCATGTCGGAAGTAATCGTGGACCGGGCAAGGGAATGGCGTGTGGCGCGGGCTGTCTTTCTGATGCTATCTCTCAGCCAGACTCTCTTGGGCGCGACAGTGGATCCCGCTATGTTGGAGGCTCTTGCGCCTCCAGATGCCCAGGATCACCTCGATATGGGTACGCGTATCCTGCTGAACGACACCACGCACGACACAGCTCCCTCGGGCAATTTGGTTGCCCTGTGGGGTGAGCACAGTTGGCGTGCACGCCTCGGTGTCCTTGGTCGCGTCCTGCTGCCCGGCACAGATCGTATGCGGTCTCTGTATGCTGTGCCCGCCGACCGCCCCGTTCACCCCTGGCTATATCTGCGCCGCTGGGCTGACATTCTTGCACACCGGGGGAGCAGCGTGAGACAGATGTTGGGACGGCCAGACCGGGACATAGATTGGCAGTCCCTGGTCCGATGGCTGGCTCAGGGTTAGGGGCACCATGACTCTATCATGGCTCAGGGCGCGCCTCGGCAAGGCGACCGCGCAGCTGCCCTACCTGTGGCGGGCCTTGCGCCTGGTGTGGGAAGCCGCGCCGCGCCCCACGGCGCTCTGGACCGTGCTCTTGCTGCTACAGGCTCCCTTGCCTGCGATCACCGTATGGCTCACGCGGCTCTTGATCGATCGCCTGACGGCGCTGGCCGGCGCGGGCCCCGAATGGCCCGTCATGCGCGATACATTGGCTCTGGGTTTGGTGGTGGCGGGGCTCTTTTTGCTCGGTGAGCTCATCCGCGTGGCCGCCACCTGGGTGCGCAGCGCTCAATCGGAGCGAGTCCGCGACCATATCCGCGACCTGATCCACGAGCGCTCGCTGGCGGTGGACCTCGCCTATTACGATTCTGCCGACTATTATGACCAGCTACATCGGGCGCGCGCCGAGGCCAACTATCGCCCCATAGCGCTGCTCGAGAGCCTGGGAAGCGTGGTGCGTGACGGCCTCTCCTTGGTGGGCCTGGTGGCCATTCTGGCGCCCTTTGGCTTGTGGCTGCCGGGGGTGCTTATGCTGAGCGCCCTACCCGGGTTTGCCGTCGCATTGCGCAACTATCGGCGGGAGCACCGCTGGCAGCAAGCGATCACCCCTGATGAGCGACGCGCCTGGTATTATGACTGGGCCATGACCTCGCGTGCCGCCGCCGCCGAGCTGCGGTTGTTCGGGCTGGGCCCACGGTTCCGCAAGCTCTTCCGTGACCTACAGGCTCAACTGCGCACCCAGCGCCTGCAACTGCTGCGCGAGCAGGGGCTCTCGGGGTTGGCCGCCAACGCTGTGGGCATGGTCATTGGCGGGGCCGCTATGGCCTGGATGATCTGGCGCGTCCTGCAAGGCCTGGCAACCCTGGGCGACCTGGTGCTGCTGTACGAGGCCTTTCGCCAGGGCCAGGCAATGCTCCGCGTGGTGCTATCCAGCCTGGGCCAACTCTACCAGAACAGCCTCTTTCTCAGCAATCTCTTTGCTTTTCTCGACCTGCGCCCCCGGGTCGAGGAACCGGCCGAGCCGCGGCCCTTTCGCCTCGCCCATTCTCTGGCATTCGATCAAGTCTCGTTTCGCTATCCCGATAGTACCCGTGATGCTCTGCAAGGTCTGAATCTGGAGATACCTACCGGACAGGTGGCCGCCCTGGTGGGTGCCAACGGCTCGGGCAAGAGCACGCTAATCAAGCTTCTCTGCCGCCTCTATGATCCGGATGAGGGCCGCATCCTGGTAGATGGCCACGATCTGCGCAGTCTATCGATCGAGACACTACGACACCAGGTGGCCATCCTGTTTCAGGAGCCAGTACACTATTCCGATACCGCCTGGGACAACATCGCCTATGGAGATCTGACGCGAGAGGCCGATGACGCCTCGATACGGAACGCGGCAGAACGAGCAGGCGGCCACGCATTCATCGAGAAGCTGCCCCAGGGCTATCGCAGCCTGCTGGGGCGCTGGTTCAGTGGCGGCGCCGAGCTGAGCGTGGGCGAGTGGCAGCGCCTGGCCCTGGCGCGCGCCTTTTATAGCGATGCCGCCATCATTGCCCTGGATGAGCCCACCAGCGCCATGGATTCCTGGACCGAGGCCGACTGGCTGGCCCGCCTGCGCACCCAACTGGAGGGGCGCACTGCGCTGATCGTGACCCACCGGTTCACCACGGCCATGTACGCTGATGTGATCCATGTCATGGCAGAAGGCCGCATCGTCGAGTCAGGCTCGCACGCCGAGCTGATCGCCCGAGATGGGCTGTATGCCCAATCATGGCACCAGCAGATGCAGGGAGCGACCGAACCGCCCATGGCGCCCTAGCTCGCCGAGCCCTGGGGCGCAGGGCACTCGAGCCAGGCCACGGCATAAGGGGCCAGTTCTAGCGTTAGATGATCCTCCTCGGCAGACATCGCCGTCTCCTCAATATCGGCGAGACCGTCGGGATCAGCCATCGCCTCGACCACGTTGCTCTCATCCAGTATGACCCCGCTGAGGGGCACACCGATGCGATACAGCTCGACCTGCTGGGTCGCGTTGGTGAGATTGGCAACGCCGACATACAGGCGCCCTTCCTCTTCCAGCGCCAACCCATCTACGCATAGGGGCTCGGACGACTGCAGATCCCAAAGCGCTCCCTCGCTGCAACCACCCACCCAGCGCAGCACATGGTAGAGGGGGAACACCTCGCCGGGCCGCGACGGGAACGCCGCGCTAGGCGGCCCCTCGGGGCGCTCCATGACCCCGCGCCAGCCCGTGGTCTCATAATAGGTCAGGCTGTGCACATCGGGATGCCCCATCAAGTGCTTGAGGCTGGCCAGGGTCCATCCCGCACCCAAGAGCGACATCTGCCGCACATCCACCGTGTCGGGGAGTCCCTCCTCGGGCAGGGCCGTCTCCGAAGAGGTGGCGTTGGGGTTGAACCGGGGCCGAAGCGTGACCGGCGACACAACCACCGGGCGTCGCTGGACAAACTGGCGTGCGCTCTCGACGGTGATGGCCTGGGCGGGCAGGGTCTCTATCAGAGAGAGGTTGTCAAAGGCGTGCACCTGGGGATTTAGTGAGTAGCAGACCAGATCGGCCTGGTCGAGGGGCGGACGGGTACGGTTGAGCTCGGTAAAGTAGGCATTGACGCCCACAGCAATCGCAGCCGCTGGCGCCAGTTTCTCCAAGAGACCACGCAGCTGGGCGATGGCGCCCTGAGCTTTGTCCGAATCAAGGCCGTCGGTGAGCAGCAACCAGCGCAGCACGGTGGGCTGCACGGCGCGTATAGCGTCGGCGAGGCTTGCCAGCGCCTCGTCGCCAAAGTAGGCCAGGGGCAACGCGATCTCCAAGCCTACTTCCAGACTCGTCGCCTGCGAATCGGCCATGGCAAGCGTCTCGTGGACAGTATCCGCGCCCTCCAGATCGACGCGCAGATGCGCCAGGCCCAGGGCGCACAGCCGCTGGAGCTCTTTGTCGCTCAGAGCTTGGCCGTGGCTGGCCATGCCCAGCCCCAACGGCGGCAGCGGGTCGCGCAGCAGATCCCCCAGAGCGAGTGTCACCGGCTCGATGTGGGAGGTGGCAGCAGGGAGCGGAAGATCCGCTGGCAGATCCGCCGGCATCGACAGGGTCACCGACTGGCGCACAGGCGTGCCCACGTCAATGCGCACGGGAAAGGGAAGCTCCAGCGGCGTGCTGTAGGTCTTGAACGAGGCGTCAGTCCAGTTGCGCTGGTCCTCCATCTCGAACACGTCGCCCGAAAACTTAACGTCGGCCCACAGGCCCGGCGTCACCTGATGGGCGATGGCCTCAATCTCCTTGTAAGGCTGATGGGGCGAGATGTAGCGGGGTAGTGTGCCTTCCGTGATAGAGCCATCGGTGTGGGTGACGCGACAGGGCGCACCGGCGCTCTCCTCGGTGGGATGCAGCACGCAGATACCGATCCGATTTCGTAAAAACGTGCTGCACGCCTCGCCGTCCATCTGATAGCGGATCTCGCCCTCGGGGGAGCCGGTGAGCGTGGCATCCCAGGCAAAGCACACGTCACCCTGTTGGTGCAGGGCGTGATAGCGGATCTCGAAAGAGTCCTCCTCCTGCTCGATGACCAGGTCGCTTAGCGTGGCCGGGATGGTGTCCCAGTTCTGATCGCGCACGGCGACATACACGCGGCGCAGGATCTCGTGGGGCCCGAGGCGGATATAGCGCAGATCGCCATCGTAGAACAGGGCCGTCAGGGGGCCCGACCGCAGATAGAACGTCTCGGGCAGATCGTCGGGGCTTCCGTAACGCAGGACATTTACCGGTCGTTCGGCCATTGGATTCCTCCCAATGAGGATTGCAGTTGCTCGGCGCGGGCCTGTGCGTGGCTCTGCTCCTTGGCCAATGCCTCTGTCAGGCGCACCGCCATCGAATAAAAGTCCGCCTCCGGATCCCCTTCGGCCTCGGCAAAGAGCTCGCGGTTCCCTTCTTCGCAGGTCGCGATCCAACCGGGCCGGAGGGCGGACGCGCCCTGCAGGGCACCGGCCAAGGAACCCACCGCCCGCGCAATGGTGTCACAGTCACGACCAAAGCTCGCGCCCTCGATGATGCAGCGGTTGACATCGCCCTCGCAGAGCTCGAGCAGGGCCATGGTCACCGGCACGATCTCCAAGCTGCTGCCGCTGAAATAGCGCTCCTTGTTCCAGGTACGCGAGGGCCACGAATAGTCCAGCATGCGCTCGTAAAAGCGCGCGGCAAAGGCGTCGATATCGCCGTACGGCTCGATCAGGTCCATGGTGAGCTCGATGGCCCGTCCCACGATGGGGGTCGTATGGGAGCGCATGCAGGCCAGGACATCCTCGACGGTCGCGCCAGGTGCCAGCGCACAGGCGACGCCGGCGGCCAAGGTGGCGGCGGCATCGCGGTTGACGTCCTCCTGGTTGACCGCCGCGATATGCATGCCATCGAGATAGGCCTGATCGGGATCGCCGGCGTTGATGATCCCGATGGGGGCGATGGCCATGGTCGCGCACCCGGCAGGAATGGCGCCGCGGCCCGACTCCCAGGGGCTGACCCCCGCCCTGAGCTTGTGGCGGATGATGCGCTCGTTCATCCAAAAACGGTTCGGGTTGAGCTCGTCGATCCAGACGGCAGCCAGATCGTCGGGCGTGATGCGGCCTCCCTTGCGCACGATGGCCAGGCAGATATAGTGGGCCAGCGTGGTGTCATCGGTGACCTCGCCCAACTTGCTGGGGGGACCATCGTAATCCTCATAGTAGCTCTCGCCGTCCGAGCCGCCATACAGAGCGCCAGTATTACCACGCGATGTGGAGATGAACTCCTCGACGCGGCCATACCGGTCGCGTATCTCGGTATAGTACCAACCCTCCGCGGGGGCGCCCAGGGCATCGCCGATCGCGCCTCCGATGACACAGCCATACACCGCATCCAGCAGATCGGTTGGCACAACACACCTCCTAACCGGTGAGCAGCCCCCGCATGTAGCGCACGCTCTCCATGGCCCATCGGCGCTCCTTGGCCATGGTCGCCTCGGGCGTGGGCTCCGAAGCCGGCCAGAGCTCGATGATGGCGTCAACGTCGCGGCCATGGGCGCGCAGCAGATCCAGCAGCCAGGGCACATCCAGCAACCCTTGCCCCACGGGGCAACCCTCGACCACAAACCCCATGTTGTGGTTAGCCCGTGAGATCGTGAAATCCTTCACATGCAGGTTCACGGTCCAGGGCGCCAGGATGGACACCACAACCTCGGGGCCCTCCAGCGCTCCAAAACTGTTGACCGTGTCCAGGCAGATGCCGATAGCGGAACTATCCAGACACTGCATCAGACGCACCAGCTCGCGGACCTGGAAACGGTCGTGATTTTCCACAGCAAGTACCACGCCTCGCTCCTCATAGGCGGGCAGCAACGGGCGCCAGAGAGTTTGTACCTCCTCCAGCGTGGGCTGATGCGTGGCCGTGTCGATCACAGTGCGCACGATGGGCGAGCCCAGGCGCGTCGCCAGATCGAGATAGCGACGCAGCAGCTCCGGGTCGCTGCCCCGGGCGCCCACCTGTAGGGCCACATCCAACGCCTGGGCCCGGGCCGTCAAGGCGTCCAGGGCGTCATCCTCAAGAGTGTGCAGGGGCAGGTTGTCGCCGATCTGGACGAGACGCACACCCAGCTTGGCCGCCTCTTTCACCAAACCCAGGGCCGTCAGCGGCTCCCGTGGGACGTGCTCACCGACGCCTACCGACCAGGCATAGGCAAAGGAACCGAGACCGAGACGCATCGGCGCCTAGCCCTTGGCTGTGCCGGCTGTGATCGACCTGACCTCGGCAATGACGTTTTCGGTCTCAAAGACCTTTTTCCAGTCCGGCTGAAAGAGCGTGGTTCTGGCCCGCTCCATCGCCAACCGGGCGCCATCGGAGACCTCGGCGTCGATCAGACCAAAGAGGATGCCGATGCTGACATTGATATGCCCCAGGATAAAGTCCCGGGCAGCCGCCTCGGGCACGCCCCGGGCAATCACCTCGTCCATCGACTCGCGAATGACCGAGATGCAGGTCAGCGCCACCGTCTCCGCCATGGCAGGCTCCAGTAACGCCATCTGCTCCACAGTGACCCGGTGCGTATTCGAGACCGGGTCGAACATCCGCCGCGAGAGCTCCTCGCCCCTGGCATAGTCCGTCTCGGGCCCCTGCATCAGGGCGCACACCAGCGCCTGGGGCGCAATGCCGCCGAAATAGTCCTCCAACGCCTCGCGGGGCAGATCCTTGTTGGCGATGGACGGGTGGCAAGGGTGAGTGACGAAATAGGTGATATCGTCCCGCTCGGGCAGATCGCCGCTATAGGGGGCCGCCGGGTCCAGGCAGATGACCATGGCGCCACGCTTGAGCATGGGCACAACCTGACGCGCTACGACGCCGATGTGGGTGTCGGGGATGGCGAGGATCACGGCGTCGGCATCGGCGACCGCCTCCTCCTGGGGCGTCGGCTCCAGCCCCCAATCGCGCAGCCGCTGCTCGCCCGCCTCACCCGCCTCGACATAGTCCATCTCATAGTCGGCGACGTCGCGCAGCTTTTCGGTGATGCGCGAGCCGATCTTGCCCGCCGCACCAAACAGGGCCACCTTGTACATCGTAGCACCTCCTGCCATCGAATGATGACGTTTCTGTCACTGATAGAGCCGATCCTGCCTGGATTGTAGAACGCCGGCGTAGTTTGTCAATGGCCGGGTGCCTCTGCTCGAGCACGTGGGATCAACAGAGCGCCAAAGAGGACAGCGATTGACAGGAAGCGCGCTTTGGCCTAGCATCGGCCCGTTGGATCAGGACAGTTACGAAAGAGAGGCAGTTTGTGAGGAACTATATCGTCGGCTGCGGCCAGATCACATGGATCACCGATTGGTCGAATCCACCTCCTCGCGAGACCGCGATGCGGGATATCGCCGAGGCAGGCTACGACGGCGCGCCGGTGCATGCCATGCCGGGCGAGTCGCCCAAGGACGTGATCACGTTCTACGAGAGTTTTGGTCTCAAGCCGGGCCCGGGCTACCTGGGGGCCAACTGGTGGGACCCGGAGGAGACGGAGAATCTGGTCGAGCGCACCGGCGCCATGGCCGCCCTGCACGCCGCCGTGAGCTGCGACGCCCTGTTCGTGGCCGACAACGGGTTCCAGGTCGAGGGGCCACGGGGCATCCCGCGCATGGCGCTGGCCGGCCGCCCCACCCCCGAAGACAGCCTGTCGCCCGACCAGTACAAGATCGCGGGCGAGGCGCTGACTCGCGCCGGCGAGGCGGCCCTGGAATCGGGCGTCCGCATCTGCTTTCACAACCATGTGGGCTCGTTCATCGAGACCCGCCAGGAGATCGACGACCTGTGGGCGCAGGTGGACACCACCAAGGTCTTTCAGGGCCCCGATATCGGACACCTGGCCTGGGCCGGCGTGGACACGGTCCAGTTCTGCAAGGACTATGCCGACCAGATCAAGGCGCTGCACATCAAGGACATTGATCGTGAGGTGATGGAAAAGGGCATCGCTGAGGAATGGCACTATATGGTGTTCCACAGCAGCGGCGTCTTTGCCGAGCTGGGTGAGGGCTTTGTGCCCTACCCCGAGATCTTTGGCATCCTGGACGAGGCCGGGTTCGAGGGCTGGCTGATCGTGGAAACCGACCGTACCACCAAGGAATCGCCGCTGGAGAGCGCGCGCATCTCGCGCGAGTATCTCAAGAGCCTGGGAATCTAGGTCATAGCGTCTGCACAAGCAAATGGTCTCGGCGTCAGAACCATCTGCTGCCGAGACCATTTATGTCGACTTCGCTTTCAATCGCCTGACTTCTGTTAGCCCTCCGGCTCTCCCTCGCCGGCCACGTCGCCGATCATCGACCAGGGGCCGGTCCAGGTGATGCGCACCCGGGCCAGCTTGCCGCGCCAGTTGTCATCACTCTCGAAAAAGACGAGCTTGTTGGTGCGGGTGCGCCCGCGCCAGCGACCTCGCTGCCGCCCCTCCACCAGGATCGGGACCGTCTCGCCCAGCAACCGGGCGTTGATCTCCGTCGCGATCTGGGTCTGGGTCTCCTCCAAGAGAGCGCGGCGGCGCTCCTTTTCCTCAGGCGGGACGTCATCGGGCCAACCGGCGGCGGGCGTGCCCTCACGCGCCGAATAGGCAGCGATATGCACCATGTCAAAGCGGAGCTCGCGCACCAGCTCGAGGGTGTTGTAGAATTCTGCCTCCGTCTCGCCGCAGAACCCAACGATCACGTCGGTATTGAGGCCGCTCTCGGGGGTGGCGGTCCGGATGCGCCCCACCAGCTCGCGAAAGTGGGCCACCGTATAGCCGCGCCCCATGCGTCGCAGCACAGCATCGTCGCCCGATTGAACCGGCAGCTCCCACGAGGGGCAGACCTTGGGCAGGCGCGCCACCGCCTCGATGATGCGGGGGGTCATCTCGCGGGGGTGTGAGGTGAGAAAACGGATACGCCACAGGTCGGGCAGCGCATGCACCGCCTCCAGCAGGTCGGCCAGGTATGGCCCATCAGCCCAGTCGGTGCCATAGGCATCCACATTCTGGCCCAGCAGGGTGACCTCTCGGGCGCCCCGCGCCACCAAGTCCTCGGCCTCGGCCACGATCTCGGCGATGGGGCGGCTGCGTTGCGGGCCGCGTCGCTCGGTGACGATGCAGTAGGTGCAGCGGTGATCGCAGCCATAGCTGATGGGGACCATCTCGTTGACACGCGCCGGTTTGGCTGTAGCGGACACGGCCTCCCCATTGCGTCCTGCCCAGGCATCCACATGGGCCAGCACGCCCTGAATATCAGAGGGCGCGAAAAAGCGGTCCACGTAGGGATAGTGGACCTCCAGATCGGCGGCCTGGTCGACAAAGCAACCCATGACGAGCAACTGCCGGGATCCATCGTCACAAGCCAGGGGCCGTAGCGAAGACAGACGCCCCAACACTTTATCTTCGGCGCTCTGCCGCACCACGCAGGTGTTCAGAATCAGCAGAGTAGCCTCGGACGGCTCGCGCGTGGCAGCATAGCCCCGGGCCTCCAGCGCCTCCCCCAGGCGCTCGGCGTCAGCCTGGTTCATCTGGCAGCCGATATTCCAGAGATAGTAGCGCGGTGTGGTCGTCATGGGGCCACTCTGTACGACAATAGGACCCAGAGCGGCAGATCGGTCGTGTGCGGCCTCTTGGAGCCAATACGAGCTTCGGTACATGCGGCGTGCTTGTGGTAGGGGGCGAACTGCGCATGGATGCGCCGGTGCTCGCCCATGCGCAACGGTCTGTACGGGTCCTCTTGGTACATGTCCAGAGCCAGCCACTGCTTATTTGGCATGTACGGCCTCGGCGGTTGGCTCATCCTCGCGTATGAGGAGCGGCCGCAAAAACTGACCGGTATACGAGCCAGGGCTCATGGCCACCTGCTCGGGCGTGCCCTCCGCCACGACACGGCCGCCGGCATCGCCGCCTTCGGGCCCCAGATCGATGACCCAGTCGGCGCTCTTGATCACGTCCAGGTTGTGCTCGATGATGACCACGGTGTTCCCAGTGTCCACCAGGCGCCCCAGTACGAGCAGCAGGCGCTCGACGTCGGCCATGTGCAGGCCCACGGTGGGCTCGTCCAGGATGTAAAAGGTGCGCCCCGTGGCGCGCCGGGAGAGCTCACGAGCCAGCTTGACGCGCTGGGCCTCACCGCCGGACAGGGTCGTGGCTGGCTGGCCCAGGCGGATGTACCCCAGCCCCACGTCGTGCAGCGTCTCCAGGCGAGGCCGAATACGCGGCAGGTTCTCAAAGAACGCCAGGGCCTCATCCACGGTCATTTCCAGCACATCGGCGATGCTCTTGCCCCTGTAGCGAATCTCGAGGGCCTCGCGGTTGTAGCGCTTGCCGTTACAGACCTCGCAGGGCACGTACACATCGGGCAGGAACTGCATCTCGATGCGGATGATGCCCGCACCCTGGCAGGCCTCACAGCGCCCGCCCTTGACGTTGAACGAGAACCGTCCTGGCTTGTAGCCGCGCACCTTGGCCTCGGGCAGCGTGGCAAACAGCTCGCGCAGGGGGGTAAAGATCCCGGTGTAGGTGGCTGGATTCGAGCGCGGCGTGCGCCCGATAGGCGACTGGTCGATATCGATCACCTTGTCCAGGTGCTCCAGGCCGCGCATGTCGTCGTGCTCAGCAGGGTGCGCGTTGGCCCGGTTGAGCTGGCGCGCCAGCCGCTTTTCGACGATCTCCATGAGCAGGCTGCTCTTGCCCGAGCCCGAGACGCCGGTAACGGCCACCAGACGCCCCAGCGGAATCCGGACATCGACGTTTTTGAGGTTATTGGCCCGCGCGCCGATGACCTCCAGCGCATTGCCACTCCCATTGCGGCGCTGGGGCGGCACAGGCACTGCCCGCACGCCACTCATGAACTGGCCCGTAGAGGACTCGGGCGAGCGCAGGATATCCTCCAGCGTGCCCTGTGACACAACATAACCCCCATGTTCGCCGGCGCCGGGCCCCAGGTCGACGACCCAGTCCGCGGCGCGAATGGTGGCCTCGTCGTGCTCGACCACCAGCACCGAGTTGCCCAGATCGCGCAGACGCTGGAGCGTCTCGATCAGGCGCTCATTGTCGCGCTGATGCAGGCCGATGCTGGGCTCGTCCAGAATATAGAGCACACCCATGAGCTGGGAGCCGATCTGCGTCGCCAGGCGAATCCGCTGGGCCTCGCCCCCCGATAGGGACGCGGCGGCACGGCTCAGGGTGAGATAGTCCAGGCCCACATCATCGAGAAAGCGGAGCCGCGACTGGAGCTCTTTGAGAATCTGCCGCGCAATGAGCAGATCACGCTCGCTGAACTGCTCGGGCAGGCTCTCAACAAAGCGCATGGCCTTGTCAATCGCCATCTGGGTCAACTCGTAGATG
Organism: Anaerolineae bacterium; assembly: GCA_007132185.1. GTDB lineage: Bacteria > Chloroflexota > Anaerolineae > UBA1429 > UBA1429 > UBA1429. The sequence goes on along the minus strand of SLPC01000157.1, from coordinate 17,703 downwards.
CTGATTCCGCCCACCATCACAGCCAGGGACTCGGGCTTGAGGCGCTTGCCCTCGCACTCTGGGCAGGGCCGATCGGTCATATAGCTCTCGATCCACTGGCGCACGCCGTCCGAGCTGGTATCGTGATAGCGACGCAACAGGTTGGGGATCACGCCCTCGTAGACGGTGCGATGGGAACGCTCGCGGCCCGAGCTGTTGCGATAGCGAACGGTGACCGTCTCGCCTTTGCTGCCCTCGAGCACGATCTTGCGGAAATCGGCGGGCAGGTCGTGCCAGGGGGTGTCCATGGACTGCCCGTAATGCTCGGCCACCGCGGTGAGCAGTCCCGCGAAATAGCCCTCCCCTTTGACAGCCTTGCTCCAGGGCGCTACGGCGCCCTCGTTCAGCGACAGGCTCGGGTTGGGGACCAGCAGGTCCGGGTCAAGCTCGGACTTGAACCCCAGGCCAGTGCACTCGGGGCAGGCCCCATGGGGGCTGTTGAAAGAAAAGCTGCGCGGCTCGATCTCAGGCAGGCTAAAACCGTCGACGGGACAGGCATAGTTGCTCGAGTAGAGCCTCTCCTCACCATCGATCACCACGATGCGCATGACGCCATCGCCCAGATCCAGGGCCGTCTCCACCGAGTCGCTCAGGCGTGTCCGATCAGCGTCGGCGCGCTCCTGCTCGTCGTCAGACCAGCGACGCACGACCAGGCGATCCACGACCACCTCGATGGTATGCATCTTGTAACGGTCCAGGGTGATCTCCTGGTCCAACTCGCGGATCTCGCCGTTGATGCGAGCCCGTACGTAGCCCGCCTTGCGCAGATCGTCCAGGAGCTTTTTATGTTCGCCCTTGCGGTCCTTGATGATGGGCGCCAGCACCATGATGCGCGAACCATCAGGGAGCTGGAGAATGTTGTCCACCATCTGCTGCACGGTCTGGCGGCTGATCTCGCGCCCACAGATGATGCAGTGGGGCACGCCGACACGGGCATAGAGCAGCCGCAAATAGTCATAGATCTCGGTGACCGTGCCTACCGTCGAGCGCGGACTGCGGCTAGTGCTCTTCTGATCGATGCTGATAGCTGGCGAGAGCCCCTCAATCAGGTCTACGTCGGGCTTGTCCATGCGGCCCAGGAACTGGCGCGCATAGGCCGACAGAGACTCGACGTAACGACGCTGCCCCTCGGCAAAGACCGTGTCGAATGCCAGCGAGGACTTGCCCGAGCCCGACAGCCCGGTAATGACCACCAGCTTGTCGCGGGGGATGTCGATATCGATATTCTTTAGATTGTGTTCGCGGGCTCCGCGAATCTGTATCAAGTCGTGTGACATACCTGCTCCTGACAGGAGAATGCACTACTGCCGCAACGCATAATTATACAACAGGCATCGACTCTGCCCAATCGGGACAGAGCTGTGCATACAAGTTATTGTGAGTCTGGCCCAGAGGGGATACAATCTCGGCCCTTTTTGGCCAGTTCAATCCACTCGCGGGCCAGCATGCCCATGAGGAGCATATCTACGCGCTGGCCATCCCGCTGCAGAAACTCACGGTACACGCCCTCGCGCTGAAAGCCGACCGCCTCATACATGCTGATAGCGGGCCCATTACTGGCGAACACGGTGAGCTGCACCCGGTGTAGCTCCAATTCGCCAAAGGCATAGCTCAGCATCAGCCGAACTGCTTCGCGGCCCAGACCCCGCCCCCAATAGTCCGAGGAGAGCGCCACCGCCAGCCACGCCACCCGATTGCGCCAGTTGATGCCGTCCAGGGCGCCATAGCCGACCAGGGCATTGATGCCCCGCAGTCGGAATCCGAACAGATAGTCGTCCTGGCTATCTCGGGCGGTGAGGATCTGGCCGGCGATTTCGGCTGTGGCGCGCGGCCGAGCCGGCACCGCCTCGAAGCGTCGCACGAACTCGGGGTCATCGAACCAACGAGCGATGATGGGAGCATCCGACTCTTCCAGGGCCGCCATGTCCATATGGCGGCCTGCAAATAGGTTCTCGATCTCCAACGATGCCCTCCCCCGCGCCGCCTAATAGATCCGATCCAACTCCTGGGTCCAGCCGTTTTCCATGCCCAGTTCCTCCAGCGCCTCGAGAACCACGCGATACTCGCGGCGGTAGAGCCGCCTACCCACACTCGGATGGCCCACAGCGCGATGGGCAGGGAAATACTGGGCCATCAGACTGATATAAGTATCACGTCCCAGCTCGCGGGCGATCCAGGCCAGCACGTCGAGGGTCTGGGACAGGCGGTCCGGGAGCACCAGATGGCGCAGCACCATACCACGATAGGCGATGCCGTCGACATCCACCAGCAACGCCGATCCTACCTGGCGCTTTATCTCGAGCAGGGCCGCCCGGTTAGCCTCCACGTAGCCGTCGAACCCGGACAGCTCGCGGGCCACGTCGTCATCGGCGTACTTGGCGTCGGGCAGATAGATGTCGACGATCCCTTCGAGGAGCCGCAGGGTCTCCACTGTCTCGTAGCCGCCGGTGTTGTACACGATGGGGATGCGTAACCCCTGGCCTGCCGCATGGGCCACCGCCGCCATGATCTGCGGCACATAATGGGTGGGCGTCACCAGGTTGATATTGTGGCAGCCCCGGCGCTGGAGCGTGAGCATGGCGCGGGCCAGCTCCTCAGTGTTCATATCGTTGCCCACGCCCATCTGGCTGATGGAATAGTTCTGGCAAAAGATGCAGCGCGCGGTACAGTACGAGAGAAAAATCGTCCCCGAGCCACCGGTGCCGCTGATAGGCGGCTCTTCCCAGTGATGGGCGTTGTAGCTGGCCACGCGCGCCACGGCCCCTGCCCCGCAGTAGCCGATCTGGCCGCTCAGCCGGTCGACGCCGCAGCGGCGCGGGCATAGCTCGCAGTGGGCCAGCCCTACCATCGCCTCATCTACGCGCTGGCGCAGCTCGCCGCTAGCGAGCATGGCGACATAGCGCGGCGTCTGGTTGGCGGCCGTCCTCTGCTCACGCCCCGATTCAGTTGTGCTTGCGGTCGAGCTCACGATATCGCTCCCATTCCGGCCGTTGATCCTGCTGCCGCAGATCCTGGCGCAACTCGAGGATCTGATCGCGGATAAGGGCCGCCTTTTCGAATTCGAGGTTCTGGGCCGCTGCCCTCATCTGTGCCTCGAGCTCATCCAACACACGCTCCACCTCCTCCTCGGGGATCTGGGTGGCCACACGGTATCCGTCGCCACGCTCCTCGGCCACCTGCCGTACCGACGCGGTAAGCGAGTAGATCTCTTTGATGATGGTGGCGGGTGTGATGCCATGGACCTCGTTATAGGCCTGCTGGAGCTCGCGGCGGCGGTTGGTCTCGTCGATGGCCCGCTGCATCGAGTCGGTGATCTTGTCGGCATACATGAGCACCCGACCGTTGACATTGCGCGCCGCACGGCCGATGGTCTGAATCAGCGAGTTGTCCGAACGCAGGAAGCCCTCCTTGTCGGCATCCAAGATCGCCACCAGCGACACCTCGGGCAGGTCGAGTCCCTCGCGCAGCAGGTTGACGCCTACCACCACATCGTATACCCCGCCGCGCAGGTCGCGCAGGATCTCGACGCGCTCGATGGTGACGACCTCCGAGTGGAGATAGTGCACGCTGAGCCCAGCCTCAGCCAGATAGTCGGCCAGGTCCTCGGCCATGCGCTTGGTCAGCGTGGTCACCAGCGCACGCTCGCCACGCTGGGTGACCTGGCGCAGCTCGGCGATCAGGTCGTCGATCTGGCCCTCGATAGGACGCACGATCACCTCGGGGTCCACCAGGCCCGTGGGACGAACGACCTGCTCCACGACGCGGGCGCTGACCTGCTGCTCATAGTCGCGGGGCGTCGCCGAGACAAAGACACACTGGTTGACATGGTCCTCAAACTCTTCAAAGGTCAGAGGACGGTTGTCCATGGCCGAGGGCAGACGAAAGCCAAACTCGACCAGGGTCTCTTTGCGGGCCCGGTCGCCATTATACATACCCCGAATCTGGGGCACCGTCATGTGCGACTCGTCGATGAACATCAGGTAATCGGCAGGAAAATAGTCCAGCAGAGTCCAGGGTGGCTCGCCGGGCTGCCGCTGCGAGAGATGACGGGAATAGTTCTCGATGCCCGAGCAGAACCCCATTTCGCGCAGCATCTCCAGATCGTATCGAGTGCGCTGCTCCAGGCGCTGGGCCTCCAGCAGTTTCTCCTCGGCGCGCAGTCTGACAAGATGCTCTTCCAGCTCGGCCTCGATAGCCTCCAGGGCCTCGCCCAAGCGCTCCTCGGGCGTGATAAAGTGCTTGGCCGGAAAGACGCTGACCTTGCGATGCTCGACCACCAGCTCGCCGGTGAGGGCGTTCACCTCCACGATACGATCCACCATGTCACCCCAGAACTCGATACGGTAGACCGTCTCGCCGTAGGCGGGCATTACCTCGACTGTGTCACCTCGGACGCGAAAGCGCCCCGGCGCGATGGCGGCATCGTTGCGCTCGTAAAAGATGCTGACCAGGTGCCGCAGCAATCGCTGACGGGGCAACACCTCGCCCTGCTCCAGCTCGATCACCACTTGCCCGTATGTCTCTGGGTCGCCCAGGCCATAGATGCACGACACCGACGCCACAATGATGACATCGCGGCGGCTGAACAGCGCCGATGTGGCCGCCAGCCGCATACGGTCGATCTCGTCATTGATCTGGGCGTCCTTTTCGATATAGGTGTCGGTGCGCGGGAGATAGGCCTCGGGCTGGTAATAGTCATAGTAGCTGACAAAGTAGGCCACCGCATTATGCGGAAAGAACTCTTTGAACTCGCTGTATAATTGGGCCGCCAGGGTCTTGTTATGCGCAATGACCAGTGTCGGGCGTTGCACCTCTTGGATGATGTTGGCCATCACAAAAGTCTTGCCCGAGCCGGTAACGCCCTTGAGCGTCTGGTAGGAGTCATCCTCGTTGATGCCATCAACCAGGGCCGCAATCGCCTGGGGCTGATCGCCGGTCGGCGCAAAATCACTGACCAGATTGAACTCGGGCATTGGGTGTCTCCTCATGGGACATGGCCATACGGACTCTTAGTATAGCACATCTGTTCGCACATGAGCAAACAAGTGAGAGGATGACAGATGGCTGCGGTAAATTCCACATTATGTACATCAAGCGCTCTGATTGTATGAATTTCTCGCTCTAGGGGCGAACGGAGCATGAATGCGTATAGGTTCGCCCCTGGAAATAAACGTAACAAGATGCATACAAGCAAGGGCAAAGCTCGTCTTTCCCTTGCTTGCGCATCGTTGTTTGTCACTTTTATCCATAAAGAAGACTTTGCCATGCCCGTGGTGGATCGCAAGTCATCCGGCTCAGACGTTCGCCTGGCGCGGTGTTGACCGCACAGATGGCAGGGCCTACACTGCCCCAGAGCGCCTCTGAAATGGGAGCGGCACTTTGAGAGTGAGATTACGCAAGAGAGAGGAAACGTGAGCGTGCAGCATCAGGCTTGCCCATTCTGCGACCCGTCGATAGCCGCGGTCGCCTATGCTGAGACCGAGGACAGTAGAGCGATCTACAATCGCGCCCCCCTGGTGCCCGGTCACAGTCTGGTCATCCCCAAGCGGCATATCACGCGCCTGCAGGATCTCGGCTTGGGCGAACTTGCCGGGCTATTCAGCATGGTACAACGCATATCACCGCTCTTGCTGGCCGCCTATGGCTGCGATGGATGTGATCTGTCGATGCAGTTGGGCGAATCGGCCGGCCAGACCGTGGCCCATCTACATGTGCATGTGGTGCCGCGTCGCCTGGGCGACCTGCCCCATGATGACTGGCACGCCCAACTGCTGGACAGCGCCCTCCGGCCCCGGCTCAGCGCCGATCAGATCGCACAAGAGGTGATTCGGCTACGAAACCTGCACCAAAGTTAGGGCAACTATTCTTCGCTCACCCTGATCTGAACCCATATACGCGGGCCAAAGCACTGTTGTTCGATACAGAGCTGCCAGTAGCTGGTGTAGAGCCCCGGCTCGTTGGGTGCCACCATCTCTACCGCGATCTCTGCCGTCTCCCCGGGCGCGCGGGAGCGCAACGACACGCTCTCGACAGGGCCAAAGGCCGGCCCGCTCACATGCTGGAGCGTGGTGCCCTCAGGCCAGTCCACCTCGCCCTCGTTGCGCAACTCCCAGACCTTTTTAAAGGCCTCCCCTGGGGCAACGATCTGGCCATCGGGAATGGTGACATCTCTGACAAAGCGCGCATCCAAAATGCCGATATTGGGCGTAGCCACAGGAGCTACAGTAGGCGTCGTGGGTGCGGGCGTAGGCGTACGCGGCACGGGCGTCAGCGTGGGCGCCAGGGTTGCCGTTGCCGTTGGGGTTGGCTCAGGCGCCGGCCCACCCCCGCCCAAAGGGAGCAGGTCACAGGCCGCGAGCATGACCAACGGCAGCACGACGATACAGACACAACGGCAGATCGTGGCGACGTGTCGATTCATGCTCTCTCCTCAGATCCTACAAAAGTCGGGTGGATTAGCCCATCAGACTGACGCAACGGTTGGCTCATAGAGAAACCACTCGAAATCGGCAGGCGCCTTGCAATTCTGTCCATGGCCGGTGGCATAGAGCCCGAGGTAGACGCCGGTAAAGCCTCCGGCGACCTCGGTGGCCAGATAACGCATCTCGGCCGTGGCCAAATCCTGGGGCGCGCGATCGCCCAGGGCGATGCTCAAGGTATAGATTGGCTCTTCCCCCCAGCCAGGGGGCACGCCCTCTGTGCGAGGCGTTTCGGCGGCGATGAACAGCGTCACCGGGCCCTCCAACGGCAGATCCTGCTCCGCCACCACCGTTGATAGGCTGCCGACGGTGCGCCGCACCAGAGCGATACGTTTCTCGCCACGCCGCGTAACCGCCACCTCGATATGGTGGCGGTCATTCATCAGAGCAGCGAGTCCAGCCTCCTCACCCTCGGCCTCAGGTTCGAAATGCAGACACGCTGTGGCTGTCATCTCATGATGCTGCTGCCGACGGCCCACCCAGGTCGGCGAATCCAGATCGTTCAGAGTCACCCCCGTGCCCCACAGGCGCAAATGGCCCGATCGCTCGCTCAGGCTGTAATGCGCGGGGTTGAGGTTCCGCAACCAGTTCCAGTGGAGGGGCAGCTCGTCGGTCTCGAACGTATCCTCGACAATCCTATCCCAGCGCATTGGCATCTCGTCTGCGATGTCCGGCAGGGCGTTGACGACATCGGCCATGCCTCCATCACCAACCACCGGCCAACCGTCCTCGGTCCAATGCACCCGCACCAGGTGTGTCTCGCGTCCCAGGTTGTGGAACGTGGGATAAGGGCCATGGGGCCGTGTGCCCAGGAACACCATCCACCAGGAGCGATCGTGCGCCTGCACCAGATCGGCGTGGCCGGTCGACTGGATGGGTCGGTTGGTGCTGCGATGGGACAGAATCGGGTTGTGGGGGCAAGGCTCCCAGGGCCCATAGGGCGTAGGCGCCCGCGCAATGGTCACCATATGGCCACGCTCGGTGCCGCCCTCGGCCAACTGCAAATAGTACTGGCCATTGATGCGGAACAGGTGTGGCGCCTCGGGATGCTGGCCGCCCGTACCGTTCCATACTTGTCGCGGGCCGGCCAACGGCTCGCCTGTCTTGATGTTCAGCGGGCAGGTGACGATGCCCCGACTGGAGGTAGCAGTAAAATAGCAGGTACCATCTTCATCCCAGAAGAGATCGGGATCGATGCCCCGCAAGCCCGTGTTCACCCAGATCGGATCGGACCAGGGCCCGGCCGGATCCCTGGTCGAGACGTAAAAGTGCCCGCCGCCGGTGACATTCGTCGTAACCATGTAAAAGGCGCCCTCGTGATAGCGCAGGGTAGGCGCATAAATGCCTCCCGAGCTACGACAGCGCTCCAGGGGAAGCTGTTCCGACCGAGTCAGGCAGTGGCCGATCGGCTGCCAATCAACCAGGTCACGACTATGAAAGAGTGGCACGCCGGGAAAGTACTCGAACGAGCTCGTTGCGAGATAATAGTCCTCATCCACGCGACAGACGCTGGGGTCAGGATAAAAGCCGGGAATCACCGGGTTGCGGTAGGGCATCGCTGGCCTCCTTGCTTGGCTTGCTGGCCCAAGTATACCACAAAGCACGATCTGGCGGCAGGACAACGCGCAAAGACGGCATCAGGGCAGCTTTAGCATAGTGGCTAACAGGAAATTGGACGTAAAATAACACGATTTTGGCCTCAGAGCACTACACAGATCCTATTGGCTATGTTATAATCCACGCCAATATCCGACCTGGCGTCCCCGTACACGGTCAGGCGTGCCGCACCAAGAGGAGGAGAGAATGAACCTCAAGTCATTACAGCTGAAGCAGGCTATGAGTCTTGTCATGCGTACCTTGCCCATTGCAATGGTTCGCCTGGGCGCGCTGCTGCTCTTTTGGCTGGCGGCCATGCTCTACCTGGCCATCGTCGGGGGCATCTCTTGGCTCGTGAGCCAGGCTGTGCCACTCATCGGCGTGATCCTGTTCTTTGTCGGCATTGGCGGGATGGGCTTTTTGTACAAGTACGCGCAGCGTTACGTCCTGTACCTGATCAAGGCCGCACAGCTCGCGGTGATGGCCGAGCTCCTGGTGCGGGGTGAGCTGCCGCCAGGCGTCAACCAGTTGGCCTGGGGCAAGCAGCGCGTACAGGAACGCTTTGGCGAGTCCAGCGCCATGTTCGTTGTGGATCAACTGGTGGCGGGCGTGGTGAACGCCTTTACAGGGGCCGTCTACCGTGTGTCGGCATGGCTTCCCGGCAACTTTTTCCGTGGGATCGCGCGCATGGTGAACCGTGTGATTCGCTTTGCCGTCACCTATATCGACGAGGCCATTCTGGCGCGCTCTTTTTGGACCGACAGCGAGGATGTCTGGGCTAACGCCCGTGACGGTGTGGTGCTCTATGGCATGGTGTGGAAGCCATTGCTGATGAACGCCATCGCCCTCATGTTGCTCAGCTATATCCCATTTGTGGGCGCCCTGATTATCATCGCACTGCCAGTTAGCCTGCTGGTCTCGATCGCTTCACCCGCTGTGACCGGCTGGCTCATCATCGTGACGCTGATCCTTGCCTGGCTGATCAAGGTCGCCATTGGCGATACCTTTGCCATGGCAGCCATGATCGCCGCCTATCAGCGCGAGACCGACGGCTTGACGCCTGACCCCGCCATGACCGCGCGGCTCGAGCAGATCAGCGACAAGTTCCGCAGCCTGCAAGAGCGCGCTCGCGAATCATTGGCCACGCCCGGCGTTGATGCCGAGCCGCTGGGCGCACCTCCAGTGACACCTGACTTGGCCATTGACTAGCACACCCCGGCCCTGCCTGCCGATATGCCCGGCAGGCAGGGCTCGCTTCGCGCCACTTTTCGCGTCCCTTTGATCACACACCCCCTTGAATTGCACCCCCTTACCATGCTATACTAGTTACATGACATATTATGCATGGCAGTCATGTCATGCCTCGATGATATATGATGTGAGAGGAGATCACTGATGCGCATACTTGTTTATGGAATGGGACCGTTAGGTAGCGTGTTTGCCGCCCGCCTGGCAGAGGCCGGGCACAACGTTGTCGCCTTGGCCCGGGGAGAACGCCTCGAGAATCTTCGCGAGTATGGGATTGTGTTGGAAGATGCTCTAACAGCCGAGCGCGAGACCTGGCATGTGGAGACGATCGAGAAACTGGAAAAGGACGACTCGTACGACCTGATCCTCGTGGTGATGCGCAAGAATCAAGCTCTCGAGATCCTGCCGACCCTGGCAGCCAATGAGAGCTCACCGACCGTGCTATTTATGATGAGCAATATCGGCGGGTTTGCAGAATTGACAGAGGCCTTGGGACGCGAGCGTGTTATGGTGGGCTTTCCACTTCCCGGCGGAGAGCGCCATGGGCACGTTATGCGTATCGTTCCTCAGGTGGCGGGACGCCCCTGGGAGCTGCCTATTGGCGAGGTGGATGGCAGGGTGACCCCCCGCACGCGGCGTATGGCCGCCATCCTCGAGAGCATGCGCGGTTATACCGTTGTGATCCGCACAGATATGGATGCATGGCTCAAATACCATTCGGCCGGGATTATTCCGCTGGCCCTGGCACTGTATGCGGCGGACCTCAGCACCGATCGGCTGGCGCGCACACCTGATGCGCAGGTCTTGGGTATCCGCGGTCTCAAAGAGGCCTTCCGGGGGCTACGACAAATGGGCATCCCGCCTTCGCCCCGGGCCGGCCAGGCCGTCGAGTGGCTGCCCGAGCCGGTATTGGCGCCGATGGTGGCTCGGTTCGCCACTATGGAACCGTTACAGGTCAGCATCGTTGGACACGTCAGAGATGCCCGCGACGAGATGCGCTTTCTGACCGAAGAGCTGCTCGCGTTGCTGCGCTCAGGTAACGTCGATACACCCTATCTCGATCAGCTCTACCCTTACCTGGACCCCAAGACGCCGCCCATACCCGATGGAAGCGACCTGATCGGGATGAACTGGCGCCCCATCTGGTTACCTGCCGTGGCACTGACGGCGGCTGTTGGTGTGGTCGCAGGGGTCAAGTATATGCAGCACCACAATGGGCAGAAGCAGAAAAAAGCACAGTCTGAACGCGTCTAGGAACCTGGCACAGTTCTGGCCATGCGTTGGTTCCCGGACCTGAAACGAGACAGGATCTGGTCTGTAACCTGATCCATAGTTAGACACGCCCCCTCCTTTGACGTATCCTGTAGCCAACAGGATACGTCAAAGGAGGGGGCACGCTATGACGCGACCGAACTTGATCTTTGTTCTGATCGATGACATGGGTTGGCGCGATCTTGGCTGTTACGGCAGCTCCTTTTACGAGACGCCCCACATCGATCGGCTGGCGACGGAGGGCGTGCGCTTTACGGATGCCTATGCCGCCTGCCCCGTTTGTTCACCCACTCGCGCCAGCATCCTGACGGGCAAGTACCCCGCCACAGTGGGCATCACCGACTGGATAGATTGGGGGGGTGAGACGCACCCTGCCAAAGGGCGACTCATCGACGTACCCTATCGCAAAGAATTGCCCGACGACGAGCACACCCTGGCCCATGCCCTGGGTGAGGCCGGGTACACCACGTGGCACGTGGGCAAGTGGCACCTGGGCGGGCCAGGGGCATATCCCACCGCCTATGGCTTTGATGTCAACATCGGCGGCTGCGAGGCAGGCTCGCCTGGTCGCGAGGGCTATTTTAGCCCCTGGGGCATACCCGTGCTGCAGGATGTCGACGTGCCGGAGGGCACCTACCTCACCGATTACCTCACCGACCAGGCCATCGAGCTCATTGAGGGCGCCAGCGATCAGCCCTTTTTTCTGAACCTCTGGTACTATACCGTGCACACGCCCATCGAAGCCAAGCCCGAGACCATTGCCAAGTACGAGGAAAAAGCACGGCGCCTGGGCCTGGATCAGATCGAGCCCTTTGTCGAGGGGGAGCCGTTCCCCACCGAGCACAAGCATCACCTGCGGGTCCAGCGGCGCCACCTGCAGTCCGACCCGGTCTATGCCGCCATGGTGGAGCATCTGGACGAGAACATCGGGCGCTTGCTGGACACGCTGGAGCGCACGGGCATCGCCGACGACACCATCGTGATCTTTTTCTCCGATAATGGCGGGCTGGCCACCGCCGAGGGCTCGCCGACCTGCAACGCCCCGCTGGCCGAGGGCAAGGGCTGGATGTACGAGGGCGGCACCCGCGAGCCTTTGCTGGTGCGCTGGCCAGGCACCGTCCAGCCCGGGTCGCTCTGCGCCGCGCCAGTCACCAGCACCGACTTTTACCCCACCATGCTAGAGATGGCCGGTCTACCCCTGCTGCCTGAGCAGCATGTGGATGGCGTGAGCATCATGCCTCTGTTGCAGAACGCCCAAGCCCCCCATCCGCCTCTGGAACGCGATGCCATCTACTGGCACTATCCCCATTACGGCAACCAGGGGGGCACGCCGGGCTGCTCGCTGCGCTCGGGCGACTATAAGCTGATCGAGTTCTTTGAGGATGGCCGGCTGGAGCTGTACAATCTGCGCGAGGATGTCTCCGAGGAGCACAACCTGGCCGAGGAACAGCCAGCCCTAACCGCCGAGCTGCATGCGCGGCTGGTGGCCTGGCGTGAGAGTATAGAGGCCAAGATCCCACAGCCGAACCCTGACTGGGACGAGTCCTGAGGAACCCGGTCATCAACGCGGCCTGCTTCGTTAGAGCAGGATCTCTTGCCGACTCGCGCAACCTTGGGGGTGGTCCTGTGAGCGAGTATGCCATCGTCGCCGAGAACCTGACCTATCGCTATGGTGAGCTTGTGGCTGTGGACGACGTCAGTTTTGGCGTGGCCCAAGGCGAGATCCTCGGCTTCCTGGGGCCCAACGGCGCCGGCAAGACCACCACCGTGCGCATGCTGACGGGACAATCCAGGCCTCATGAGGGCCGCGCCCTCCTGCTGGGACTGGATGTGGCCCGGCACACCAGCGCCGTCCAGGCCCAGATCGGCGTCTGTTTCGAGGTAGCCAACCTGTACGAGCAGATGTCGGCCGCCGAGAACCTGGCCCTCTTTGCCCAGCTCTATGCTGTGCGCGACCTCGATGTGGACGCCCTGTTACGCCGGGTCGGATTGGCCGGTCGCGAACGCGACCGAGTCGGCGGCTACTCCAAGGGCATGAAGCAGCGCTTGATGGTGGCGCGCGCGCTGATCCATCAGCCCCGCATCCTCTTCCTGGACGAGCCCACCGAGGGGCTGGATCCGGTGTCGGCCGAGGCCATTCGCAACCTGGTGCTGGAGGAACGCGAGCGGGGCGCCACGGTCTTTCTCACCACCCACGACATGCTGGAGGCCGAACGCCTCTGCGATCGGGTGGCGTTCATCAATCAGGGCCGTATCGCAGCGCTCGACACGCCCCACAGCCTCAAGCAGCGCTATGGCACCCGCCTCGTCGAGGCGCAGGTGGCCACCGAGACGGGGGCGCTGGAAACCCGCGAGATCATGTTGGACGAGCCCGAGACGCCGGGCGCCCTGCAGTCGCTGTTCAGCCAGGAGCAGGTGGTGACCATTCATAGCCGCGAGGCCAGCCTGGAGGACATCTTTATCAGGATCACCGGGCGGGGGCTGTCGTGATGCGCTGGCAAGCCATACGAGCGCTGATGCGCAAGGACCTGCGGCTGTTCTTTCGCAACCGCTTCTTTGCCTTTATCACCGTCCTCAGCCTGGGCGCCTTTATCGGGATCTACTTTGCCCTGCCCCCCACCCTGGACGAGACCCTGTCCATGGGCGTCTACCCCCCGGGGGCCACTGTGGAGGGGCTGCGATCGTTGATCCAGGCCGAAGAGGCGGAGGGCCAGGCCCTTGACCTCCACATCTTCGAGTCCGATGCCGCTTTACGTCAGGCGGTGCTGGACGATGACGTGATGGCCGGGCTCGTCCTGCCGGAGGACCTGCAGGCGGCCCTCATGGCCGGGGAGGGTCCCACCGTGGGGCTATACATGCGGGCCGATGCGCCCGCCGAGATGCGCGACATGATGGTCGGGCTGGTCGAGGGTCTCTCGCTGGTCTTGAGCGGCAGGCCGCTAGAGATCGAGGTGCGCGCCGAAACGTTGGGGCCCGATCTGGCCGGTGACCCGATCCCCCATCGCGACCGCATGCGTCCCCTGTTTGCCGTCATGATCCTGATGATGGAGGTGTTTGGGCTGTCATCGCTCCTCTCGGAAGAGCTTGTCACGGGCACGCTGCGCGCCCTGGTCACGACGCCGCTGCGCATGGGCGAGCTCTTTTTGGCCAAGGGCCTCACCAGCGTGTTCATGGCCCTGAGCCAGGCGCTGATCGTGATGTGGGCCCTGGGCGCCCTGGGGCAGCAGCCGTTGATCATCCTGGTGGCCCTGCTGTTGGGGTCCATTCTTGTCACGGGCATCGGTTTCCTGCTGGCCGCCTCGGGGCGCGACATGCTCTCGGTGACAGGGCTAGCCACGCTGGCGCTGCTAATTCTGAGTATACCGCCCCTGGGCGTGCTCTTCCCCGGGCTGTTCACGGCCTGGGTGCGTGCCATCCCGTCCCATTATCTCGCCGTCGCCATCCATCAGGCGGCCAACCTGGGGGCCGGCTGGGCCCAGGTCTGGCAACCGCTGCTGATCCTGCTAGGGTTCAATATCGTCATCGTAGGAGCGGGCGTGGTCGTTCTCAAGCGGAGGTTCGCATGAGAGCAAGACGCATTCTGGCGTTGCTGGCCAAGGACCTCTTTCGCGGCTCTCGCAGCCTGATTATCGTCTTTGCCATCGTGATCCCGCTGGTGGCCAGCCTGGTGATCTCGCTGTTGCTGGGCACTCTGTTCGCCGATGCGCCGCGCCTGGGCGTCGTGGATCGAGGCGCCTCGGCGCTGCCGGCGGAGCTCGCCCGGCTCGATTATGTGAGCCTGCGCTCGTACGAGGACACGCAACCTCTCCTGCGGGATGTGGAGCGTGGCGCGCTCGACATGGGAATCGTGCTGCCCGAGGAGCTCGATCAAGCCATGGCCGCCGGCCGCCCAGTGGTGGTTGACGCCTATGTGTGGGGCGAGAGTCTGGTCCGGGATCGCAGCGTGCTGGCCACCGCCCTGTTGCGCCAGATGATGGCGCTGGCCGGGAGTGAGGTGCCCGTACAGATCGAGACGACGCTGCTGGGCGAGGCCGAGGCGCTGTCGTGGGCCGAACGCCTCTTTCCCCTGGTCGTGATCATGACCATCATCATCGGCGGGACCATGGTGCCCGCCACGTCGCTGGTGCAGGAAAAGCAGGCGCGCACGCTGGGGGCGCTGACCATCACCCCCGTCACGTTGGGCGATGTCCTGATCAGCAAAGCGGCTGTGGGCATGGTGGTCAGCACCATCATGGGCATCGTGATCCTGGCCCTGAACCGCGCGTTCGGGCCTCACCCCTGGCTCATGGTCGGGCTGGTGGCGCTGAGCGCCCTGCTGGCCGCGGAGGGGGGCGTCATCCTGGGCACCTTGGTGCACGACATCAGCACCCTGTTCACCGTGGTCAAGGCGATCGGCATCCTGCTCTATGCCCCCGCCATCTTTTACCTCTTTCCCGAGCTGCCCCAGTGGGTGGCGAGGCTCTTTCCCACCTACTATATGCTGGGCCCCATCGTCGAGATCAGCCTGTTTGGCGCGGGCTGGGGCGATATCGCCGTGGATGTGGCCATCCTGGGCGCCCTGATCGTGGCGGCGGGGGTGGCAGCGGCCTGGGTCGCGGCGCGAGCCACGGAGCGCGCCTGGTAGTCTCGTGCACACCGCGATCCCGGGCCCGCCATTCCCTCTCCCATGCAAGGATCGTCGCGCCGTGCCCGACGGAGCCGAGAGATCGCCCTGTCGCGAAAAGTTTACCCATGTCCTGACACAATGCGCGCTCCATGTGTTGGCACTGCACACTGTGTGTTCGCAAGGGCAGGCCCTAACCCAGCCGGGCACAACATAGGCAAAAGCCCTATTGACACGCAATCGGGCGCGCACTACACTGGAGTCAACGTCACAAAAAGGAAAAAGAGGTGCGTGTGAGTGACCGCAAAGAGGAGCATCTGGACATCACGGCGACCCAGGATGTGCGCTCTGCCCACACCACGGGACTGGAGCGCTATCAACTGCTGCCGTGCGCCCTGCCCGAGATGGCCCTATCGGATGTCTCCCTGCGCGCCCGCTTTCTGGGACATGAACTGGGCGCCCCGCTGCTCATCTCTGCCATGACCGGCGGCACACCCCGCGCCGCCGACCTCAACCGGCGCCTGGCCCAGGCCGCCCAGACGCTGGGCCTGGCGATGGGCCTGGGCTCGCAGCGCGTGGCCCTGGATGATCCGCAACAGATGGCGAGCTTTCAGGTGCGCGATGTGGCGCCAGACGTGCTCCTGTTCGCCAATCTGGGCGCCGTACAGCTCAACTATGGCCTGGGTGTGGACGACTGCCAACGCGCCGTGGAGGCGGTGAGCGCTGACGCGCTGGTACTGCACCTAAACGCCCTGCAGGAGATGATCCAGCCCGGCGGCAACACCGATTTCTCGGGGTTGTTGGCCAAGATCGAGGCCCTGTGCCGACAGGCGCCTTACCCCGTGATCGTCAAAGAGGTGGGCTGGGGCATCACCGGTGAGACGGCGCGTCGTCTGCAAGAGGCGGGGGTGGCCGCTGTCGACGTGGCCGGCAGCGGGGGCACCTCCTGGAGCCGCGTGGAGGGCCACCGGCTAGAATCGGAGCGGGAGCGCCAGGTGGCCATCGCCTTTGACGATTGGGGCCTGCCGACGGCCAAAGCCCTCATGCAGGCCCGCGACGCTTGCCCCGACCTGCCCCTCATCGCCAGTGGCGGGATCGCGACCGGTGTCGACGTAGCCAAGTGTCTGGCACTGGGCGCCAACCTGGTAGGCATGGCCCGCCCGCTGCTGCTGGCGGCTCTGGTGTCCGAGGAGGCGTTGCATCAACAGCTCGAGGTCACACAGCGGCAGTTGTCCATCGCCCTGTTCTGCACCGGTTCTCGCACGGTCGCCGACCTGGTGCCCGAGCGCATCTATGTGAGGAGCGCAGCCGATGGCTCTTGATCTGTCGCCCTATCTGGACGCCATCGAGGCCGAACTGCAAGAGATCGTCAGCCCGCCTGCCCCCGTGCACGCGCCGCTGTACGACATGATGCGCTACCACCTGGGCTGGGCCAATACCGACGGCGACCCGATACAGGGGGCGCGCGGCAAGCGCCTGCGTCCGGTGCTCTGCCTGCTCGCCTGCGAGGCGGTGGGTGGCATCTGGGAGCGGGCGGTGCCCGCCGCAGCCGCCATCGAGCTGGTGCACAACTTTTCGCTGATCCACGACGACATCGAGGACAATAGCCCCCTGCGGCATCATCGCACAACCATATGGAAGTTATGGGGCCTGGCCCAGGGGATCAACACCGGTGATGCCATGTGGACTCTGGCGCGCCTGGCCGTCTATCGGCTGCGCGACTATGGCTATCGGGAGCGAACCATCGTTCAGGTGGCGCAGCAATTCGACGAGACCTGTCTCGCCCTCTGTCAAGGCCAGCACCTGGACATCTCCTTTGAGGGACGCCTGGATGTCACCGAGAAGGCCTATGGCGAGATGATCGCCGGCAAGACAGCAGCGCTGATTGCCGCGTCCACGCGTCTCGGCGCCCTATTGGGGGATGCCGATGGAGCGATGGTCGACGCCCTGGGCCGCTTTGGCCGCCATCTGGGCCTGGCCTTTCAGTTGACCGACGACCTGCTGGGCATCTGGGGCGACCCCGCCATCACCGGCAAGTCGGCCGCCAGTGATCTGGCCACGCGCAAGATGACCCTGCCTGTCATTCACGCCCTGGCGTGGGAGCGCCAACGGGGCGAGTCTCGACTGCACGAGCTGTACGGCACCCAAGACACGGACGACGCTTCGCTTACGGACGACGCTTCGCTTACGGACGACGCTTCGCTTACGGACGACGCTTCGCTTACGGACGACGCTTCGCTTACGGACGACGCTTCGCTTACGGGCGACGCTTCGCTTACGGACGACGCTTCCCCTGCTGCCGCAGGGGCGCTTACCGACGACGCCGTGCTGGCCGAGATACTGGCCAGGCTGGACGCCGCCGGCTCGGAGGACTATGTGCGTCAGCAGGCCGCGACGCACCAACAGGCGATGCTTGCAACCCTGAACGCCCTGACCCTCGATAGCCCGGCCGCCCGTGAGCTGGAG